>JAOXSA010000436.1 GCA_025800245.1 Amphritea sp. | reverse complement strand
ACTCATGTATGGACCCTCTCTTTTAGATGCCGAACCAGGCTTAATGCGTTAAGCATGGCACAAAGGAGGTGGGTCCATCTTATTTCCCACAGCAGCCCTTCCTAAACCAGAATCACACCGATCCCCGCTCTTCGCTTTTCCGAGCCACCTGCAAGCGGCTTCAGCCGCGGTCGAGCGAGCATCGTTTACGATGCGGTCTAGCCACGACGTTTTTTTCACACATAAAAAAAGCGCATTACTTCCGTAATGCGCTAAAAATCCTTTTTTGGCAAAGGACTATATCGGGATACTTACTGAGCCTCTGGTACCGCCGCATAAGCAACGATTTCGCACAGCATCTCTTCACGGGCCAGACCCGCAACGATCATCGCTGCACGGTTCGGGTATGGCGCTTCAAAATACTCAGCATAAACTTTGTTAAACACCGGTAGCTGATCACGATCAGTGACATAGATCAGCACCTGAGTAACGTTATCCATGGTCAGCTCAGCCGCTTCAATTGTGTGTTTGAAGTTTTCCATGGTCTGACGTGCCTGCGCTTCGATGCCACCTTCAACCACTTTACCTGTTGCATCGATAGGGATCTGTGCCGTGGACAGTTGTCCATTAGCGATTACAGCCCACTCCAGTGGTGCTTTTGATGCAAACAGGTCAGTTTTTACAGCTTGTTTCATTACTTTCACTTTCTTGAGGGTAAAAAAAAGGAAGCGACACTCGCCGCTTCCATTACACCTATAACGGTCCGAAATTGACGTATAGATTACAGTCCCTGATCGTCCGCCATCTTGCGAGCGATCTGAGGTGCAGCCCAAAGGGATGGCAGCAATACCAGAGATACCGGTACAGCGGTCACAACGATGAAGGATTGCAGTGCGGAAATACCACCTGAACCGATGGAGATCAGCAGTGCTGCAACCAGACCCATCATGATGCCCCAGAACACACGAACAGAGGTCTGTGGGTGATCAGTACCGGTCATTACCATAGATACTGCGTAAGTCATGGAGTCACCGGTTGTCGCCACAAAGATCGTGGTCAGGATCAGGAACAGTACAGAGACTACAAAGCCCATTGGCAGCTGTTCGGTGATCGCCAGCAGTGCTGCAGGCAGGTTGAAACCAGTGAACGGCTCAGAGATTACACCCGGGTTCGCCAGTTCAAATGCCAGACCACTACCACCAACAATGGTGAACCAGAAGCAGGTGATTACCGGCGCAACGATGGAGATCAGCAGTACCATTTCACGGATGGTGCGACCTTTAGAAATACGCGCAACAAACATCGCCATCAGCGGGCCGTAACCCAGGAACCAGCCCCAGAAGAAGACGGTCCACCAGTCCAGCCAGCCAGGGCTGGCACGGAAAGTCGCCATTGGAATGAACTGATCCAGATAGATACCAAAAGAGTGCAGGTAGCTATCGATGATGAAAGCCGTTGGGCCAAACACCAGGATGAATGCCATCAGCAGGAATGCCAGGAACACGTTAGCACGGCTCAGAATCTGAATACCGCGGGTTACACCGGTCACCGCAGAGATGGTGTAGATAGCGATCAGAGCGACCAGAATCGTTACCTGAGTACCGTAGGTATTCGGGATACCGAACAGTTTTTCCAAACCAAAGCTCACCTGCAGCCCCAGGAAGCCGATAGGCCCCACAGTACCGGCAACAACCGCCAGTACACAGCTGGCATCAACGATTGCACCCAGAGGGCCAGTCATCACTTTGTCACCGAATACAGGGTACAGCAGAGTACGCGGCTTCAGCGGCAGGCCTTTCTCGTAGTGCAGGTACATAAATACAATACCGGTCAGACTACCCAGAATTGCCCATGCAAGGAAACCCCAGTGCATAAAGCTCTGTGCCAGCGCATTGTATGCCGCCTGAACACTGCCCGCTTCTGTTCCAGCAAACAGAGGTGGCGCAGAGGTAAAGTGAGCCATTGGCTCAGCAGCAGCCCAGAACACACCACCACCGGCCAGCAGGGTACACATGATTACAGAAATCCACTGGAAGGTCGGCATTTCAGGGACTTTAACGCCACCCAGCACGACGGAACCCGTACGACCAATCGTCAGGAACAGACCGATCACAAAGGTTAACAGCAGCAGTACCTGCCAGTAGGCACCGAAGTATTTAGTGGAGGTAGCGAAGGCAGTGTTTACCCAGCCAGACATCAGGTCAATGTCGTACAGGGCTAAAGCTGCAAACAGTGCTAGCACACCACCGCTGATCAGAAATACTGGTAGGTCGACACCTGCCAGCAACTTCTTATCTGTCATAGCCGCCTGTGGGGCAGCGGCCGCTTGAGTTGAATTACTCATTATAGTCTCCTGACGGATCTTTATATTTATTGGTTATCAGGCAAACCTGTAGCGTGAGCCGGACTCTCATCAGCCCACTCTACAAGCACTTAAAACAGGGAATTATTGGCTTTTCAGGCCATCTTCCAGGAAGTTCAGCCAGTTCAGTCCCATGATCTTAGCGACGTCACTTTCACTGAAACCACGTTGCAACAGACCGTGGGTCAGATTCGGAAAATCACGGCTGTCCCGGAACCAGGACAGTGGTCGTGGCCAGTTGGCGTTGGACTTAGAACCTTCGCCATAATCCATATCTTTGGACCAGCGACCGTTACGCATCCATTCCAGAACAGACAATGGCTGCTCCTGACAGAGATCAGTACCGATACCGATGTGCTCAACGCCCATCAGATCAGCAGTACTGGCGACCATGTCGCAGAACTCTTCCAGGGTGCAGTCCGGACCGTTCTTCAGATGGAACGGATAGAGACTGAAGCCCAGCAGACCACCGGATTCACCCAGCGCTTTCAGTACGGTATCGGACTTATTGCGCTTAGCCGCGTGGAAGCTGGTTGGATTCGCGTGGGAAATAACAATTGGACGTTCGGAAATATCGATCGCATCCAGAGTGGAACGCTCACCGGAGTGACTCATATCCACGATCATCCCCACACGGTTCATCTCTTTGATCGCCTGGCGTCCAAAGCGGGTAACACCACTATCTTCTGCTTCGTAACAACCGCAGGCCAACAGGCTCTGGTTGTTGTACGTCAGTTGCATGATCATCAGGTTCAGCTCGCGCATCACCTCGACCATGCCGATATCATCTTCGATCGGTGAGCAGTTCTGCGCTCCGAACATGATGCCGACCTTGCCCAGCTCTTTGGCGCGACGGATATCCGCCGCGCTCTTGATAGGCATGATCAGGTCGCTGTTCATTTCGAAGTGACGGTTCCACTCGGCAATCCGCAACAGCGTTTCACGGATCTGCTCGTGGTAGACGATGGTGGCGTGAACCATAGTCACACCGCCTTCGCGTAACTGCTCGAAGATCTGACGGTTCCAGTTAGAATACTGGAGACCGTCGATCACGATCATTTCGTTATGAAGCTCTCTGCTCATCGACCTGCTCCCGTTATGCGCGGATGTAGGTGGTTTTCACAACGGTGTAGAATTCCTTAGCGTAAGTACCCTGTTCACGAGGACCGAAGCTGGAATCTTTACGGCCGCCGAACGGTACGTGGTAATCAGTACCTGCAGTTGGCAGGTTAACCATTACACAGCCAGTCTTAGCGTTGCGCTTAAAGTCAGACGCGTACTTCAGGGACTCGGTGCAGATACCTGCCGTCAGACCGAAGTTAGTATCGTTCAGGGTCGCCAGTGCTTCTTCGTAGTTCTTAACTTTGATTACACAAGCGATTGGCGCGAATGCTTCTTCGCGGTTGATCTGCATGTCATTGCTGGTTTCGGTGAACAGTGCCGGCTGCATGTAGTAACCTTCCTGCTCTTCGTTCAGCACTTCACCACCGTAGACCAGTTTGCCGCCTTCGTTCTTGGCGATCTCCAGGTACTTCAGGTTGGATTCCATCTGACGGGCATCAGCCACTGCACCGATGTGAACACCGTCTTTCAGAGGGTGACCCACAACCAGCTTCTTCATGCGCTCGATCACTGCATCAACGAAGCGATCGTGAATGCCTTCAGTGACGATCAGACGGGAAGAGGCTGTACATTTCTGGCCAGTACCACCGAATGCACCGTTAACAGCACACTCAACAGCGTTATCAAGATCCGCATCGTCCAGAACAACCAGTGCATTCTTAGAACCCATTTCCAGCTGACACTTAACTAGGTTTACAGCAGTTGATGCTGCAACCTTACGACCTGTTTCCAGGGAACCGGTAAAGGTCAGAGCATTGATACCGCGGGAGTTGATCATTACATCACCCACTTCCGCACCCGGGCCCATAACCAGGTTCATAGTACCGGCTGGCAGGTTCTGACGAGAGATGATTTCAGTCAGCGCCCATGCGGATGCAGGTACCTGGTTAGCAGGCTTCCATACAATAGCGTTACCGAATGCCAGTGCCGGTGCAATTTTCCATGCACCTGTTGCAGTCGGGAAGTTCCACGGCGTGATAATACCCACAACACCGACAGGCTCACGGCGAGTCTCGATTTCAACACCCGGACGTACAGAGTCAGCGGTCTCACCCATCTGACGCAGTACTTCAGCCGCGTAGTAGTGAAAGAACTGACCGGAACGGTAAGTCTCACCCACGCCTTCTGCCAGTGTTTTACCTTCTTCACGTGCCAGAATCGCACCCAGCTCATCTTTACGTGCGATCAGTTCGTCACCAATTGCCATCAGGACGCTGTAACGCTGCTCCAGACCACTCTTAGCCCACTCTTCCTGACCTTTTGCTGCTGCAGCGATAGCCGCCTCAGTCTGCGCTTTGTCAGCCTGAGCATACTGACCGATTACATCGCTGGTATCGGCAGGGCTGATGTTTGCCACGCTGCCTTTGTTACCTTCTACCCACTCACCTGCAATGTAATTACGAAAAACGGAATCAGACATATAAACCTCCTGAATGTAGTTGGCTTCATCTTAGGCCCCGTGATTTAATAATAAAAATTAATAATTAATATCCGACGATAAGGTTTACTTATCGGATCAACTTTAAGCTGTGGGAGGTGCGCTATGCTGCCTGAATTCAAAATCGCCCAATTACGTCATTTTGTCTGGGTTGCTGAGCTGAAAGGTTTCCATGCAGCAGCGGAAAAAGCCCACCGAACTCAGCCAGCGATTTCGCTTTCTATAAGGGATCTGGAAAATAAGCTGGGTGAGTCTCTGTTTGAGAAGCGCAACGCCAAGACCGCCAAAACCGAGCTCACCCCTTTTGGTCAGCTGTTCCTGCCCAAAGCAAAAGAACTGATCGAGCATCACGATCGTATTTCCCAGGATATGACGCTGCTGGCAGAGCATAAAACCGGCCACCTGCGTCTCGCCTCAGTACCTTCGATTGCCAGTCAGGTACTGCCAGAGTTACTCCAGCAGTTTGTCGCGGGTAGTCCGGAACTGCATATCAGCTTCTATGACGATAACTCCGATGCGGTACTGAAGATGGTGGAAACCCAGCAGGTGGATTTCGGTATCTGTCATCTGTTCCATGAATATGAACACCACGACAAGGTGTACACCCAGATCTGGGAAGACCAGATCGGTGTGGTGTGTCCGGTTGATCATCCACTGGCTGAAGAAAAAGAACTGCACTGGAAAGAGCTGCGAAAACATCGTCTGATCGGAAACGGTACTTCGCGACTACTGGAAGACAGCGAAGCCAGCCCTCTGTTAGGCCAGTCACAATTCTACGTATCGAATATGATCTCGCTGATCGCCATGCTGGAAGCAGGCTTCGGTATCACTACCCTGCCCCAGTATGCTTTTCCCCGGGACAGTAAAACCCTACGGTTTATCCCTCTATCGACGCCAACAGTCGTCAGGCGCATAGGTATTGTGCAGCTGAAAGATAAGTCCATGACCCCTCCGGCACAGGCCCTGGTGGATTTTATTCTGCAACACAGCGGCTGATTAACCATAGAAAAAATAATAGTTTCAAGCCTCGCGATAAGTTTCACTTATCAGGCGATATAACCTTCTGATTTGTGCGCGATCTGCTTTATCGCTGATGATGTATGCAGATCGAAACAGATGGCTATGGCCTGAAAAAGTGCCAGACTTACGTTACAGCCCTCGTTTGATCGCTCACTCTGCATAACTACACAACAACCGTAACCGGCAGAGCCACGAGCAACAGAACCGCGTATAAGCGGTTCAGGTTACCGACACATCTGTGCTGTACACCCGATGATGTGCTGTTAAGAATGAGGATAATTAAGATGACCACGCCAGCTGCAATTCAGGCGGCATTACGAGGCGACAATGCGCTGCCTCTGCGTCCTGCTGATCAGGTTATGAATCTGGAGCGACTCGGTTCAATCCACCAGAGCCGACTGAGCTTTATGCGTACTCTGGTACGCCGCATTATGCGTGAACGCTGGCAGATTGAAGCGGCGCGCTTCGATCTGGATAACCAGGGTTACGGTACCGTTGTTTACGAAATTAAAACACCGAACAAGCTGTACAGCTTTGTACTGTTTTCCGACTACCTGTCGCCGGAAGAACGTAACGACCGTGTAATCGCCACCAAGTGGGACCTGACTATGGCCCTGGTTGACGGTGAAGTTGACGATATCTATCTGGAAAAGCTGCGTCAGAACGTTCCGCTGCAAGAAGCCGGTCGGGTTGATGCCCGTGTATTCGTCCTGTCCCGTGCTAACCGCAGTGCCCGTAACTTTGACTATGTGGTCGATCAACTGGCAAAAGGTGAACAGCCGGATGTCGCACAGATCGCTAAAGTCGGTTACCTGTACCGTACCACCGCCGTATACGGCAGCGGTAAGCTGGGTATGGCTGACTGGGAAAAAGTAGCTTCCCGCCATGCCGATTTTGCCCGCCCCTTTGCGGCCGAGATGTTTGTTTGCCTGATGCTGCGTAACTTCAGCCTGCTGCAGGCTGAGCACATCGCTAAGCACAGTGCACCGGATACTTACACACCGATGCTGCCGGAAGTAAAACGCTTCTTCGGTATTGGTAACTCCACCGGTCTGGGTATGGCACCTTACCTGATCAACCACCCTCTGCTGATTAATCAGTGGGTTGAGATGCGCGAACTGGCGCTGGCCCGCGTCCGTGTACTGGGTAACATCAACGAGCGGGTAAAAAACGAATTCTCTGAGCTGCTGAACCGTTCCGGTGTCCACACTGCTGAAACAGTGACCGAGGACGAATGGCAGACTGACAACAACAAGCAGGTTCTGAATGATTTGGAAAAGATCAGACAGCACACCAGCGACGGTATCGAAAGCTGGGACAGTCTGCTGCACTGGAGCGAGGGAAACTGCTCCCTGCAGGGTCAGGAGCTGCTGGTTTCAGTAATGCTGGAGCTATACCCAGAGCTGGTTGATGATCTGGAAGATTATCACACCGCCGAGGAATTTCTGGATCTGGACCCGGTGATGCCGGTTTCCGAACTGCAGCAGGTAATCGAGAACCGCTACAAGTGGGCGCTGGATTATGACTTCTCCGTCAATGGTGCCAAAGATACCTTCTGGTACCGCTCCGAAGAGAAAATGGAGCCCCGTCTCGGTGATGCCACTGAAGAAGATGGCAAAGAGAAGCAGATGGCACTGGGGGTCGCCTACGCTGTGCGTAAATGCTACGACCAACTGTGCGAATACGCTGCAGAAAACCCTGATCACAGCACTGCCCGCTTCATGGTAGCGCGTCCGAAACTGCGCGGTATTGTCCGCCGGATCCAGAGCATGAACCGCTGCATTTACGGCGATATTCAGGCCAACCTGCTGGACCGCGAAATTCTGCCGATGCACCTGCTGCGTGCCAAGCTGGCATTCTTCGGTGTTGGTAAGTTCGATCCCCGCTCCAAGCTGTGGGTTCGTAACACCATGTTCCAGGGCGCGCCTCTGCTGGAGGATATCGGCCATACCTTTAACGATGACTGGTTTATGCCACTGGCGCCAACGCTGTAAGGAGAATACCGATGCATGTATCTATGATCGAACTGAAAGCAGCTTTACGTCGCTGCTTCGAAGCCACCGGTTACTTCGTTGGTAACTATGAAGATGCCGCCAACATGATTCTCTGGCTGGAAAAGCACGGCCTGAACGGTCTGGCTGAACTGCAACGTGCACTGCCTTATATCGATAAAGACAGCGATAAGCCGCTGAGTACAGTTATTTATGAAGACAGCACCTCAGCAATTATCGACAGCCACGGTCGTAGTGCACTGAACAGCATTGCAGCGTCTGTGGATCTGGCTCACGCCAAAGCGCTGGAAACAGGAATCGCAACGGTAACTGTGCATAACTGTCATAACCGGATGTTTATCCTAAAGGCGCTGACCGATTGCGGTCGCCGAGGTATCAGCGTTGCAGCTTACTGGCAGAATGGTAGCCAGACTGTAACCGAGCATACTGCTGCGATTAAGGCTGGCGAGCGCTATCCGAGCTACAGCGAAGCAACCACCAGCCTGTCCGTCAACGAAGATGATAAGCAGGCGCTGACTATTATCTGCAGCTCACGGGTCGATCTGACTTCTTCACTGCAGCACTCTAAAGGTAACCGTAATGCCCGCTATATCAGTGCTGAAGAGATCGCTCTGAATAAAGAGCACAGTGTCGATTTCGGTATCGACATTGATGAAGCGCTCTGGGCTGACATTAACCGTATCGGTGCAGGCGTACTGGTAGAAAACAGTGAGCGCTCCCGAATGGGAGCCGGTGGTCGCTAACAGGCCAGCCTGAATCTGGTATAATCTGCACTTCAGGTTAAACCATTTCACAAGACCCGCAACAGGTAGCACCACCTGTCTGCGGGTCTTTTATTTCTGAGGCGTTCAGCAACATATGTACAGCTATCCGGAACTGCTTGCGGTCATTATTGTGAGTGTGGGTATCGCTCTGCAAAGCATCATCGGCATTGGCTACGGCCTGGTGGCTGCACCACTGCTGTTCCTGATCGATGAGCGCTTCGTTCCCGGCCCGATTCTGGTACTCGGCTTCTGCCTCTCTCTGCTGATGGTTGTGAAGGAGCGACAGCAACTGAGCTGGCGCCGGATCATTCCAGCCATTGTCTTCCGTATCCCTGGCTCTCTGATCGGAGCATTGATTCTGACCCTGGTTTCCCAGCACTGGCTGCAGTTTCTGTTCGGCAGCACTCTGTTAATGGCGGTACTGCTGAGCTGGAAAGCCTTCAGCATTCAGACCACACCTGTCAGTCTCGCCATCGGCGGTTTTTTCTCCGGTGTACTGGGTACAGCGACATCGGTGGGAGGCCCCCCTATCGCACTGGTCTACACCGGCCAGGATAAAGTCACCGCCCGCAGCGAACTGGCCGCTTTTTTCCTGATCGGCACACCAGTCTCTATCGCTGCCCTGGTATACAGCGGCAGCATGGATAGCGAAGGGTTTATGCTGAGCCTTAAAATTCTTCCGGGCGTATTCATCGGCTTTCTGATGGCCCACTATCTGGACAAATATCTGCCAGGATCAAAGGTCAAAACGGCGCTGTTGGCAGTTTCGTTTGTGGCGGCGGTGGTGGTTTTAGGGAAGGGAGTGGCCGGTTTATTGTGAGTGGCTAGACCGGCAGGCAAAGCCTGCCTCGCTCGAACGGCTGGCAAGCCAGCCTTGCTAGTAGCTGGAAAAAGCTCATCGCATATTTGTAAGTAACCCAGTAGGGTGCGTTATAACGCACCACTATATCCCAATACTGATGTAATAAGCTTCTGCGATTACCCCTACGCCACAGTTATACTGCTAGTAACAGAATAGTTTTGCATAAAGGTCTTCGGCGGTCGCAAGCTTCAGAAACTGTCCTTTTGGTATTTCACGAATCTCGGGACGCTCATTCTTTATACCCTGAGCATTTGCTTTTGTATGTTTAGCAACTCTCATCCCCTCAATGCACGGTAAAGGCTGTTTAGGATCGGCACCGAAAAAAAGAAACGGCCCCAACTCTAAGGTTTCTTCATTAAAATAGATCCAAATAACGCAACCAGATGGTTTTTTATTAAGAGCCAGATGCACTTTTTGCTTTGCGGTTTTGGCGTTTCGGTGAGCAGTCTTCAGTTGCACATGCCGAATGACATCCTCATGCTCAAGTATTAAGTCATATCCCTGATTATCAACCTCAGGTTTTGCAACTTCTATGCTACAGCTACCTCCTTTCCAGGATAGTTTGAGCATTTCACCTATGAACAGATGCTCTATAAGCTTTTCTCGAAACGAAGATTTTAAAAAGTGGTTATCCATAACGTTCTCTGCCTACTATAAATAAATTCCAATATAGCCATCAGGAAGTGACTAGCAAGCTTCTACGAGCCTTTGCATCGCAGGCTCCGAGCCACAAGCAAGCGGCTTTAGCCGCGTTCGAGCTAGGCGCGCTTCGCTCGCCGGTCTAGCCACTCGCAGCTTTGCTGCGCTAACATACCCTTCTTACGAGCCCAGCCAAAGCCCGGACTATGAACAAAGACAAACGCCACCAAATATTTACCCGCCTGCGGGATGCCAACCCGAATCCAGAAACCGAACTCGAATACAGCAACCCTTTTGAGCTTCTGGTTGCTGTTACACTGTCAGCTCAGGCGACCGACGTCGGGGTGAATAAAGCGACCCGTAAGCTGTTCCCGGTCGCAAATACACCAGAAGCAATCTATGCCCTGGGCGTTGACGGGCTGAAGGAATATATCAAGACCATCGGCCTGTATAACTCCAAAGCCGAGAATGTGATCAAGGCCTGTAAAATCCTGATCGACAAGCACGACTCCGTAGTACCGGAAAACCGCGAAGATCTGGAAGCGCTGCCGGGTGTTGGCCGAAAGACAGCGAACGTAGTGCTGAATACCGCTTTTGGTCAGCCGGCAATGGCGGTGGATACCCATATTTTCCGGGTCTCAAACCGCACTAAGATCGCACCGGGTAAAACGGTACTGGAAGTTGAAAAGAAGCTGATGAAGTTTGTACCGAAGGAGTTCCTGCTGGACGCACATCACTGGTTGATACTGCACGGTCGTTATACCTGTGTCGCGCGTAAACCTCGCTGTGGTAGCTGTCTGATCGAGGATCTCTGCGAATACAAGGAGAAGACTGAATAGCGGTTTTTTCTTTTTCTGACGACCTCCTTCACAGGCACTGAGCGGTCCAGCCTGGTGCCTTCTATTTCCACAGACACCATCCATTTTTCACCAGATAAGTTGTTCACATTTTCTGTGGATAAAACTGTTAGTTGTTTTTGGGAAAGTGGCTCCAGACCGCATTCTGCAAGGCCCTGAAACAAATCGTTCACATAAACGACACAGAAAAAATAACCTTTTATTTCCAATAGCTTAAATAAATCAAGTGATTTGCATCACTGTTTTTGAATTATTTTTGTGAAACACGTATAAGGGATGTTTCACATTGTGCATTAAATCTTGCTGTAAGTAGTTTTACCTATGCAGGTATACACAATAAAAAGGGTTCAGCGAGAGTGAATACTAACACCCCTATTTGCTGAAAAGCCCTGACTGAATACCCGACTGCTATACTGCCTTTCATCTCACAGCATTGGATAAAAACTATGGCGATGATATTCCAGCAGGTTGCTACTGATCGGGGTTGTCAGTCCTACCTGATTGGCTGTAGCGAAACACGCAGCGCTGTCATAGTAGACCCGGAATCATCGCTAACAGATCGCTATCTGGCACTGCTGAATCAGGAAGGCCTGAGACTGCACTATCTGATCGATACTCATACCCATGCAGATCATTTCAGCGCCAGCCAGACGCTGTCATCCCAGCTGGACGTTCCAGTCATCATGCACCGGGCCAGTCCCGCTCCCTTTGTTGCTTTTCATGTGGATGATGGTGAGATGGTCCGGGTCGGCAACCTGAAACTTGAAATAATGCACACTCCGGGGCATACAGGCGATTCTATCAGTATCCTGGCCGAAGACAGGATACTGACCGGTGATACTTTACTGATAGGTGGTACCGGGCGTACTGATCTTCCTGGTGGCAACCCCGGCGAGCTTTATCTCAGTCTGTTCAATAAGCTGCTGAAGCTTGATCCAGCACTCACTGTTTACCCTGCCCATATCTACAGCAACAGAAGCTGCACAACGCTTGGAGAAGAACTGACTAAAAACCCCCGCCTTCAGGTCCATGAAGAATCTGCTTTTATTGAAATGATGAACAGTCTGAATCTGAACATGCCTGATCATCTGACAGAAGCACTGCGAACCAATCTGACCGGCGGTAAAACAGTGGCCGGACTGATTGCCGAGGCCGCAGATAAAGTGCCTTTTATGTCACTGGCTGTGCTGGCCAACAGATTGCAAAACAAAGACTGCGATCTGCTGGTTCTGGATGTCCGGGAAGCTGATGCATTCAGGCAGGCTCATATCCCGGGCGCAATTAATATACCGCGGGGACAACTTGAGCTGCGAGTAAATACTGAATTGCGTGACCCAACCCAACGCATCCTGATCTACTGTCAGTTGGGTAAGATATCAACACTGGCGGCAGCCACCCTGAAGCAACTGGGCTTTGACCGGGCTATCGCACTGGACGGTGGTTTCAGCGCCTGGCAGGAACAGAACTATCCGGTCAGCCAACCCGGTTGAGGCAGATCTCTCTCCTTCAGAAAGGCCGGATTATAGAGTTTACTCTGATAGCGACTGCCGATATCACACAGAATTGTCACAACGGTATGACCAGGCCCCAACTCTTTTGCCAGGGCGACAGCTCCGGCAATATTGATCCCGGAGGAACCTCCGAGACACAATCCTTCATGAATCAGCATATGAAATATCCACTGCAGGGCCTCAGCATCATCAATTTCAAATCCGGTATCCATGGCCGTATCGGTAAGATTATCTGTCACCCGGCTTTGTCCAATGCCTTCCATAATCGAACTGCCTTCGGCTTTTAACTCACCTTCAGTGAAATAACGAAACAACGCTGCGCCTTTCGGATCTGAGATAGCCACAGTGATTGCGCTGTTCTTCTCTTTTAACTTAGTACTCACTCCAGCCAGCGTACCGCCGGTGCCCACTGCACAGCAGAAAGCGTCCACAGTTCCGGCCGTCTGTTGCCAGATTTCAAAGCCCGTGGTCTGATAATGGATCTCACGATTCGCACAGTTATCAAACTGATTAGCCCAGATCGCGCCCGCCGGATGCTCATCATTTAACTGTCTTGCCAGTCGGCTCGATACTTTGGTGTAGTGATTGGGATCAGCCAGAGGAACCGCAGGCACCAGATGCAGATCGGCACCACAGAGGCGCAGGGTATCCTTCTTTTCCTGGCTCTGGGTTTCCGGCATCACGATAACCGAGCGATAACCCAGTGCATTTGCAATAAGGCTGATACCGATTCCGGTGTTACCAGCGGTGCCTTCGACAATGGTTCCGCCGGACTTCAGAGTTCCACGCTGTTCTGCATCCTGGATAATCCCCAGCGCCGTCCGGTCTTTTACCGAACCGCCGGGATTAAGAAACTCCGCTTTACCAAGAATGGTGCAGCCGGTAATTTCTGAAGCTTTCTTCAGGTGAATAAGTGGGGTATTGCCGATCAGACTGATCAGGGCGGGTTCGTTGTTCATAGCTATCTCCACAATGTGAGACCGCTATCAGTATAGTCAGTGTAAATCGTCAGGATACAGAGCGATTATTTTTTCCAGATCGATTTTGCATCCCGCAGACGTAGCCAGAGCTGTTCAACTTTCTCTCTGGCCCAGGGGGTCTTTCGCAGAAACTTCAGGCTCGACTTGATACTGGGATCATGCTGAAAGCAACGGATATTGATCAGCTCACCCAGCTCTTCCCAGCCATACTCTGCTTCAAGATCAGTCACGATCTGCTGAAGTGTAATACCGTGCAGAGGATTGTTCTTCTGTGTACCGCTCAACTTTCACTCTCCTGCTCCGCGATCGCCTGCCGTTCAGCTTTTGAAATGTAACGAGGCTTATTGGTAATGCGCAGCTTCGCATTGGCTTTTTTTGCCTTCTTCTTAAGGATGCTGTTGATCTTCTTTTTTCGGTTCATTGGCTCTGGAGATTGGATAGTAAGAAAGTTATACCAGCTAGGGTAATCGCTATTTTAACCAAGCTGTCAACTTTTTCCTATGCACAAAAACTGTGGATAAGTCAGTGAATTACTTTTTAGCAAACTCCTGAGACGCTGATTATACGGGCTTATCAGCAAATTGAGCACAATTCCACCTGAATATTTATTAACCAATAAATTCATATAGTTACACATAAACAACTGTTTGACTGATCAATAAACACTCAATTAATCCACAAGGAAAAAGAAGAAGTTTTCAACTGTGCAGAACTTTCGGCAAGCAGAAACACCCCGCTAACTTGCGCTAACGGGGTGAAACTAACAGATAGAACAGATTTCAGTCTTCCGGAATCTCAATTTCGACGTGAGTAACCGGCTTCGTGCAACAGGTAAGGATTTCGTCACCAACGGTGTCGTAGAGCGCATCCTGCACCTCTTCTACCTCGCCATCGATCAGACGGACACGGCAGCAACCGCAGTATCCACCGCGGCAGTTATAAGGCGCTGGAATTTCCTGAGCTTCCAGCGCATCCAGTAGCGAAAATTCGTACTGGTAGTAAAACGTACTGTAATGGTTGACCTTGATTCGGGGTATACCGGCCATCGCCTGTTCCTCAGAGGTCGAAGTCGTCGAAGTCGTCTTCACCCACTTCATTGTCGATCGCACCTACCAGATATGAGCTGATCTCTGCTTCCTGCGGTGCAACCTGCACATTGTCGCTGACCAGCCACGCGTTCATCCATGGCAGCGGATTCTGTTTCGGCGGGAAGATCTCTTTCAGATTCAGCGCCTTCATCCGCACGTTAGTAATGTATTCAACGTAATCAGCCAGAATCTTAGCATTCAGACCGATCATGGAGCCGTCTTTAAACAAGTATTCAGCCCACTCTTTTTCCTGCTCAGCCGCTTCACGGAAGATCTCGTAGACCTCCTCTTCGCACTCAACAGCGATCTCTTTGAATTCCGGATCATCAGCACCGGACGCCAGCATGTTCACCATGAACTGGGTACCGGTCAGGTGCAGCGCTTCATCACGGGCGATCAGCTTAATGATCTTGGCATTGCCTTCCATGATGGCACGCTCGGCAAACGCAAAAGAGCAGGCAAAGCTGACGTAGAAACGGATCGCTTCCAGTACGTTGATCGATACCAACGTCAGGTACAGTTTCTTCTTCAGATTGCGCATGGTCACGTCGTAGACCTTGCCATCGATGGTGTGCACGCCCGGGCCCTGAATCAGATACACATTCATCAGCTCGATGAAGGCATCGTACAGACGGGTTACGCTCTCGGCACGCTTGATGATCTCTTCATTGGTAACAATGGTATCGAACACTTCAGACGGTTCGGTAATGATGTTACGGATGATATGCGTGTAAGAACGGCTGTGGATGGTCTCACTGAACGACCAGGTTTCCAGCCAGGTTTCCAGTTCAGGCAGTGATACTACCGGCAGAAACGCAATGTTTGGTGAACGGCCCTGCACCGAATCCAACAGCGTCTGATACTTCAGGTTGCTCAGGAAGATGTGCTTTTCATGCTCCGGCATGCCCATGAAGTCTTTACGGTCAGTGGACAGATCCACTTCTTCAGGACGCCAGAAGAAGGACAGCTGCTTCTCAATCAGCTTTTCAATGATCGGGTATTTCTGTTTGTCGTAACGGGCAACGTTAACGTTATGGCCGAAGAACATCGGCTCTTTGGTTGCATCATTGAAAGACGGATCAAACGTTGAATATAACATTTCGTTTCGCTATCTGGTGCCTGTGTCTTAACAGGTATACGTGATAAACCGGAGCCCGGAGCATCGCACTCCGGACCTGACTAGTGTATTTCTTGCTGCTGTAGTGGACTACAGCTTGCAGGCGCCGCCTTCACAACCACCGCTCAGATCATCGTGCTGATCGGTCGCACCGTCGCGGGTGTTATGGTAGTACAGGGTCTTAACGCCGTATTTATATGCGGTAAGCAGATCTTTCAGCAGCAGTTTCATCGGAACCTTGTCACCCGGGAACGCCGCTGGATCATAGTTGGTATTGGCAGAGATCGACTGATCAACAAACTTCTGCATGATACCCACCAGCTGCAGGTAACCCTCGTTGGTCGGGATATCCCACAGCAGCTCATAGTCATCCTTCAGGCTGGTGAAGTCAGGCACAACCTGCTTCATAACCCCATCCTTGCTGGCTTTTACACTGACGTAGCCACGTGGTGGCTCGATACCATTAGTAGAGTTGGTGATCTGAGAAGAGGTCTCGCATGGCATCAGTGCTGTCAGGGTGCTGTTACGCAGGCCGAATTCACGGATATCCTCACGCAGGGTTTCCCAGAAGTAGTGCACTGGCTCTTCACAGAACTCATCCACTTCACGCTTGTAGGTATCGATTGGCAGCAGACCTTTGGCGTAAGTTGTTTCGCTGAACAGCTTACAAGGGCCCTGCTCTTTCGCCAGTTCGTTTGATGCTTTGAGCAGATAGTACTGAATCGCTTCAAAGGTTTTATGTACCAGACCGTTAGCGCTACCGTCAGAGTAACGGACGCCGTTCTTGGCCAGGTAGTAAGCAAAGTTAGTAACACCGACACCCAGAGTACGACGGTTCATAGATGCAGTGCGTGCCGCTTCGATCGGATAGTCCTGATAATCCAGCAGGCTATCCAGTGCACGGACGATCAGGTCAGCCAGGTTTTCCAGCTCATCCAGGTCTTCCAGCGCCCCCAGGTTAAATGCGGACAGTGTACACAGTGCAATCTCGCCGTTTGGATCATTCACGTCCTTCAGCGGCTTGGTCGGCAGTGCGATTTCCAGACACAGGTTAGACTGTTTAACCGGTGCTACAGCCGGATCAAACGGGCTGTGGGTATTACAGTGGTCAACGTTCTGAATGTAGATACGGCCAGTCGAAGCACGCTCAGAAGCCATGATACCGAACAGCTCAACGGCTTTGATTGTCTTCTTACGTACGCTCGGATCGTTCTCGTACTGAACGTAGAGGCGCTCGAACTCATCCTGATCGGCAAAGAAGGCATCGTACAGACCCGGTACTTCATCCGGGCTGAACAGAGTGATATCGCCACCTTTGATCAGACGGGTATACATCAGTTTGTTCAGCTGTACACCGTAGTCCAGATGACGAACACGGTTTTCTTCAACACCACGGTTGTTCTTCAGTACCAGCAGAGATTCAACTTCCAGATGCCAGATAGGATAGAACAGGGTTGCTGCACCGCCACGCACACCGCCCTGAGAGCAGGACTTAACCGCTGTCTGGAAGTGTTTATAGAAAGGAATACAGCCGGTGTGGAATGCTTCACCGCCGCGGATCGGGCTACCCAGCGCACGGATACGACCGGCGTTGATACCGATACCGGCACGCTGACTGACGTACTTAACAATGGCACTGGCGGTAGCATTGATTGAGTCCAGAGAATCATCAGACTCGATCAGGACACAAGAGCTGAACTGACGGGTTGGCGTACGAACACCCGCCATAATCGGCGTTGGCAGAGACAGCTTGAACAGAGAGCAGGCATCATAGAAACGCTTAACGTATTCCAGACGGCTCTCTTTCGGGTAATTGGCGAACAGGCATGCAGCAACCAGCATATACAGAATCTGCGGGCTCTCGAAGATCTCACCGGTCACACGATTCTGCACCAGGTACTTACCTTCCAGCTGCTTTACCGCCACATAGCTGAAGTTCATATCACGGCTGTGATCCAGATAATCATTCAGCTGATTGAATTCGTCCTCGCTGTAATCTTCCAGCAGGTGCTTATCGTAACGGCCATCATCGACCATTTTAGCAACGTGGGTCAGCAGGTGCGGCGGTTCAAAGCTGTCGAATGCGCGCTTACGCAGATGGAAAATAGCCAGACGAGCTGCCAGATACTGGTAATCAGGCGCGTCTTCAGAGATCAGGTCTGCGGCGGACTTAATCAGGGTCTCGTGGATATCAGCAGTCTTGATGCCATCGTAGAACTGGATATGGGCTTTCAGCTCTACCTGGGATACGGATACATTTTCAAGACCGTGGGCGGCCCAGATAACGACTCGGTGAATTTTTTCCAGGTCCAGTTTTTCCTGACGACCATCCCGTTTCGTTACCAAAATGTCCTGCATTGCACTTTCCTGACTAAATAATACTGAATAATTACAAGGCTTCTTTTACACGAGCCTTTGCCACAGACTGCGAGCGCCGTACTCCTTACGCGCCCCACAACTCTTTCACTTCAAAGTAGTTTTCTGAGTCGTGTTCTGAACCTGATTTGCACACTACATCTTGTGCGTCCTGTTTAGATAGCCACTAAATATAGTTAGAAAGAAGTTAAATACAATACTTGATTTTGGCTTTTGATATGTGTAGCCAAACGCCTGAATCAAGGCAAAAGCCCGGCTCATAAGCACTTCAGGAAAACACTCAAAAAGTTGAATATTTTTAATCGATAGAAAAAGTTCAATAGAAATTATCTATTGCGTTTTCAGGCACACAAAATGTGTAACAAAAACTAAAAATATTGCCTCAATCGCTTTACAAGCCAAAGACAAATCAATAGTATACGCGCCTCCTCTGACGAGGCGCATTGAGGTGGGGTTCCCGAGTGGCCAAAGGGATCAGACTGTAAATCTGACGCGCGAGCTTCGGTGGTTCGAATCCACCCCCCACCACCAGAATACAAACAAAAACGCCCCGCACCTGCGGGGCGTTTTTGTTTGTACCTGAAGGCGTGAGAACCAGCGAAGGTGAAGTAGGACCGTCGAGCAAAGCTCGACTCGCTAGACCGGTAAGCAAAGCTTACCTTGCTCGACCGCATTGCAGGCAATGCTCGCTGGTAGCTCGAAAAAGCGCAAAGCAACTGCCCAGTCAGAACAGCGCTTTGTAGCGAGGCACGCCCTCGTGCCGAAAATCGCGACGAGGTCGTCGCTCCTACATTAGTGCAACTCTGCCACGAGCTACGAGCTACGAGCTACGAGCTACGAGCCATCAGAGTGCACATCCTCTGCCCACATTACAATCCTCGATCTGAGTCAATCCACTGTCTTTTAAAGCAATTTCCCCTGTACCTTCCCATAATCCTGTGCCAAGGTGTGGAAAACCATAGCTGATGCAGGAGATTGCCCATGCCTTGTAATAATCAGATTCAGGAAGAGATCAATATGCTGATCCGGTTCAGTCAGAGCAGTGACCATCAGGGACTCAAGGTTCATCAGGATGCTGCCCCGGAGCTGGTCTCTGCGACCCGCCGATTATTTGATAAAGATCTGATTACACAGATGGACGGTGGTTACCTGACACCACTGGGCCATGAAGCGGCCGATCAGGCCCATGCTCTGCTCAACATTCTTAACTCCGGTAAGTAATTTAAGAAACTGATTCATGCAACAACCCGAAGTACTGATCGAAGATATCACCGTCTGGGAAACCCAGATGTTCACCGTGCAGAACCCACTGCACGATCAGATCAAACAACCTCTGCTTGAACTGATCTATAAACTGAAAGCAGAGCAGACCCTGGCGATTCAGAGCGAAGTGGCACCGACCGCCAAGCATGCCCTGCATGAAAGTACGCTGGATCTATTGGAACAGTCAGATCCAGCGATACAACAACTCCGCGAATTTGTTGAAGATATGCTGACTACAGTTGCCAGTGCGGTAAATGCGCCGTTCTGGCCTGAAGGCGCTGAAGCCCAGGCTAATGTCGTGGAATCATGGTTTCACGTCACCACCAATGGCGGCTATCACGATACCCATGCCCACCCCAACTGTTCCTGGTGCGGGATCTATTACGTTGATGCCGGTGAATGCGATATCACAGAGCGCAATGGTGTAAACCGCTTCTATGATCCACGACACGGTGCAGACCAGTACCTGGACGCTGGTACCGCATACCTGAACGGAACCGGCAGTTGGGACTTCGCGGCTGTTGAAGGGCAGATGGTTATCTTTCCATCCTACCTTAAGCATGCTGCAATGCCCTACTTTGGCAAGCAGGACCGGGTAATCATCGCTTTTAACAGCCAGGTTAATTTTGTCGAAGAGTGAATTAACTTTCTGAGTCGGCAGAACTTTTTCGTTCTGCCGGACTCAGAGAAGCAGTTTTAAGGATCACGGAACCGGTCATGCTTACACTCCTTACCGCTTTTTCAAACATCGGACGCAATCCCCTGTACTGGCTGATAGTTCTGCTTACCGGCCTGACAATGGAAGGCATCGCTCTCTATTACCAGTACGGCCTGGGCTATGGTCCATGCGTCCTGTGCATCCATATTCGCATCTGGATCATGGCCTTTATTCTCCTGGCTATTGTCGGACTGATAGGAGGCCGCAACAGGCAGATCAGCAAAGTACTCCATCTGCTCTCACTGATCGCAGCAATTGGTCTGACTGAACGCTCCTGGCTGACTTTTGCGATTGAACGCAATCTGATTGATGGTAGTTGCACCATGGGCTCAGGCCTGCCTTCCTGGTTCGCTCTGGATCAATGGCTACCTTCAGTATTTGAACCCTGGGAACTTTGCGGCTGGACTCCCGATCTGCTGTTCGGTATCACCATGGCTGAAGGCCTGCTGCTCTTCTCTGCATCAGCAATCATTATTACCCTGCTCAATACCATTGCATCCTTCCGCAAGCAGGACTGAAAAGTCCTGCTGCTATCCTTGCCGTATCATCGTATACTTACGCCCCGCCGGAGAAGAGGATCTGTACCGGCTATACTGAATTTTCAAACGCTTTAACAATACTGAATGGATTCGCATAGTATGGTTGAGAAAAAGGTCGTCTTTTTCGGCCCCGTCGGCGCCGGAAAAAGCACCGCAATTCGCGCAGTCAGTGACAAAGCCTGTGTCGAGACCGATGCCAGCATTTCTGACAGCACCCGACTCCGCAAACAGCAAACCACTGTTGCTCTGGACTACGGCATTCTGCAACGCAGTAAAGCCCGTATACATCTGTATGGTACACCGGGCCAGAGCCGCTTTCGCTTTATGTGGGAGATGATCGGTAACGAGTTAGCTCCGGATAGCGCCGGTTACGTTCTGCTGCTGGATTACCGCCGCAACCACCCGGAACAGGACCTCAAATACTACCTGCGCCAGTTCGGACGTTATCTGCAGGATAAGCCACTGATTATCGGCGTAACCGGCATGGATCAGACCGGCGAACCGGACCATCAGGCATTTCAGACCTGGTTGAACAATCAGAACTGTAATGCCCCGCTCTATTTCATCGATGGCCGCATCCCCGGCCACATCCGCTTTCTGCTGCACCGCCTGTTGCAGCCGCAGTCAGAAAAACCGACTCCGGTTGATGTTATCCCCCTTCAGTCAGGTTCTGCACCGGAAACCGGTAAGCCGACCACTGAACCACAACCCCGTTTACGGCGTAGAAAAAGCAAACAGTACTTTCACTCCGCCCTGTTACAGGAGGTAGAAGCACTGAAACAGGTCACCGGAATCGCCCTGATCAACAAGAACGGCTTCTCGGAGTACAACACTCTGCCGGAGCTTCAGTTTCATGAGATGAGTCAGTTCATCGCTAATCTGCTGAAAAAAATTCCGGAACTGGATGGCTTCGAGTATATCCGCAGTACTCAGCTGAATGAGGGCACTGAAGGCTTTTTCACTCTGCTGGTTGCTGAGAATAAAATTCTTGGGGTCCATGCCACGGAAAAGACCACCAGCCGAGCGCTGCAACAGGAAATTGAAAACCTGCTGCAGTGGGGACCAGAAGAGTAAGAAATCCCTCCCTGCTCTTATAACAGCCACAGGAATATTTATAACTATTCGATATTGGTCCCACCAAAATTGGTCCAACTGTGCATTGCCACAAGCAGACTGCAATCTGTACAATCGCTAACCAATTTTTTCAGACAGTTATGAGGATGTGCCATGCGCCTGGCAGAAATCGAAAGTATCGCTCTGAATGTAGGTCTCGCAATTTTTGCAGCCTATATCTTCTTTATCATCTACGATCTGGCAAAGAAGTCTAACGCCGGTAAGTTTGGTACAGTGGTACTGTTTTTTGCTCTGGGCCTGGGCCTGGCGGCCTTCCTGGTCAAAAGCGTCGTGGTACACTTTATAGAAGGTGCGTAGACCGCGCCTCAATGCCCCATAAGGCCGACATCGTCGGCCTTATCTGTTTCGTCCCAGCATTTCAGCATCGATATGTTGCAGTGTCATTTGCGGCAGCGTAATTTCCATCGCTTTGCCAAAACCGACCACCAACCGCCCCTGCAACGGTTTAAGCTCTAATAAACGAAAGTCTCCCAGAGTCCTGAGCAGATCAATGGTATTACCCTGCTTTTCCGCCAGTTGATCCAGCAAAACGCTATAACCCTCCGCGGAGCGGCTGATTTCACGAACATCACACTGAAAAGTCACCCGCTGTCGGGCAAAGAGATTCCGACAATCCTGCTCATCATCGATCAACATGATGCCGACTCCGGGCTCGCGCAGCATATTCTGTGTATGCCCGGCGAGATCGCTGATAAACAGATAAAAGCAGCCACCGCTGAACAGAAAAGGCGCATAGCTTGCCTCAGGCCCCTGCTCCCCCTGAGTAGCCAGCTGTAAAGTCTTGCGATCGCTGAGCATTCCCTGCAACAGCTGCTGATATTCCTGTAACTGTGTTTCGCTTAAACTCATTCGCGACTATCTTCCATCGAAATTAATACCTCCAATATACCCCAAGGTGGAGATTATTCACGTATAATGTCGGGCGTATTTTTTTGATGGGATTTGCGCACATGCAACAGAAAATCGTAAAAGTCGCCGGTATTGAGATCGGTAATGAACAGCCAATGGTGCTGTTCGGTGGAATGAATGTTCTGGAATCAAGGGATCTGGCACTGCGCATTGCCGAGCATTATGTCGAAGTGACCAATAAGCTGAATATTCCTTATGTATTCAAAGCCTCCTTTGATAAAGCAAATCGCTCCTCTCTGACCTCTTTCCGGGGACCGGGTCTGGATGAAGGCCTGAAAATTCTGGAAGAGGTGAAGAATACATTCAATGTGCCACTGATCACCGACGTACACGAGCCCTATCAGGCGGCACCGACTGCTGAAGTGTGCGACATTATCCAACTGCCGGCATTCCTGTCCCGCCAGACCGATCTGGTCGAAGCGATGGCCAAAACAGATGCGGCCATCAACATTAAAAAAGCACAGTTCCTGGCACCTCAGGAGATGAGCCATATCCTTAACAAATGTGAGCAGGCTGGCAACAGCAATCTCATTCTGTGCGAACGCGGCAGCAGTTTCGGTTACAACAACCTGGTTGTGGATATGCTGGGCTTCTCAATCATGAAAGATCTGGGTTACCCGGTTATGTTTGATGCCACTCACGCTCTGCAGATGCCTGGTGGTCGCAGTGACTCTGCTGATGGTCGCCGGGCGCTGGTTGCACAGCTGTCCCGTGCAGGTCTCGCCCAAGGCATCGCCGGTCTGTTCCTGGAAGCCCATCCTGATCCGACTCAAGCAAAATGTGACGGTCCTTGCGCACTGCCTCTGGATAAGCTCGAACCCTACCTGCAACAGATGAAGGCTGTTGATGAACTGGTGAAGAGCTTCGAGCCACTGATCACAGAATAATCAGCTTCACACCCTGTAACGGCAGCCACTGGCTGCCGTTATCATTTCCAGAAGTATTCTAAGCAATTGAAAACTTACCGTTTTGGCAGGTGAACACCTTAACTCTCAGCTCAGCTTGTTCTATTATCGTCTGATTAAACCAGCAGGCTGGCAGCTATGGGAAACGCCAACGAACCACTCTATGACGGATTGGACACAGGACAGGTAATCGGTCCGGACCACCACCAGTTCCGATTGACAGAGCAACTGCGATCAGATCAGTTCGGACAGGTCTGGAATGCAGAAGATATGACCACCAGCACTTCGGTTCCGGTCACTCTGCATATTTTCAATCCAACCATGCTCAAGTATCAGGGCTTTATTGAAGCCACTAAAAAGCACGTCACCCTGAGCAAAAAGATCAAACACAAGCACCTGGCAGAATACTACGGTATGTTTCGCCAGAAGGGTGTGCTGCTGTTTATCGCCACCGAGATGCTTGATGGCCTGACCCTGGCAGAGCTGATCGAGACCGGTAAAGCCAAAAAACTGACCGAAAAACAGCAACAGGGTCTGCTAATGCAGATCGCTGCTGCACTCGATACTGCTCATGCAAAGGTCGGCCAGCCACACCGGGCACTCTGCCCTGAAGTGGTTTATATCAATAAAGGTGCAGGTGTTAAACTCAGCGGCTTCGCCTTCCATGAGGCGATGGAGGAAGCGGCTGATATTCATGATACCACTCCCAGCCACCTGCCCTATAAAGCACCTGAAGCGTTTCACCCCAACCCTCTGAGCACCCGGGCTGATGTCTATTCGCTGGCCTGTATCGCCTATCACCTGATCAGTGGGAAAGCCCCTTTCAGTGCCGCCGACGATGAAGCGATCCGGATTCACAAAGAGCTTAAAAAGCCCGGCAAACTGAAAGCCCCCCAGTGGGAAGTTCTACAGAGTGCACTTGCCACAGATCCGATGGAACGTCCCGCGACAGCACTGGAATTTATCAAAGCGCTTTTCAAGTCTACTGAAGATGACGCTGAATCTGCGGACGATGAAGAGAACCCGACACCACTTTCCGAAGAGAAAAAAGGCTTCAGTCTGGGAAAATTCCGCATTCCCCGGGGTGGATTAGTATCGTTGGTATTCGTTTTTGGCTTTCTTCTGGGATTCGCTCTCGCATTCTACATGGGGTCGCAGAACACCGCAGACGTTGCTAACCACCTCAGCGCTGCTGAACTGCAGATCGAAAATCTGGAGGAAGATCTCGGCCAGCTGGAATACGACCTGCAGCAAGAGAACAAACAGCATATTCTGGAGACGGAGCAGTTACAGTCCTCCCTGAAGGAGCAGACTGAAAAAGCCCGGGCACTGCATAAGGAAGTGATCGAACTGAAATTTGCTGATCCGGATAAACTCACTGTTTTTACTGATCAGTTGGAAGATGGCTTTAAAGGTCCTCAGATGGTGATCATTCCCCGGGGAACCTTCATCATGGGTGACCAGCAGTTGGTGGGCGATGACAATGAGTTACCCACCCGGGAAGTTACCATCAGCCACCGCTTTGCTATCTCCCGAAATGAAGTCACGTTCAACGACTATGATTATTACGCCCGCTCCATGGGACGGGATCTGCCCGATGATGAGGGCTGGGGCCGGGGCAACCGACCGGTTATCAATATCACCTGGAAACAGGCAAATGCCTATGTTGAATGGCTGGCACTGCTCACCGGTGAACCCTACCGCCTGCCCACAGAAGCAGAATGGGAGTATGTCGCCAGAGCCGGTACCGATACCAGCTACTGGTGGGGAGAAGAACTGGAAGCTGAACGTGCCGTCTGCGGTGAATGTGGCAATGAATTTGATGGCAAGCTAACCGCCCCGGTTGGCACTTTTCCGCCTAATTCATGGGGCATTCATGATATGAACGGTAATGTCGACGAATGGGTCGAGGATTGCTACCAGGACTCCTATTTTGGCGCTCCCGTTGATGGCTCTGCGATGCTCGAAGGAGGCTGTGAGTTCCGCGTAATGCGAGGCGGTTCCTGGTTTGATATTGGCCGGGTAATCCGTTCATCCAGCCGCTATCGTCATCCGACGGAGAGCAGTAAAAACAGCTGGGGTTTCCGCGTAGCACTGGACCTGCCTGACAACACAACTGAGGAATAGTTGATGCGTAAGCTTTTATCCCTGTCACTGCTCGGAGCAGCCATCGGTGTAGCAATGAGTGCTCAGGCAGCACCGTTGGTGGTCGACAGCAGCCAGCAGAATGCACTGGCCATCACGCTTTACAATCAGGATCTGGGACTGATTCGGGATGTCCGCAACCTGCCCTTGATCAACGAAAACCAGACGCTCTATATCGAAGACGTCAGTCATCAGATTATGAGCGAAACCCTGCAGCTGGAAAATGCCGGAAAGGTACTGGAGCAGAACCTCAACAACAATCTTATCTCGGGTTATGCACTGCTGCAGGCTTATATCGGTAAGCAACTGCAACTGGCGCGGTTTAACAGCGTCAGCGGAACTGAAACCGTCAGCAACGCCCGCTTACTCAGCGTTCAGGGAGATCAGGCAATTGTTGAACATCAGAATCGGATTGAAACCGTACCGGTTAACCAGCAGGGCTGGCGATTTATCTTCCCTTCCATTCCTGAAGGTATGCAATCACGGCCAAGTCTGGAGATTCGTAGCGAAGGTACTAAAAAAGCCGGTGAAGCAGTCCTGACTTACCTGACCCGCGGGCTGAGCTGGCAGATGGATTATGCCATTGTACTGGATAAGTCCGGTGAACATGTCAGTCTCGACGGCCTCGCAACGCTGCGAAATCAGACCGGCGTTGACTATCCGGATGCAAAGATACTGCTGATGGCAGGCCAGATCAATCAACCACCGGCGATGCTGCGACAGCGCACAGAAATGGTCATGGCGATGGCTGATGCCGCTCCTGAAAGTGGTGCGCCGGAGGCCTTCCAGGATTATCAGCTGTATCGGTTACCTCAGTCTGCCAGCCTGCTCAATGGCCAGACTAAACAGGTCAGCCTGATCGGTGCCGACCGGGTTAAAGCAGACAAAACCTACCACTATGACTTCCCGGTTTACGCGTCGCTGGATCAGCACCTGTATGATCAGAAGCCTGACATCAAAGTCAGCTTCAATAATGTTCAGGCTGATGGACTTGGCTTCCCGCTTCCAGCCGGAACGGCCCGGGTATTCAGCCCGGATAAAGAGGGCCTGCGCCACTTCATCGGTAGCGCTCAGATTCAGCATACTGCTAAAGGACAGCAGGTCGAGCTGCCGATCGGTAAAGCCTTTGATCTGACAATCAAACGTCGTCAGGTACGGTTCGGAAAAGTCTACAATGGTCATCAGGTCAGTCAGGAACTGGAGCTGAAAAGCAGCCGCGATCAGGACAGTCTGGTCACCATTGCGGCCAATTTCGGCCAGCCCTGGGAGATCAAAACCACCAACCATGACTTCTCGAAAGCCAGCGCCAGCCGCGCTGAATGGACGGTGAAGGTACCTGCGAACGGCACAGCCACACTGCACTTCACTGCGACCCTGAATAAGCTGTGACAGACCATCACGATCAGGCAGACAGATCAGCACCTCTGATCTGTCTGCTGTTGCATGAAAATGAACCCGGAAGAGCCAGTGCAACTTATCCTCTGATTCAGCAGCAACTACCGGATACCCGCCTGTTTATCTGGTCCCGGACGGAACCGGATTCAGAGCTGCTGGAGCTGCTCAACAGACCCGATCTCGCCCCCTGTCTAATCTTTACGACAGACAGACCTGAAACTCAGGCTCGCGCAATCTCAGTACTGCCAGCTGATGGCCGGCGCCCGCTGCTGATTATTCCTGATGGAACCTGGAAAGAAGTACGGAAAATTGTGCGTAAAAGTCCCTATCTGGACAACCTTCCGGTATTTGGCCTCACACCACAGCAAACCACCCGCTACCGGTTACGCCGAAACCCGGATGCCGAGCATATATGTACCAGTGAGGTAGTTGCCGAACTATTCCGCAGTTACGATGCCGCTTGCAGTGAGAAACTGGAGCAGGCGCTGGAGCAATTTCAGACAGATTATTACAGTCAGGAATAACCTTTCAGCAGTCCTTATCCTGCCAGTAACGGATCTCGGCCTCATCCCTCTGCTGTGACAACTCTCCCTCTGTATAAACCGTTACCAGCCGACGAATAGCCAGGATATGACCCGCTTCAGCAGACCTTCGATACAGCTCCAGTGCCCTTGGATGATTGACCGGGTAGTTCTGATATCCATCTTCGTAGATCTTTGCCATCTGATAGGCAGCCTTTGCATCCCCTTTATCTGCCGCTCGCTCCAGATAGATCGCCCCCTGAATACGGTTGGTCAGCCCGTCTCCACGAAAGAACAGCAGGTGCCCGTACACTGACAGGGCCCGGGTACTGCCATTATCCGCCGCAAAGCGGAACAGTTTCATGACAAAGTTATGCTTTTTCCGCGAACGCTTCAGCAGTGGCAGATGAAACAGTTTAAACGCGATCCAGCCCAGCAATGGAGCCAGCAGAGTCATCAGTGAACGCATCGGTCAGTATCCCGTGATCGGATGAGAGTGCGGCAACCATATCAGATTTTACTAATATGTATAACCTGCCGGATAACGGTATACGATTCACTGCAACACTTCTGAACCAATATGGTGCTTGCTATAGGGCGGAATATACGCTTAAATCCTTTGCTGAAGAGAATAGAAAAAAGATTTTTTATATCCATATCGAATAAACAGATCTCCCAGAGGCGCATGAGTCATGCTCAATCAGAAGACTCACGACCCGGGCCATATCAATCGACAGGTATTTAGATGAAAACGTTTGAAGATAACTCCCTCTCAATCGGCAACACACCTCTGGTCCACCTGAACAAACTGGCTCCGGGCGCAAAAGTCTTCGCCAAGATTGAAAGTCGTAATCCAGCGGGCTCTATCAAATGCCGTATCGGTGCGAACATGGTCTGGGCTGCTGAAAAGGATGGCTCTCTGAAACCGGGTATGACTCTGGTAGAGCCAACCTCCGGTAACACTGGCGTGGCGCTGGCATTCGTAGCGGCATCACGGGGCTATAAGCTGGTACTGACGATGCCATCATCCATGAGCCTTGAGCGCCGCAAACTGATGAAAGCACTGGGTGCCGATATCGTGCTAACCGAGCCTGCTAAAGGCATGAAGGGCGCGATCGAGAAAGCACAGGAACTGGTGGATAACAATCCAGAGCAATACCTGATGCTGCAGCAGTTTGAAAACCCGGCTAACCCGGAAATTCATGAGCAGACTACCGGTCCTGAGATCTGGGAAGATACAGAAGGCACTGTTGATCTGTTTGTCGCGGGTGTTGGTACCGGCGGTACCATCAGCGGTGTATCCCGTTATATCAAGCAACAGCAGGGCAAAGCGATTACGACCGTAGCCGTAGAGCCAACTGATTCTCCGGTAATCAGCCAGACACTGAACGGTGATGAAGTGAAACCATCACCACACAAAATTCAGGGTATCGGTGCGGGTTTTGTACCGAAGAATCTGGATCTCTCGCTGGTTGATCAGGTTGAGCAGGTCAGTAATGACGATGCCATCGAGACAGCCCGCCAACTGATGATGAAAGAAGGTATTCTGGCTGGTATCTCCTGTGGTGCAGCCGTATGCGCAGCACTGCGTCAGGCAGAGAAAGAAGAGAACAAGGACAAAGTCATTGTGGTGATTCTGCCGGATTCCGGTGAACGTTATCTTTCAACCGCGCTGTTTGAAGGTATGTTCAGTGAAAACGAGATGGTCCAGTAAATATTGACTGACCATAAAAAAACCGGGCTATGCCCGGTTTTTTTGTATCTGCATCTGAAGGATTCAGGAAACCATTTTCCGAATCTCATCATGACTTGGAAACGTTGAAAGATGGTCTACAAAAACCCGGCCATCACTCAGTTTCTTTACAGTGTACCAACGTGCCTTACGCTCATCGCCCTGATAGTGTCCGTCTACTTCAAAGTTTTCGCCATCGACACCCAGTACCGCAATCGTTCGTTTAATCGCCTCAGTTCGCATTTCGGGCTCCCTTATTATTATGGGTGCCACTATCGACACCTTTTCTTCTGCACTTTCTTTTGTACTTCCTTTTGCACTTATAGCTAAGCTCTATTATCTGAGCTTTTACGCACTTTGCTTTTTGCAGTTTCCTGCCGCAGCTTTGCTTATAGTTCAGGAAACAGGTTGATCCCATTCCTTTAAGCGTAGCTTAAATACGGAAATTGACAAATCTGTGACGCTTTGCAGAAGTTCCTGTGACAGCCCGGATGCGATTCAGGCGAGCTTTTCTAACCAGGCAGGAGCTGGCGCAAAGAAAGCCTGACCGGTGACCGCCCGGGTATACCGAAGCAGATGATCAGTATTTCCCTCACCGTCTCCGATTACCATACTTTTCAGCATCTCTGTAAAGGGTTCAGGAGAACGTCCGTAGGACGCGAACAACAGCCCTTTTCGGGTCATATCACCATACGGCATGCTGTGGCGGAGGATTTCAACAGAACGCCCTTCATCGTCTTTCAGAGACGTACGTTTGGTATGCGAGAACAACGGCTTATCTGCGCTGGCATACTCAACATTCGCAGCCTTGGTGCGACCTATAATATCTTCCTGCTGCTTAACCGCGATACGGTTCCAGGCTTCCAGATCATGTTCGTAGCGTTGCAGGTGGATATAACTGCCTCCGGCAAACACACTGTCCTCATCACCAACAACGGCTACCTCAGCTCGGTGATCGCCCTCGGGGTTTTCGGTTCCGTCCACAAAACCGGTCAGGTCACGACTATCCAGATAACGGAAGCCATGCACCTGATCAACCAGCGATACTGATTTACCTAACAGCGCCATCAGCACAGCTGCAGCCTCATAGTTCAGGTCATGACGTTCGGAACGGATATGTAACAACAGATCGGCAGGTGTATGGGGTGCCGTACCACCGCCACCGGACATGGCTGGAAAGCCTGTTAATTCTGACGGCCGCTGTGTCGGAGCCAGCAGATCCCAGAACTCACTGCCGATGGCCGCAGTAATGTGAAGATCCGCTTCCGGATAGCGTTGTCTGAAATTCTGTTGCGTTGCCGGGATCTGCGCCAGGCATTGTTTTATCAGCTGTAATGATGATCCATCACGACTGCCGTTTAGGGTAATAAAGAGTGCATCACTGTTTGCTTCGGCAATGACACCAGACTGACATTCAGCCATACATTGTCTCCCTGTGAGAATCTGACTTATGAGTGCAGTATAAAAGACCCGGCTGGGTATGTATTGTTGAGATAGCTTATCCGGATCATAGATTTTGTATATTGATTTAGATTTTAAAACAATCAGTTATCGATAAAGTTCCGCCTGGCTGTACTTCAGTTCCAAAGGCAGCCTCTCCTTACGGGTCATACCTTTCAACACCAGTCCGTAGGAACGATCAATCATCCGCTCAACCTCCCCAATCGGCAGAGAACCATCCAGTATCACGGTATTCCAGTGTTTCTTATTCATGTGATAACCCGGTTTGACGGCAGCAAAAATATCCCTGAGCATCACCGCTTCCTGCGGTTCACACTTCAGATTCATCTGTGGTGTTCCACCTTCTGTGCTAAGTGTGGCGAACATCTTTTTACCAATTTTGAACACTGCGACATCCGGGTAAAAAGGGAAGTCTTCCCAGGCTTCTGGCCGACTCAGCAGATAATCCCGCGCCTGATTGTAATCCATCAACACCTTTCCCTCTTAATATTCAGATTTATGACGACTGAAACAGTTGCTGTACCGCGCTGACCCGATCCAGCGGCGACAGATTCTGAGGGATGACTGTTTGCAGCTGGGACATACGCTGCTCAAGCCCGACATTGTTGGCAATCTGTATTGCCAATCCCGGTCTTGCATTCAGTTCCAGCAACATTGGCCCCTGGTGAGCATCGAGCACGATATCCACCCCCAGATATCCGAGACCGGTTATTTCATAGCAACGCGCCGCCATAACCAACAGCTTACGCCATTCAGGAATAACCAGTTGGTCCAGCGCCTGGCCGGTATCGGGATGCTCCGCCACAGGTTTATCAAACTGTACAGCATAAGCAGCTTTGCCGTTATCAATATGTAGCCCTACTCCGACAGCCCCCTGATGCAGGTTTGCCTTACCATCCGAGGCTTCAGTAGACAGCCTCATCATCGCCATGACCGGATAGCCACGGAACACAATAATACGGATATCCGGTACCCCTTCAAAACTGTAACGGGCAAAGCGATTATCAAAGTGAATCAGAGATTCAATAATCGCTTTGTCCGGCTGCCCGCCTAAAGAGAACAAACCGGCCAGTATATTGGACAAATGACGCTTCAGTTCAGGCAGCGAAACCGATTGGTTATTGGGTTTAAAATAATTCTGATTATCATGATCATGAATCACCAGAATTCCTTTTCCTCCACTCCCCTTCGCCGGCTTTATACAGAAGCAGGAATGCTCTGCTAATAACTGTTCGATCCGACGCACCTGATGCTGATACTGTATCAGTGAAATTAATCCCGGCGCGGCGATTCCCGCCTCTTCAGCCAACTGCTTGGTTTTCAGCTTGTCATCTACCAGCGGAAACCGACGCCGGTCATTATGCTGACCGATCAGCATGATATTACGCCGGTTCATCCCCAGAACGCCCCGACGCTTTAATTGAGCAGGGGAAGCGATCCAGCTCACTTTTTATCCTCCGGTTGGCGCAGCATCGGACTGAAACGAACCAGTTCTACCAGGCGATAGCCGGTATACCGGCCCAGCAGCAGAATCGCTCCCAGTAATACCAGCTGTAACCCCGGAAAATTGAACGTCAGATGCTGTATCAGGGTATTCAACATCACCATGTAAGCCAGCAGGGCAACCAGCAAAGAACCGCCACCCTGTTTAAAGACCTCTTCTGCTCCCTCCTCTTCCCACAGCAAGGACAGTCGCTCAATAGTCCAGGCGATAATGATCATGGGGAAGAAGATAATATTCAGTCCGGCAACGATACGCAGGTTATAGGCGATGACTGAAAAGGTGGCTGTCAGCAGGATAACCACAATAATTACCGCACTGATCCGTGCGACCAACAGCAGATTCAGCCGAGACAGATATCCCCTGACAATCAGCCCCGCCAGTACCACCAGCACAAAGCCCGCCAATCCGGCCCCCAGTTCAGTCTGCATCAGCGCCAGAGCGATCAGTACCGGCATAAAAGTACCGGACGTACGTAGCCCGACCAGAACCCGCATCATCAGGACCACCATCACACCAACAGGTATCAGTAACAACCCACGGAACAGCTGTTGCTCCTGCAGAGGAAGACTGTGCAAAGACACCTGTACCAGACTCAGGTCATCATACTTTTGCTCCAACGCATCCTGGACAGCCAGCTCCTCCCGCAGCATCGAAAAGCTCAAACGGGTACTGCGGCCTCCCTCCACATCAATGAGTGGCTGATCCCGCATCTCCCATATCAATAAGCGTTCCGGGCGTCCCTCTTTACCGTTAGTCAGATTAAAAAAAGCAACTTGCTGATCGCCGTATACCATCAGGTATGACAGGCTATTCTGGTTGCGCCGACCACTGCGTAACTTCAATGCCGTAACCTGCCGGGCTGGCAAAGCAGCCAGCTGCATCAATAACATCGCAGCTTCACCGTTACTGCGTTCCTGTCTTAGAAGTTCGCCTTGCTGATCCTCAAACAGCAATCGCATCAGTTGCGCTGCAAGGGTAATTTCATCAGCGGCCCGCTGTTGAGCCTGACTGATCAGTTGATCCGCGGCCAACCGGACCTGCTCAGGCACGATAGGCTCTGAATTCTGTAAAGGAGGCTTTGGCCAGGCCTGATCTGCTTTCGGATCGACCAGAAAGCGGGCCCGGTAATAGAGAACCTGCTTGCCGTCTGCTGCTTCTGTCGACCAGCGTACCGCCGGAGCGAGTCCCTCTGTCAGGTAACTCAATCCATAGCCAGGTGAAGCAGTCCCCTGTCGAAGCAGAGTAAAGCCTGGCTGCGATTCAGGAATCGCCAGACGTGCAATAACACCGGTATTGGGCGCTGAGAACTCCAGCCGCGCCTCTACATCCCAGATCTCCCGCGTCTGCCCCGGAAGCCAGGGCACCTGCTGATTAAGATGCCGATAAACGGCGCTACCTGTGCCAACCACAATCAGCAGAATAACCAGTAAATAAAATGGAATGCGTTCCTGCATAAGTGCTCCAGATTCAGGGCGACTCAGACTGAGAGGGCTCTGGTTTACCGCCGAGCATATAGCGCTGAGCAACATCGACGACCATCAGATCCCGGAGCAGGTTTCGCCCCACCAGCACTTCATAATTAAGATGGCTTCGATTTTTCAGCGTGAACTCCGCAACCTGCTCAATGCCACCCAGTCTTATCCCCAGCTTCACTACCAGCCGCCGGTCCTTTCTGGCACCGGCCTGGGCGATATTTGCATAGCGTTCAAGCACCAACGCAACTTCTTCACCATCAGCCAGCTTGAAGCGTACCCAACGCTCACCATTACGTTCGAACTCGGTAATATCTGTGGCATTAATCGAAGAAGTCGTAGCACCGGTATCCATACGGGCTCTGGCAATACGTTGCAGGTTGCCATAATCCACCACAGACCACTCAACAGCCCCGACAACCGTTTTATTATCAAGAGACTGACGCAGCTGCTCGCAGGATTGATCAGTATTGCGCAGCGTTTCAGCTTTTTGTTGAGCTTTTGCCTGATCACGAAGAAGACGCAGAGATGCCTTCTGCTGACTGTTCAGAGTGGCAAGATCCGATTCCAATGATGCACACTGTTCTGCGGCAGCCTTTGCCACATCCAGTGCTTCCTGCTGTTTCTGAGCCGTCGCCAGACAACCCTGAAGCATGATCAAGCTTATGAGGACTATGAAACTCCTCATGGGTAACCCCCTCCCTCTGTACTTAAAAGTATGTAAACAGAGGTAATGAATATCTACGGGCTCGTCGGCCCGTAGACTAAGCATAGTAGGCGGTTAAGTTATCGTCGATTTCAGAATTGAAATCGCAGACTATGGAGTAAGAAAGGCAGGATCACTCCTCACCACGGACAACAGGACGCTCAATATCCTTGATCCACTCGCTCCAGGAACCGGGATAGACTTTTGAACCGGTCAGACCGGCATGTTCCATTGCCAGCATATTGTGGCAAGCTGTTACACCAGAGCCGCAATAGTGAACAACCTGCTCTGGAGTCGTGCCATTGAGGAAGGTCAGCCACTCGCTGCGCAGCTGTTCCGGAGTTTTGAACAGCCCCTGTTCATTGAGATTCTGCTGTAAAGGCCTGTTGATAGCGCCCGGAATATGGCCAGCAACCGGATCAATGGGTTCCTGCTCACCGCGATAACGCTCCGGTGTACGGGCGTCCACCAGTTGCCAGTCGCTGGCCAGGGCCTGAACTTCAGCCGCGTCACGCATCATCTGCGCATTGATTGTATAGGCCAGAGACGCGCCTTCGGCCACCTCAGGCAGCGCATCAGTGACCAGTTGCTCCGCCTCAGTCCAGGCCGGGAAACCGCCGTCCAGTACGGCGACTTCCGTTAAGCCCATCAGTTTCATCAGCCACCATGCCCGTCCGGCCATTGCACCGCCACAGTCGTCATACACAACGACCTGTCTGGCAGCGGTCACACCGGCCCGGGCAAGGGTTTGCGCCAACGCGTCAAAGTCCGGTAGCGGGTGACGTCCGGTACGGAAACCGATCACAGACGACAGATCTTCATCCAGATGCAGATAATGGGCCTCCGCTATATGCCCCTGCTGGTACTGCTGCTGCCCACTCAGGTACTGCTGTCCCTGAGCCGGAACCATCAGTATAAAGCGGCAATCAAACAGCACCGGTTGATCGGCACTGCGCTGCAGGGCCACTAGTTGTTCCACGCTGATCAGGGTCTGGTACATCATCGTTCTCCTGCAATGAATCCGTGCTGATTATGCCAGCAGTTGCGCCAGCTCTTCATGCAGCAGATCCAGCTCATTCTGAGCTTTCTGCTTCGCTTTCTTCTTCAGAGTGGCAACCTGTTCCTCTTTCTCTGCGATCAGCGCATGGGCTGCAGCGGCTTTATCTTCTGCGGCTTCGACACGGTCCAGCATCGGTTTCAGTTGCATCAGAATCGCACGGCGGCGGCCTTCCTCAGCACGGGCTACCTGCTCAGCAGATTGCTCTTTCTCTTTTTTCTCTTCTGCCTGCGCCGGTTGAGTACCCTGATAAGTCAGTGGGCGGATACCTGTCGCGATCCGGATCTGCTCCAGGAATGGCGTTGCATAGCTACGGGCTTTCTCTGCACCTTTATGCAGTTGCTGCTCAACATAGGCCATGTCTGCCATCAGGCGGTTATATTCTTCACGCGGACCGGTCAGGTAGCTATCCAGATATTCGAACAACGCTTTCTTAGCATCGCCCCAGCCAATACCGTTCTCAAACTCTTTGCGCATCGCCGCCTGCTCTTCGGCAGTCGCAAAGTTAGCAAACAGCTGGAAGATAGTGCTGTTATCAGCATCTTTCGGCTGGCCCGGCTCCAGAGTATCGGTCTTAATCTGCTTGATCAGTTTATACAGTTCATCAGAACTGCAGAACAGCGGAATGGTATTGTCGTAGCTCTTCGACATCTTCCGACCATCCAGACCCGGAATCAGCTGAGTCTGCTCATCGACCTGCGCCTCTGGCAGATGGAACAGGGTACCGTAGGTATGGTTGAAACGACCGGCAATATCACGGGCCATCTCGATATGCTGAATCTGATCCTTACCCACCGGGATAATACCGGCGTTAAACATCAGAATGTCTGCGGCCATCAGAATCGGGTAGCTGAACAGTCCCATGGTGACATCGTCATCATCCTGCTTACCGGCTTCACGGTTAGCATCAACTGAAGCCTTATAAGCATGAGACCGGTTCATCAGGCCTTTAGAGGTCATGCAGGTCAGAATCCAGGTCAGCTCGGTGATTTCAGGGATATCCGTCTGACGGTAAAAAGTCGCCTGATCAGTATCCAGCCCCAGCGCCAGCCAGGTCGCAGCGATCTCACGGGTGGAACGGGCGACACGCTCGGGATCATGACATTTGATCAGTGCGTGAAAGTCCGCCAGGAAAAAATAGCTGTTAAAGTCCGGGTTGCGGCTGGCTTCAATTGCCGGCTTGATCGCCCCCAGATAGTTGCCGATGTGAGGTGTGCCTGTGGTAGTAATACCGGTCAGTACCGTCTGCTTTGTCATGTTGTGTTCTTCTATCCGGAAATCCTGAAAAAACTGACGCTTATAATACAAGAAACGAGGCGGCTCTCACACCATCGGGGACTATCTTTCACCCTGCAAAGGGTGATACAAATAGCCCACTTGCGATATCCCTAAGGAAACACCATGCTCGAACAGATTCCCTCCTTTATTGTACTGGCCTCTTTGCTGACTGCTTTTGTTGTACTGCTGAAACGCGCGCCGAACCGTAGCGCAGTGACTGTTGTGAACTGCCTGCTGATCAGCGCCCTGTGTTTTGTTGGCGGCCTGATTGTCTCTTCAATGTACATTCTGCTGGTCGGTAACGAAGGGGCTAACCAACTGCTTAAAGCTATTCTGGTTGCCGCCGGTACCTTGGGCGCACTGACTGTATATATCAAAATCGACAATAAAGAGAAGCTGATCAAAGCTCAGCGGGAAGACTAAGGAACCTACGAACAAGTCAGGCACACCTCAGGCTTTCAGAGCGGTTCGAGCTCACGACAACGATTACAGGCATGCTGGTTGCCTCAGGTGCGCCTGCCGGACGAAAATCGCTAACACAGAGATCGGATCGCTCTGCAAGCCCCGTAGGGCGGGCGCTAAAGCCGCCTTCTACAGTGTCAGCGCACTTGCAAAGGGCTCGCCATTCACTGCGTACGCTTTCGCGTATAAGGCGGCTTTATCGTCCCGCAGAGAAAGTGCCTGACTTACTCGCAGGTTCCCTAAGGCTTTTGACAAAGCTCATTCCGTGACCAACACTTTCTTCACTGCTATCCCCCCTTTGTGAAAATGCAGGAGGTCACGATGGACAGATCAGATCACAGTATGAATACACTTTTCGAGCAACTGGGCCTGCCCAGCGACGATATGTCCATTGATCAGTTTATTCGTACCCATACCCTGTTCAGCCAGTCAGTTAAACTTGACGAGGCAACATTCTGGACCACCAGCCAGGCCAGTTTTATCCGGGAATGTCTTGAAAGCGATTCAGACTGGTCAGAAGTTGTCGATGAGCTGAACATCCGCCTGCACTCGTGACTATAGCCACGATTGACAGAAGTAATCAGGCCAGCTCTTTTCAGGGCTGGCCTTTTTAGTTTAGGATCACTGCAAATAATCGAATGACAGATATAAGACTATGCTACTGGTAATCTCACCCGCAAAAAACCTGGATTATGATACTCCGGCCCAGACTGAACAGTTCAGTATGCCGGTGCACCTTGATCACTCACAGGAACTTATTGAGCAACTGCGCACACTGTCTGTCCAGGATATCGCTGAGTTGATGAAGCTCAGCGATAAGCTCTCGGCCCTGAATGTGGCGCGCTATGAAAGCTGGAGCCAGCCGTTTGACAGCAGCAACGCTAAACAGGCAGTGCTGGCTTTCAACGGTGATGTATACAGCGGCCTTAACGCTGCTGACTTCAGCGAAGAAGAGCTGAGCTTTACCCAGCAGCATCTGCGTATTCTGTCGGGGCTGTACGGTGTGCTGAAACCGCTGGATCTGATGCAACCTTATCGCTTAGAGATGGGCACTAAGCTGGCCAATGGCCGGGGCAAGGATCTGTATGGCTTCTGGGGGGATATCGTGACCGATGATCTGAATCAGACCCTGGCAGAGCAGAATGAACCGGTACTGGTTAACCTGGCTTCCAATGAGTACTTCAAGTCGGTAAAACCGAAGAATCTCAACGCCCGTACCATTACACCGGTATTCAAGGACTGGAAAAATGGTCAGTACAAAATCATCAGTTTCTTTGCCAAGAAAGCCCGTGGTCTGATGTGCCGCTACGCGATCAAGAACCAGATCACTGACGCTGAACAACTGAAAGGCTTCGATCTGGCGGGCTATCAGTACGATGAAGCTCTGTCTCAGGGGGATACCTGGGTATTCACCCGTAAAGAAGCGGCCTGATCATCCTGCTCCCTTAGGCCTGCCACAGGCAGGCCTCCATCCTATTGCCTGACGCTTTCCGGCACAGCTCTTTCTACTTGTTTTTCATGCAATCTGATTGTATTGATCAGCGATACCAGCACAAAGCTCAACAACATCAGAAGGTACCAGGAACTGAGCTTTGAGAAAGAAACCATCTGCCACTGTTCTGCCTGATTCGGATAGATCCAGATATTCGCGTAGGTCGCAATATTTTCAGCAATCCAGATAAACAGCGCCACCAGAAACCAGCCCAACAGCACCGGCATCTGCCGATACCTGCTACTTACCCGGAAAAAGATATGCGTGCGGTAGAACAGCACAACGGTTGCCGCCATAAGCCACCAGCGGAAATCGTAGATAAAGTGATGACTGAAGAAGTTCAGATAGATCAGCACTACCAGCACCACGCTCAGCGACTTTGATGGATATGAGGAAAACTCAAAATCAAAAATCCGCCATATTCTGGCAATGTAACTGCCCACCGCGCTGTACATGAATCCGGTAAACAAAGGCACATTGCCGATCCCGAACACATACTCTTCCGGGTAGTACCATGAGCCAATCGCATCCGAGGTTTTAAACAGCTCCATCACCGTGGCAACGATATGAAAAATCACGATAACAAGTGATTCTCTGAGTGTTTCCAGCCTGGTCAGCAACAGCAGTATCTGAAAGCCGATAGCGGCCAGAAAGATGAAATCATACCGGTGCAGACTATCAAGTGGATACCAGTATGCCGTCACTATCATAACCAATATCAGAAAACCGCCAAACAGACAGGCGTAAGCCTGCTTAAGGCCGAACAACCAGAACTCTTTAAGAAATAGTTTTACATCCATGTATGTGTTGAAGCCTGTCAATAATCAGTCAAATACGTGAGGACAACCACCGTAGTGGTTGAGCTGATCATTCCAGCGCCGGACATCATTGGCTCTGCGCCAGCGATTGTGGAAAAACTCCATCAGGCAATTGCCCTGCTCCAGTTCAACCAGAAACAGATCAAACTCTCTCACCTGGCTGTATTCCGGATACTCTGATCCCCGCCCCCAGGTCAGACCGCCTTTTGACTCGGCATAATTCAGCCAGAAGCGTTCCACACCGATCCACTGCATCAGAGTCTGATCCCATATTTCAGTGTTCTGCCCGGATACTCTCATCTCCCCATGCTCCTCAGCATGTACGGGAAGTAATGCAGAAAAAGACAGTAACAGCAGCGTTAATCCGATTTTACTTAAACTCATACCACCTACCCTGAATAAATCTGTGCGAAAACTCGGTTACAAATGCCAACGCCCTTTTTTAAACGCCTCGAGCAACGTTTTGGCCCGCCCTTGCTCCAGCTGCATAAAGGATTGGCCGGCAGCAAAAAAATCATTCAGACCAGAGATGCTCTGCAGATCCTCTTTAGTGACTTTCGGGTATCCCATTGACCACTCTCCGAAGCTCCGCTCCTCAATTGGTTCGGTGATCAACAGAGTCATCTGGGTATGCCTGGAGTCGAACTTAATTCGCTTAAGCAAAGCTTCGATCTGTTCCCTGTCACCTTCCAGAACCTGAAAGAAACTACCTGAATCGAACAACAGAATACCCGTTATATTCTGGCGGGCATTATTAGTACGACTCTGCTCCAGAATCTCTTCCAGTGATTCGGAAGATAGTTCCGGATCTTTGGCTACGCTGCAATACATCGAATGAACCAGTTCCATTTCATGTCCCTCTGAAGTCCGTTTTTGAATCATCGATCCACTTCAAGTTACGCAGAAAGATCCATTAACGCCAGCACCGGCAGCATGAATCAGTGCTGTCTGATCACCAAAATAGTTACCAGACAGCAACGTCGATCACTTCAGATGAAAATCAGATACCCTGGTCAGACCATACCGCAAGCTCATTTCCGCTGGGCTCTGTAAAATGAAAACGGCGTCCACCGGGAAAGCTGAATATCGGTTTACAGATGATGCCACCAGCCGCTTCGACCTTTACCTGTATGCTTTCAAGATCATCATGATACAGCACGATCAGTGCTGCACCGGTACGGGTGTCAGAGGTTAAATCTACCTTAAAGAACCCACCCTGAATCCCCTGTTGATCAAACGCGGTATATTCCTCACCAAAATCAGTGAAACTCCAACCAAACACCTGACTGAAAAACGCTTTGCTCTGTTCCAGATCCCGGGCCGGAAACTCAACATAGTTAATCGTATTATTTTGCAGTTGCATTGCTCTCTCCCTGATACATTCAATCTTATAGGGAGTATAGAAATAAAAAACGCACCGGGATACGGTGCGTTTTCTGAATCGTTATGGACTGATTTAACAATCAGTGCTGCTGAATACCAACAATCATCCAGTCAGTATTCGGCTGACTCATATCACGGGACAGATGCCACAGTTCACTGAACTCTGCGGTCTCATGGCCATCTTCACGCAGCCAGCCATAGAAGTTGATCGTTGCAACCACGTGATCACCGTTATCGGTAAAGTTAGCCAGTTCGGCCATCACTGAAACCACTTCGGTATTCTGATTCGAAGGCTGTTTCGCACGCTCCTGCTGCAGAACCTCCAGCAATTCCGGTGTGGTATAAGTAGCAATCTCATTCCAGTCTGAATTATCCCAGGCCTTTTGCAGATGGTTGAAGTGCTGCTTAGCACCTTCGACAAATGCAGCTTCATTAAACCACTGTGGCAGTTGCATCTCAGATTCACCAAAACTGAAACCTGCACCCGGAGTCGGTGACAGAGGTTCCTGTGGTTGCTGGAATGTCTGAGGTTCCTGATGCTGCTGACGGTACTGCTCAGCGCTGTTACTCTGATTATTCTGCTGATGCCCGGCATACTGCGGCCCCTGAGCTTTCTTCATTCCGGAGAACAACTTGATCGCAACAAAGATCAGCAATCCAATCAGGAGAATATCCATAAACTGGATACCATCAAATGCGCCACCGAAGAACAGCGCACCCAACAGACCGCCTGCCAGAAGACCAGCCATCATGCCGCCGAAACCACTGCGGCGTGGCTGTGCTTTCTGAGCCGCGCTGGTACCCGTAGCTGCCTTTTGCTGAGTGGGCGCAGCCGGTTTCGCTTTTTTGGGCGTAAAGAAAGACTTACCAAGGCTTGAACCACCGCCTAAACGTTTTGCTTCAGCATCGGGAACGGCCACACCAAAACCGATAACCAGAGCAAAGAATGAGATCAACAGGGTACGCATAGAAACTCCTTGAGTGGAAAACATTCCGGCTGTTGCGACTGCTCACAATGCCGGACATTTCTTATGTAGACCGGGCGAACTCTTCCGTATTTCAGGATGGTTTCGCCTGTGCACTTTTCCGGGCCGATAGGATCGCCAGATAGATGCCGCAAAATATTAAACCTATACCTGCAAAATGGAAAGTTTCTACGGTCTCGTTCAAAAATAAAACTGACAGAACTAACCCAAAAAGGGGCATCAGGTGGATAAACAAGCCTGCAGTCGCGGGTCCCAGCTCTGCCACACCACGGTTCCAGAAAATGTAGGACAGAATCGATGGACAGATCGCCATATAAAAAATGGCTGAAACAGTTTCCGTTTTCCATTCCGGTCGCTGCCCCGCCAGCCATTCAGAAAGCATGAAAGGCGATAACACAACGACCGCCACCAGCACAGTGAAACCAAAGAACGTGAAGCCGTCCAGTTCAGTCGGTTTCCACCGCAGTAGTACGGAGTAAACCGACCAGCAGACCACCGCTGCAATAATCCATAGGTCGCCACTATTGAATGATAATCCCAGAAGGTTATCGATACTGCCCCGCGCCACCAACGCCATCACCCCAGCCAGCGAAATAAATACTCCCAACCACTGTTTACCAGCCACCCGTTCCCCCAGAAACAATGAACAGATCACCAGAATCATAATCGGAATGGCTGACTGCATCAGCGTGGCATTACTTGCCTGTGTTGTTTGTACACCGATGTAGATCAGCGAGTTAAAGCTGGCTACCCCGACAACTCCCAGCAGAATTAATATTTTCAGGTGCTTACGGATAACATCCCGCTTACGCCATAGCCTTGGCAGAACAAACGGCAGAATTATCAGAAATGCCAGACTCCAGCGCATAAAAGACATCGTCAGCGGCGGAAAATCAGCATGAACGGCCCGCGCAGTAACAAAGTTACCGGCCCAGAACAGCACGGTCATCGTAAGAAGAAAATATGGCATCAGATTTTTTTCAGGATTCTGGCCAGCACATTATGGCTTGGCTCCTCTCCTGTCAGCAGGTAATAGAGAATATTGTAGTTATTGACACTCCATTCCATTTGCGAATGGGCTTCACTCAGGCCACAAAACAGAATCTCATCACCTGCCTGAAGCAATGTCAGTTCACCGGGTAACAGATCCAGCTCATCCTGCCGTCGCAGCATCAATGGAAAGCAGGGTAACTGATCTTTACGGTGGCGAGGATCTTTAAGCAACTTGCTGAGCTTCACCTCCATACCATCATTGATTATCTCTAGGATGGCGGGTGTAGTCTCTTCGCTGACAGTAAATGACCAGCTGTCCAGTTCCCGATTTGATGCCAGACTGCTCATACGGTTCAGCAGAGTATGCGCCCAGACATCATCATGTTGCTGCATCCGATCGATAAACACAGGCAGCAACGGAGTCTTGATCTTAGCCAGAATCCGGTTCGCAATAATATGCCCCGGCTCCATCACAAAATCGGCCTTGGAGTTCTTATACACCAGCTTATTGGTATTCAGATTCTGCCGGACCACCGTAACCAGCTTCGGATTCAACTCACGGGCAGTCATAATGATCGACAGGTTATCCGCATCATTATCAGTACCGGCAATAATACCGACAGCATCGCGTACACCTGCCTGTTCCAGTGTCTGTGCCTCGGTTCCCAGACCGATAACGAAATTCTCAAAACCGGTGAGCTGCTCGGGATTATCATCCAGCAGCACCAGTTCTACATCGTGGTCGTTAAATTCTTTATAGAGCGCCTTACCGAAGCGACCAAAGCCACAGATTATCCAGCGCCCGGTGGTTTTCTTGTATGCCGCAGAAAGTGGTCGGTGATAAGGATTTACCAGCCAGTCATACACAAGGTGCATATACGGAGCATGAGCCGCCAGTGAAAGATATTCTGCGTAGGCTCTGAATGGGTCAACAATGTGATCAGTACCGAATGACGCCAGATTACGAGCGTTCACATCACTTTCTGTACGGCTGATCACTATCCGTTCGGGAGCAAGCAGTTTACTGGCAATCGAGATCGACAGGTTAACGTTGTCATTGTTGGTCAGCGCCAGAACACCGACACAGCTTGAGTGCTGCAATCCGGCATCATCCAGCGCCTCGGGTAATGACGCATCCGCACAGAGTCCCGGCACCCGGATTGGCAGATCATCCATCTCCAGCCGGTCGATTCGCTCCTGATTAATATCGATAACGACGCTCCGCATACCCCGCTGGCTGAGCTTCTTAACGATTGCACCGCCGGTTATCCCGTAGCCACAGATAAGGTAAAACGGCTCATTAAAGTTGCCTACTTCATTGGCAAAAGAACGGCGTCGCAACATACGCCCGAATACAGGTTCCTGCAGCAAAGCCAGTAGGGAACCAATGCTGTACAACCAGGCGATAACCGTGCCGTAGATCGATACCAGCGTCCAGGCCCGCTGAGCCGATGTAAAGGCATAAGGGATCTCACCGAAACCAATGGTAGAGCCCATAAAACTGACAAAATAGATGGCATGGAAGAAATCCATATGCCAGACATTTCCCTGATCATCCTGGCCCGGGATCAGCACAAAACCTACGGTCGCGACCGAATAGATAGTAATCAGAGTTATCAGCGGCATTCGCAGCCGCCGCAGCATCAGATAGAAGATATCACCCATGGTGAATGCTCAGCGACGCACCACGATAGTTTCAACCATCAACAGAATAACCGAGACAATATTGGCCAGCAGCGCACCACCAGACAGCGATACAACACTGCTCATCACCTCTGGTGTCAGGCCTGCCGTGGACAACTGAACCGCCCAGCCCCACATAATCGCAGCAACCACCAATTGCATATCGGCGACCAGACTGGTTGCCAGCATCAGCGCTCCGATATGCGTGCGATCACCAAATTTAAGCACTGTACAGATCATGCTGACGACAATCGCAGCAAAGAATTCAAATACATTATGGTGGGCAGGATTATCGATTTCTCCGAGGAAGAAGCCAAAGTTCAACGTCAGAGCCAGAACAATAAAGAAGGCAAAAATCACTTTTTCGCGATTCATAGAATCCATCCCGGTCACAGAAAGTGGGTATGACCATCCGGAAGATCCGGATAATTCAGGTAGATTGTAAAGCAACAGCCAGCGTAAACGCTATATCCACAGAACCGGATTAGAAAATACTTGTCACAGGCAGGGAACACCCTGAAAATCAGTCAGATAAGATCTGACAACTGAGCTGCAGCGCTATACTACAAAGCTCGCACTGCAGATCAGTCAGGAATTCGGATGGATTGCCACCCAACAAGAGGCTTTATTGCATGACCCAAGCGTTAACAACCTTCTCCCGCTTAATGAGTATCAGCCTTTTGTTACTGGCGTCGATAACACAGGCCGCCATTGAGAAAAGCCCGAACGATTCCCGGGACTATCTGAGCTTCACCCTGCCTAATCAGATGAAAGTACTGGTCATCTCTGATCCTGCCACAGATAAAGCGGCAGCATCCCTGGATCTGAACGTGGGTACCAATGCCAACCCGAAAAACCGCCAGGGTCTGGCCCATTTCCTTGAGCACATGCTGTTTCTGGGAACCGAAAAATACCCGGAAGCGGGCAGCTATCAGGCGTTTATCAGTCAGAATGGGGGCAACCACAACGCCTATACCGCCTTTGAGAATACCAATTACTTCTTTGATATCCGGGCCGATCAACTGGAACCGGCACTGGATCGCTTCGCCCGGTTCTTTATTGACCCACTCTTTACCGAGGAATATGTTGATCGTGAACGCCATGCGGTCCATTCAGAGTATCAGTCAAATCTTCGGGATGATGGACGGCGCAGTTTCTCTGCCACCAAGCAGGTTATGAACCCGGAACATCAATACAGCCAGTTTGCCGTCGGCAGTCTGGAGACCCTGAGCAATGATAATGGCGATCTCAGACGTGATCTGATTCAATTTTACAACCGCTATTACTCCGCCAATCTGATGACACTGGTCGTTCTGGGTAAACAGCCGACCGCCGAACTGAAGGCGATGGTGGAAGCCCGTTTCAGCACCGTCAAGAATAACGCGGCGACGATTTCTAACTCGCCGGTACCGGTTTATAAAGATCTGCCTCTGCAACTGAACATTCGCACGGTCAAAGATGTAAAACAGCTGAAGCTGACATTCCCGATTCCGGCCATGCGACAGCATTTCCGCGACAAGCCAGCCTTCTACATTGCCGCTATGCTGGGTTATGAAGGGAAAGGCAGCCTGTTTGCTGTTCTAAAGCAACAGGGGCTGGCTAACGGAGTGGGAGTATACAGCGGTATTGATCTGCCGGATCAGTCGAGCCTGACGATCTCTGTATCGCTGACAGAAAAAGGTTTCCAGCAGTACGACCAGGTTATCACTACAACCTTTGAAGCGATTCACCTGCTGCAGCAAAAAGGCATCTCTGAAGAGCTGTTCCGGGAGGAGCAACTGATCAATGAACGGCAATTCCGCTTTAAAGAGGCATCACAACCTACTCATTACGTTGGCCAACTGGCCCGTAAACTCCAGTTTTATCCGACCAATCTGGTTATAAAGGCCGACTATCTGATGGAAAATTTCCGCCCCGGACTGATCAATGACACCCTTTCGCAGATGACGCCGGACAATGTGCTGATTACCCTGCTGGGTCAGACTGTGGATACTGACAAAACCGATCCCTGGTTCAACGCTGAATACAGTGTATCGCCAGTCCCTGAGGAACGTCGGAACCAGTGGCTGACTGCAACGGCCACCCCGGAGCTGGCAGTCCGTCAACCTAACCCATTTGTCGCCACCGATCTGGCTCTTAAGCCCGGCACTGAAAAAGACACCGTCCCTGAAATCTTATTTGAAAACAATGGCCGCACGCTCTGGTACCAGCAGGATACTGAGTTCGGTGTGCCCAAGGCCGACTTCTGGTTTACAGTGATCACAGACAGCGTGCGGGAATCGGCCCGCAGCGTAGCGATGACTGCGCTATTTACTGATCTGCTTAAAGACAGCCTCAACGAGACCCTCTACGATGCCTCTCAGGCAGGCCTTAATGCCCGTATCTATGCTCATGCACAGGGCTTTACCATTCGGATTTCCGGCTACAACGACAAGCAGAAAGTTCTGCTGGAAGCGGTATTACAGCAATTGCAGAACCCCCACTTCGCGGAAAATGACTTTACCCGCATCAGAGAGCTGTATATCCAGGAGCTTGAGAACAGCCTGAAAGATAAACCTTATAACCAGACCATCGGCGAGATCTATACCCTGCTGATGCAGAACTGGAGTACTGAAGACAAACTGGCAGCACTGGCGGATCTCGATCTGCAACAGTTACATGCTTTTATTCCCCGGTTACTTGAAAAGACCGAAGTCCGTATGCTGGCTAATGGTAATCTGACCGCGGAAGAAGCAATGACTCTGGCTCAGCAAGTGATCAGTACCATTCCAGCCAATCCTGAGTTCAGTGGTCGGAAACCACTACCGGTTGTCTTGCTGAATCCATCGCAACCTCTGACTCAGACCCTGCCAGTTGAGCATAATGACTCTGCTATCTCGGTCTATCTGCAGGGAGCCGACTCCGATATTAAAACACGGGCCAGCTTCGCACTGCTGGGTGAAATGATGTCTGCTCCCTTCTATAGCAAGCTTCGTACGGAACAACAGTTGGGGTATATCGTCTTCGAAACCCCACTGCCTCTGCGCAAAGCGCCGGGACTGGCGTTTGTCGTACAGTCACCGAATACCGACCCGGTCACTCTGGAACAGCATATTGATCAGTTCCTGGCAGATATGACTCCCCGTCTGGAAGCGATGACAGATGAAGAGCTGGAAGGTTTCAAGGCCAGTGTACTATCCCGGATCAACAGAAAAGCGACCCGCCTTGCTGAAAGGACTAACCGCTACTGGCAGGAAATTGACCGTGATGAAAAGGCTTTTGACAGTCGCCAGCAGCTCAGCCAGGCAGTAGAGAATATAACTCTGGAATCGCTGCAGAAAGCCTTTTCCGAACTGCCTCTTCGACGCCTGACTGTACGTTCATTCGGTGAGCAACACCGCCAGGCAGTATCCGGGGACGAACTGGCTCAGGTATCAGATCCGGAAATCAGTCGGTTAAAAGAGGAACAGCAGTTTGTACCAGGGGCCTGACACGAAAAAGGGAAATTAATTTTCTGAAACCCGACGAATCTGTCGGTCAACAATACGCCGGGATCGTGGTTTCTCTCCCGGAACCACGATCTCGACCCCTTCACAATTTTCCAGCGTATCTTCGAGAATACATTCCATTACCAGCTGATCTTTTGCGATCTGATCAAAGATCTTGTCTTCACCTTTCAGTGGCGGAGCTTTACGTTGCGCAGCGACCACCCGTTCAACCTCAGAAGGCCCGCTGTGCGGAATAACCACTGGCGGGGGCAACTGACGTTCAGGAATAAGATAGGGCTTTATCTCATCCATAGGCTCGGCGTCGACATAACCACGGCGCTTGAACTCATACACCGTGGCCGGATCAATCGGGCTATCAATATAGCCCGTTGGCTGAGTTACCACATAAGGGATCGGATTCAGTAAATCTTCTTTACGATCAGCCCACGCTAGCCCGCTGATCAGTGGGATCAGTATAAGAGCCAGCGGTTGCGTTGATCGTTGTTTCACTAAAAAACCTCATCCATTGGATAGATTGCTTCGGCGTACAACGCCAGTTCTTCCAGAATACCGCGCTTTTTATCCGTCATATCCGGCTGCTGATAAAGGGTGTTCAGTTGCTCAAACAACTCTGGCATTGTCAGATAGCCGCCATTATTCGGCCCCAGCAGGCGTAATCTCCGGTACTCTTCCCAGCGTCCACGCTCCTCTTCACTGAGAGTATGCGGGTAATTCCGGGCCCGGTACCGTAAAAACATCTCCTCCAGACGATTATCCTGAAAAGGCAGTTCCAGAGCGCCTAACTGCGCCGGTGGCGTTGAGCGGATGGTATCCATAATCTGTTTATCGGCATCAGAGAAGAATCCGCCACTATAAAGCATATGATCAGGATCATAATCTTCTTCAAAGGGCGATTCCGAGAACACTTCCGCCAGTTTCTGTTTCAGGTCAGCATTGCCCCGCAACATCGCCAGATGTGTCCGACACAGATCTCCGGAGATATTCAGACGCTCAGCCTCAACCGCTGTCAGCATTCCTGCAGGAGCAATAATCGGGGATTTGTTGGTATGAATCTGCTTCAGGGGGATACGCTCCTCCCCTTCGGCCAGATCTTCCTGCCGGGTATACAGTAACCGGCGGATCTCTTCGGCCGGCAATTGCAGCAATGGTGTCGGATCAACCCTCAGATCATAGGCCAGTACCGCATTTTTATTCACCGGATGGCTGGCCACCGGCGCAACAATTGCTGCATTGCCCCACTCCACCGGATACATAGATGAGATATGCAGCACCGGTTTCATGGTAATCACATCCAGCATTCCCTGAATCGCCCGTTTTGACCGGTTATTCAGTGCATACTGATACAGTTTGGGTTGCCGCTCCTTTACCAACCGCGCCATGGCAATCGTGGCGTGTACATCGGACAAAGCATCGTGGGCATTGCCATGCTCGATACCATTTGCCTTAGTCAGGTCTTCCAGACGCATGCTCGGACGGCCATCTTCATATTCAGGCCACTCAATACCTTCTGGTCTCAACGCCCGGGTCAGGCGCATCATGTCGATAATATCCCAGCGGGAACAGCCGTTCTGCCACTCCCGGGCATAAGGGTCGAAGAAATTGCGATACAGACCGTATCGGGTGATCTCATCATCAAAGCGGATACTGTTATAACCCACGCCACAGGTGCCCGGTCTGGCCAGCTGTTCATGCACCATCGACATAAACTCAGCTTCGCAATATCCTTCCTGCATCGCCTGTTGAGGCGTAATACCGGTAATCAGGCACGCCTGTGGATGAGGCAGCAGGTCTTCAGCGGGCTGACAATAAAACATTACCGGTTCTTCGATGATGTTCAGCTCCATATCCGTACGGATGCCTGCAAACTGCAGGGGACGGTCACGCTTTACATCCGCCCCGGAGGTTTCATAATCGTGCCAGAAAAAAGTTGCGCTTGTCGCCATGGATATCTATTCCAACTCATTAATGCTTTTGATCAATATGCTTAATCATTCAGCCCTTTATAATATCGATCACAAAATAACCGTCGCGTCTTAAGGGACTTTCATGCTGCACACTCAAAATGATACAACGATGACCTGCCCCTGTGGTTCGAATAAACCGTTCGCATTTTGCTGTGAACCGGCAATCGAAGGTCATAAACCGGCGAAAACCGCCGAAGCACTGATGCGATCACGTTACACCGCTTTCGCACTGGGAGCAGTCGACTATCTTATCAATACCACAGCAGAAGAGCATCGAAATCCTGATGATGCAGAGCTGATTAGTGAGCAGATTAAAGTCACAACATGGACCGGCCTGAAAATAGTCAGCACCGAAAATGGCGGCAGCGGTGATGATCAGGGGACTGTCGAGTTTATCGCCCGATTCGAGACTGATGATCAAACCGGTGAGCTGTGTGAGAAGTCCAACTTTCGCAAGGAAAACAACCACTGGTACTACGTTGACGGTGAAGTTGAAATCCGTAACGGCTGAATTTCCTGCATTCTGAAAAAAGAGAATGACTTTCTCGCCTGTCAAGCCTTTTCCTGCATGACCAAAGGCCGGTAGAATATCCGGCCCAGGTCACAAGTATTGTTGTTTATAGAGTGACCCCTGCAGGATCGATTGAATGTTTGCGAAGTTTTTCAAACCCCGTTGGCAACACAGTAAGGCGACAGTCCGGGTCCAGGCGATTAACCGCCTCAGCCCTGAGAAGGCTGAGCACCTTGAAGTACTGAGCCAACTGGCGCGCCAGGATCAGAGCGCCGAAGTCCGCCAGGCCGCTGTCGAGAGACTGGTCCTGCCAGAGCTGCTGACCGAAATTCTTGAAAAGGATGCCGACCCGGGTATTCGCCGCAGTGCGGCGCAACGCCTCTGCAAACTCATTCTGGACGATGAGTGCCCGGCGTCCCAGCGAATCTCCTGTGTAAGCCGCCTGCGTGACGATAACATTCTGGCCCATATTGCCCTGAACTGCGAAGATAGCAGCATTCAGATGGAGGCTGTTGCCAACATCGAAGATCAGCATTGCCTGACCACACTGACGATTAACGGCTCAACATCTCAACTCCGTCAGCGGGCAGCTGAAAAGCTGGAATTGCCAGAACTTCTCACTCAGGCAAGCAAGGCAATTAAGGGTAAAGATAAGTCGGTTTTCCGTATTATCCGCACCAAACAGCAGCAGATTCAGGATCAGGCCCGCCTCACAGAACAGTTGAAGCAGCGTCAGTTGGAATTGATAAACAGCCTGCAACATCTCGCTGCCACAGAGTATTTCCCGCAATACGCTGCTAAATATGATGCGCTGTTACTGCAACTGAATGACAGTCTGCTACCAGAATTAAGTGAGAGCTTCCATCAGGCTCAACAGCAATGCCTTGCTGTATTGGAAGCCGAGCAACAGCGTATCACCGAAGCACAGCAGAAAAAGCAACAGCAGGCTGAACTGCAACGGCTTCAGGAACAACTGATTGATCAGATGAACACTGCAGCTGAACGCTGCGAATCACTGCTGCGTACAGCACACTTCAACGGACTGGATCTTGATGCTGAACAGCAACATTGGCAGAGCCTGGTTGAGCAGTGGGAAACCCATAGCAGGGAATTCCCTTCCAAAGCCAGCATTACGGTCATCAAACGTCAGCAGAGTACACTGGCAACAGCGCAGCGCTGGTTAGATCATCAGGCTGCTATCACACCGTTGATCGAACAGATTCAGCGCTCTGAAGAAGACAGCAGTAAGCCATTGCTGAAAACCGCTCAGCAGCTTTGCAAAGAGATTAACTGGCCGGCAGAAATTCCTGCGCCACAGGAACTTCAGGATCTGAAACTGTGTATCCAGAGCCTGCAAAGCCAGGTTAATGAGATAAACCTGCAGACACGCAGTGAATCTGACAATCTGGCCCAACTGCTGAGTCAGCTGGAGATCCGTCTCAACGACGGAGAGATAAAACAGGCAAGTCGCCTGGAGCAAAAAGCGGCAGAACTGCTTCAGGGCATGAACGGCAGCACACCTTCGCAGCTCCAACATCAGTACCGCTCGCTGCATGCACAGCTGCATGAGATGCTGGATTGGCAGGGCTATGCTGTTGTGCCGAAAAAGGAACAACTCTGCACCGCGATGGAAGCTCTGGCTGAGACACCACAGGATCCTGCCGAACTTGCGCGCAATATTAAAGAGTTGCAAAAACAGTGGAAAAAGCTCGACGCTAACGATCCGTACCACTCGCATGCACTGTGGCAACGTTTCAAAGATGCATCAGATATCGCCTACAAGCCCTGCGAGGCTTACTTTGCTGAACAGAAGCAGCAGCGTGAAGATAACCTCGCCAACAGAAAACAACTGGTAGCAGAGCTACAGGCCTTTCTTACCGATACCGACTGGGAGAACCCAGACTGGCAGGCTATCGAACAGCAAACACGTAATGCCAAACAGCAGTGGAAACACTATGCTCCGGTAGACCGCACCCCTGGTAAAGAGGTACAGAGTCAGTTCAATGCCCTGTTGAAGCAGATGGATAACCGGATCAAACAGCGTCGTGAACAGGTCGCGGAACTGAAAAAAGAGTTCCTCGCCCAGGCCAGAGACCTGCTGCCGAAGACAGAAGCAATCAGTCACGGCGATCTGGAAAACGCTGCAGAACAGATTAAAACCCTGCAGCAGCAATGGAAGCAGGTGGGCAGCACCTTCCACTCGCTGGAGAGAACCCTGTGGCCCGAATTCAAAGAAGCCTGCAATCAGGTGTTCACAGCCCTGAATCAGCACAAGCAAACTCAGCGTCACCAGCATAACCGCCAGCAACAGGAGCTGGAAAGTTTCCTCGATAGCGACAGCTATAAAAGCTTGCAGCGACGCATTAACCTGTGTGATCAGATGGAAGGAATGCTGCTGGATGGCACACTGGATCAACTGGCTCTGGATGAGTTCCAGTCAGCCTGGAATCAGGGCGAATACCCTGAACCACCGTTTGACGAACTGATCGACTACCGCTACCAGAACCTGCTGGCACTGATCGCCGGCCGGATAGAGATGGAGCAGCTGACTGAAATTACTGATCAGGCACTACGCCAGCTATGTATCCGCCTGGAAATTGTGCTGGGGGTAGAGTCTCCGGAGCAGGACCAGGCTCTGCGAATGGAATACCAGATGCAACGATTACAATCAGCGTTGCAACAACAGAACCAGGACGCGTCTCTGCTTGAAATGAAGCATCTCGAGCTGGAATGGCAGTGCCAGCCATTTGCGCAACACCATGAAGCGTTGCAGCTGCGGTTTTATAGCAAGCTGCAACTGAATTGAACACTGCTTCAACATTCTGGTTGATACAGAACTTCGGATGTAAAAATCCACCTTCATAGAAGGTGGCTTTGCTTTATGCCCCCTATAAGGGGGCGTTACTTCTTAATTTATTTCTAACTGAATTTGGCGCTGCTCTTCTTCGTAAGCTGATTTTTCCTGATAACGAACATATCTTCTTAT
>JAOXSA010000427.1 GCA_025800245.1 Amphritea sp. | reverse complement strand
CCTCTAATGAGGAGAGATCAATAGCTCCCACAGCTGGTGGGGGACTGCTACTGGAAGTGGCTGAGCCTCGGGAGCCAAACGCCTGAACTCCTGCCAATGAAAGCAGGAAAGAGCATCAGCAATGTTATTGTGAATGCCTGGAAGATGCTGTGCAGTAAAGGTAAAATTAAAACGAGCTGCAGCGGAAAGCAAGTGACGTAGAAGTTGCATAATAGCAGGGATCTTCGAAGTCCTGGACGTCAAGATGTGGACCACTGCCTCGTTATCCGACCGAAACAAAATGTGTCTTCGAAACCACTGGGTACCCCAAACGAATGACGCTACCACCACCGGAAACAGTTCCTTATATGCAATAGACTGCTGAGCCTGGGAGGGAGCCCAAGCCCCACTGAACCACTCATTCCTGAAGTAGGCCCCAAACCCCAACGAGCCCGCTGCATCAGAAGTAACTTCCAGATCAGGTGTCGCCGATAACCCTGGGAACAACCAAAAGCTCACCCCATGCCATGTTGTCAGAAAATCGGACCACCATTGCAGATCCCGCCGAAACTCTGCGCTCAAACGAATTGGATGATCACGCGCCCGGAAGCAGCAGAGGAGATCAATCATATGCCGCAGGAAGGTACGCCCGGGCCACACCACCTTAGCGGCGTGGTGGAGATGGCCAATCAGCGACTCGAGTTGGTGTCTCGTACACCATTGCTTGGCTCGCCACGACTGGATCAACTCCCGCAATGCAGCAAGTTTATCCGCAGGGAGACGGGCTGACTGCTCAAGGGAATCTAGTTCGACTCCCAGCACCACCAAGTGGGTGGATGGGCCAATACACTTGTTTGGATGTAGCGGCAAACCGAGCGACCGACAAACAGTTAATGAAGTCTGCAAGTTCCTGGAGCACTGATCCGAGCTGGCAGGACCCGCAGTGATAAAGTCGTCGAGATAATGCAGGAGGTCCGGAACACTGTATTTATTTAAAATGATCCATTCTACCATGTCCGCAACAGCATTAAAAATGTACGGGGCTGAGCGGAGGCCAAATGGGAGAGCTAAATCGACATAAAAATGGCCCCGCCATTTCATCCCTAACAAATAGCGGTCCTCAGGATGGACTGCGATGTTGCGGTAGGCTGTCTCCACGTCAAATTTGGCCATCAATGCCCCTGGTCCATACT
>JAOXSA010000410.1 GCA_025800245.1 Amphritea sp. | reverse complement strand
TCATTGGCAGTATCTGAGCGACGGCGATAGAGTCGGGGGCAGATCAGTGAAACAACCAGCACCAGCAACAATACAAATTCAGCGATGTTTTTAACCAGACTACCGAGACCCGCGATAACACCACTGACAAAGCCGCCATCTGACTCAGCATGAACCTGCTGCCCGATAAACGCACTGATCTCATCAAGATGGCTGATCGCCCATATCAGATGAGGCAAAGCCACCACAGTGCCGGCAAAGACGGTGAGCAGAATCCGCTTATCAAACAGTAAGCCCCGCCATGCTGGCAGGCTCAGCGCCGCCAGTAGCAGACTCAGGGCAAACACAGCAAAACTGTACTTAGACAACATCCCTGCGGCCAGTAATCCCCCCAGCAGAAGGTAAGCCAGAGCAGAACGATCCTCATAGATTCTGATGGCCGCGAAGAAAGTCGCTGCGGCAATAGCAGTAGCCAGCACCGAATGGGTCAGATCACGGATCGACTCCCAGGAGACGCTGGGTATCAGAATCAGAGCGAATGCGGCCAGAAGGGCCATCTGATGGGAGCTGATCAGTCGCCTCGCGATCTGCCAGACGAAAAAGTAGATACTGAAAATCAGCCCCGCCTTGAGTATTGCGAGACCGAGGACGCCGTGCCCGAATACCTGAAACACACCCCACTGTAACCAGGTGTAGAGTGGCGGTTGAGTGGTATAACCTG
>JAOXSA010000172.1 GCA_025800245.1 Amphritea sp. | reverse complement strand
TCAGGTGATGCGCGCAGAAAAGGCGCTGCAGGAAGCCAAGGACAAAGGCGATATCAACTATATGGAATTGGTCGCCGACACTGAGGTGTGCAAAATCTCTGCCGTAGGTATCGGCATGCGCTCGCAGTCGGGCGTGGCCTCGACCATGTTTAAAACCCTGTCGGACGAAGGCATCAACATCAAGGTGATCGCGACCTCGGAAATCAAGATCTCGGTGCTGATCGACCGCAAATATCTGGAATTGGCTGTGCAGTCTCTGCACGATGCCTTTGAACTGGATAAAGAATAAAATCGCACTTGCTGCGTCATAAAAAGCCCGCCAAATCGGCGGGCTTTTCTATTTTAGTGGACATAAAGACCACAGCTTCCCGCCTAGTCCCCAACCACGTCAGACAGCACGGCATCAAGGTGATCGACCAAACTGTCACGGCGCGCTCTGTAGTCCCGCACCAAATCTGTTTCGTCCAACTCAAAGGCCCAGTCGCAGCCATAGGTTTTGCCATCAGGATAAAGCGATGGCCCCTCTTGTTTGTCATAGCAACTGGCAAGACGGGCAGTCACAGAATTGCTCCCGTCAGACTCGGCATAGAATTTCCGCTGAAAAACCTCGTCAGGATCAAGTCGGGTGCGGTACAGCTGCTCTCGGTCGCCTGCAGTGTTTTTATCAAACTCCACCTGCATCAGTATGTTCACTGGCGCAGGGCAGTTATTTCGATATTTATACTCAATCCAGCCCGTCCCGATCGTCGCATTCCCATTCATTTCGTCAACGCACTCATTCGCCGCCACAAAGGTGAGGTTCCACCCCTTCACCTCATTCAGCTCTGCGAACATTCGTAATTGATCGTCCCGGATGGCCTTGAACTGGTCATACCACGCCTGCAGATCATCCGTGCCCAAACCAAAATATGTACCGGGCTGGGCAGCGTTCAGCGCAGACAATTCATCAC
>JAOXSA010000402.1 GCA_025800245.1 Amphritea sp. | reverse complement strand
GGACCGGGATGGACGCACCTCTGGTGGAGCAGTTGTGGCGCCAGCCGCATTGCTGCGTAGCTATGTGCGGAAGGGATAACCGCTGAAAGCATCTAAGCGGGAAGCCCCCCTTGAGACGAGTTCTCCCTATCAGAGCCGTGGTAGACCACCACGTTGATAGGCCGGGTGTGGAAGCGTGGTAACATGCGAAGCTTACCGGTACTAATAGCTCGATCGGCTTGATCACTCTCATTTATCAATGTTCATTTAAAACCTCTTACGTGCTATTCGATGCTGCGCATCGGCACTGCGAGGGCGCGGATCGTTTGACGATCCGGTCACCTATCGGTTCCCGATAAAAACCTGTGTTTTTATCGATGGTGCCATACGGTGAAATCAAATCCAGCTTCTCATCATAGTGGGCTTAATCGACCTGGTGGTTATTGCGAGGAGCCTATACCCGATCCCATCCCGAACTCGGTCGTCAAACTCCTCAGCGCCGATGGTACTCCGTCTTAAGGCGTGGGAGAGTAGGTCGCTGCCAGGTCTGTTAAGCTCACTATGAAATAATCAAAAGCCCCGTCGACATTCCAGTCACGGGGCTTTCATCGTTCCACACACCCATCAACAAATAACGTGAAAATCAAAC
>JAOXSA010000387.1 GCA_025800245.1 Amphritea sp. | reverse complement strand
CCAGCACGGCCAGCTGCTCACGAAGAGCTGGAATATGAGGCCCGGATGCAGTTAAGTTTGCCACAACACCACCATCTGCCCAGCTCGACGACTCGGCTTCCAGAAGGTTAATAGCTTCTGCGAACGCATGGCCTTCCATTGTTTAACAATGTATATACAACTTTCATTTTTTTAATTCAAAATACCAACTCAACCCCGAAGGGGTAGCGAAGCGAGCACACAAGATGAGCGAACTTTCGCTCTTTCAGCTTTGAAATCAGACCTTTGTACTCATCCTGGGAGAGTTCGCCAGCGTAATCATCAAGGATGGCCTTCGTGGTCTTCGCCGAGGGGGTGTAAAAGAGAACGATCGCCGCCACGTTCTCCCGGAAGAAAGCTGTGATGCTGGTTATCTTCTGGGTGAGCACCCAAACGCTGATGCCAATATGCCGAGCAGAAAAGCAGAGATTCACCAGCTCGCCTGTGCGCCCTTTCACATCTTTCGAGGCTGCGCAGTCATCTAGGATTATGAGCGTGT
>JAOXSA010000383.1 GCA_025800245.1 Amphritea sp. | reverse complement strand
TGACCGTTTGGTAAATCGCTTTTTGAACTTCTACCTCTCTTTGTAGCGTAGATAATTCCAGTGCAGCTTCACCTGCATCTTTGGCCAGTGCTTCTAGCGAATTGAAACTACTGATCAGCGATGCTCTTTGGGCATTCAGTTGTGATATGGCCCCTGAAATTTGAGATGGTGAGGGCTGCACCCATTCACTCGGATTGCCGGAAAGGTTCAGCAGGCGCCGAAAAGGCAAGCTGATTGTAATCGGGTAATCGGCCGCAAAGCTAGGGCCATCAAAGTTAGGTTTGAGCAGCTGTTCGAGGGCTACGACGCTCTCATCCATTGCTTCCATCTCGCGGCGTATTTGCGAGAGGCGAGAGGACGTACGAGCCAGTTCTTCTGGGGATTGCAAGCTGTTTCTGATGGCAAAGTCGCGCACCGACACACTTGCATCATCCAGAGACTTTCTGACTTCTAGCAATTCTGCTGCGAAATACCCCAATCGGTCCCGAATATCTTTCCGTTCTCGCTCGAGAATATCTGCCAGAGATTGTTGGACGATTATATTTGCAATTTCAGCGGCACGGTTTGGGATCGGGTGCGTGGTCGTCAGTTCAATAATACCGTTTTCGCCAGGTATAATTTGCATACGCTCCCGCAGCGCCAAAATCGCGAGAACATAGAGATCATCTGCACTAGTTGGCTTGGCGCCAGAAGTGCCGAACACTTCTGATTTAAATCGACTAAATAGACTGGGGTCCGCAAGGGTAGGATTGAAAATCGGATCTGTCATCAAACCTGCATCATCAGAAATAGAGGCGATGAACGG
>JAOXSA010000379.1 GCA_025800245.1 Amphritea sp. | reverse complement strand
CGCGCCATGGGTCAGTCCTGCATCAGACATCACTGCAGCGATACCTGAGCCATCAAGACCTTCTTCACGCATTCTGCGAGCGGCAGAAGTCAGGATCCGATCCCGTGATTGTTGTTTAAGTTCTGAACGCAGCGTCATACTGTAATCTCACATTATATTTATCATGCGAAAAACAATATCGCATGATAGGTATCATGTCAAAATGTGATTAAGTACTGCAGAGATGAGAGTCAGGAGAGGAGAGTCATGAGAGGAGATAGACAGCCCCTGTTACAGGGCTGCGATAATGAGGAAGGATTCAGTTCTGGCTGACAACATCACAGATAATTTCGCCGATCAGTTGGCATTCGGCTTCTGAGAAGGTCAGCGGAATACGCATATCCAACAGCTCCGACAGAATAGCCTCGGTTTTGGGCAACTGAGGCAGCTGTTCGATATAACGCCAGCTGTCATAACGGCTGGTGTAATCCTTCGGTTCGGCATCACCAAACCATTTCAGAATGATGCCCCGTTCGGCGCATTCGCTGACAACCCTGTGGATCTGTTTGGCACTGAAGCCCGGCAGTGAAAACTGAATCGAGCTGGCAACAAATTGTTCCTGTTCCGGGCGGGCCGGTATGCGGATAGCCGGGCACTGATTGAACTGTTGTTCCAGAATCCGGTAGCGATCGTTCCAGCGCTGACACTGGTGATCCAGGTCTGCCAGTTGTGGTCGCAGGATCGTGGCCCTGAGGTTATCCATCCGGCCGCTGTAGTTCGGAGTCTCGTATCGAATCTGCTCGAAAACCTCTTTTGGTGGTGCGGCGAAATGGCGTTCGAATAGCATATAGGAACCGGAATGAATAATTGCCCGGGCCATTACCTCCGGATGGCGAGTGGTCAGGAAGCCGCCTTCACCGGAATTGATATGCTTGTAGGTCTGGGTACTGAAACAGGCGATATCGCCGAAGGTACCGCTTTTGGTGCCATTCCAGCTGGCACCCATGGTGTGGGCACAATCCTCAATCAGGAACAGATTGTAGCGTTCGCAGATCGCCATAATCCGATCCATATCGGCGACATGGCCACGCATATGAGACAGCATAAAGTAACGGGCACCGCTGGCGGCTGCTTTGGCTTCCAGATCATCGAGATCAATACAGTAATCTTCGGCGACATCGACCAGCACCGGCACTGCACCGCTGTTGTGGATAGCGCCGGGTACCGGCGCCAGAGTGAACGCGTTACAGAGAACTTTATCACCGGCCTGAACTCCGGCGGCGCGCATCGCAATATGCAGGGCGTAGCCTCCGGATGAGCAGGCCAGACAGTAGGGTATGCCCATGTATTCGGCGAACTCCAGTTCCAGCAGATCGGTCTCGCTTTTTTCATCCGGCAGGGTGTTATAGCGGTGCAGACGTCCTGAACGCATGACTTCAATGGCAGAACTGATGCCCGCTTCAGGAATACCTTCCTGCTGGGTAAACGACTTTTCAAAAATCTTCATAGCAGGGCCTCAGTCGTAACGCTTCTGATCGTACACGTGGAAGTCCCATTCGGTGTCCGGGTAGTACTTACGCAGACGCCAGTCACAGGCGCGGGCGTGACCTTCCATACCTTCGGCACGGGAGATTCTTGAGCCAGCGGCACTGAACGCCAGATTGGCCTCTTCGCTGATCTCCTGATAAGTGAGAATCTTAAGGAACTTCTGTACGTTCAGACCGCCACTGTAACGGGCGACCCGTTTGGTCGGCAGGATATGGTTAGTGCCGGAGCATTTGTCACCATGGGTCACCGTTGCGCCTTCGCCCAGAAACAGGGAACCGTAGTTTTTCAGATTATCGCGCCACCAGTACAGGTCTTCGGTGATCACCTGCAGGTGCTCTGAAGCATAGCGATCACTTACTTCTACACATTCTTCGCGGGTGTCGCAGTAGATGATCTCGCCGTGGTTATCCCAGGCGGATTGCACCACTTCATGGTTGGGCATATCAGCGGCAACTTTCGGCATCAGCTCAGCGACCTTTTCACCGATCTCCCGGCTGGTGGTAAACAGCCATACCGGTGAGTCATAGCCGTGCTCAGCCTGAGAAACCAGATCCACCGCAATGGTCATCGGATCGGCGCTGTGATCGGCAATGATGGCCGACTCTGTTGGTCCGGCAAAAACATCGATACCGACTTCGCCGAACAGCAGTCGTTTGGCCTCAGCAACGTAGCCATTACCCGGTCCAACCAGAATATCAGCCGCAACGCCGGTGAACAGACCGCGGGCCATGGTTGCCACGGCGTGGACACCGCCCATTTCCAGAATAATATCGGCGCCGGCCAGATCCATTGCGTAAACAATCGCCGGGTGAATGCTGCCATCTTTAGGCGGTGAACAGGCCACAATGGTTTCTACGCCGGCCACTTTCGCAGTGGCAATACTCATCAGTGCCGATGCTGCATGGGAGTACCGGCCACCCGGTACATAGCAGCCAGCACAGTTGACCGGAATCACTTTCTGCCCCAGTTTTACGCCCGGTGCGGTCTCCACTTCAAATTCTGTCAGGCTGCTGCGCTGAGCTTCAGCGAAGGCTTTGACCTGACGGTAGGCAAACTGAATATCCTGTTTCGTCTGTTCCGGTACCTGAGCGATCAGTTCCGCACGCTTGGCATCTGACAGGATAAAGTCGTCCTGCCAGTTATCGAACTGAGCGGCGTATTCCCGTACCGCAGATTCGCCTTCGGCGTCGATCCGGGCCAGCATTGTTTTCACCGTTGCCTGAATTCTTTTGTCGTTTTCTGCAACCGGTGCTGTTGAGCGTTTCAGGTATTCCATGAGCACGTCCTAATGATTATTTTTTTGGTACTTTGGTGTAACTCGCAGTTCGCATCCCTTACGACGCCGAACCGTTGATGCTTAGATACTAGGAGTTGAGGCCGGAAACAGGCCAATGCTTATTTCTACGGCACCGGTTACTTTTCGGTATACCCGGTACTACAGGCGGAGACGATTGATGGAACTGAAGTGGCTGAAAGACTTTATTGCACTGGCTGAGCAGGGCAGCTTTTCTAAGGCTGCGGATGCCCGGTTTGTCACCCAGCCTGCCTTCAGCCGCCGTATCCGCTCGCTGGAAAACTGGCTGGGTGTCAGCCTGGTGGATCGTAATCAGCATCCCACAACACTGACCCCTACAGGTGAAGCGTTTGCAGAACAGGCCCGGTTACTGGTGAGCCAGATCTATGGTGTCCAGCAGCAGATGCAGGCGCTCAGTGATGGCCGCTCAGAACTGAAAATACTGGCGCAGCATGCGTTGGCTGTGGCCTTTCTGCCGGCCTGGATGAATACTCTGGAAAGCCTCACCGACGGCGCGTTGATTAGCATTGAAGCAGGGAATCTGCACGATAATGTCGAGACCTTTCTGTCTGGTAACAGTGACTTTCTGCTATGTTACAGCAGCGGTGATCTGTTCAGCGAGCTGCAACGGGAAGATGTGGAAACACTGCAGGTGGGGGTAGATAAACTGGTGCCGGTCAGTGGCTGCGATCACTCCGGTCAGCCGTTACATCATCTGGATCAGCAAACACCTTTAAAGCTACTGCGTCATCCTCCGCAATCTTTCTTTGGTCGTCTGCTGGAACAGCAATGTTACAACCGGCTGCTGGGCCATGTTCAGTTTAATATCGCCTGCGAAAATGCGCTCTCTGAAGCACTTAAAGCGTTGGTGCTGAACGGCTACGGCGTTGCCTGGTTACCACAGAGTCTGATCCGGCGGGAACTGGATCAGCAACTGCTGGTACAGCTGCCAGAACCGCTCTCCAGCGTCGATCTGCAGATCACCCTCTATCGATTGCGTCAGTCTCACAATCCCGGAGCGCAGCAGTTCTGGGATTATCTCAAAGAACTCTACAATCCGGGTGAACCGGTTATGCCGAAAAGTAACTGAGATTAAGCAAAACAGCATTGGTGAGCCTTTCCGGGGGCTGTTTATACTGCAGGTGTATTCCGGTATGCCGGATCATCAACAGACAGTAAGGGCCGTGCTATGCAAGATAATCTCGATATTCTCAGCCGTGCAATTCACGACTGGATTCCCGCTGACCGTCCGGTCTCTCAGGCGCCACCTGCCCGTGAACTGGAGCAGTTGCTGGATCTGCAGTTGAGTAATGAAGGTGCCGGTCAGGAGGCGCTGGAGCAGGGGATTCGTGACTATCTGCACTACAACCCGGATGTCTCCAAAGCCGGATTCTTCAAACTGCTTTATTCCGGTCTCAATAAGCCTGCCTTGCTGGGTGACTGGATTACCAGTCTGGGTAACGCCACCATGCATACCTATCAGGTCGGTCCGGTGGCCACGCTGATGGAACTGGAGCTGATCCGTCAGTGGAATAAGCTGGTGGGCTTTGATGACGGCGAAGGCGTGATGGTCGCCGGAGGCAGTCAGGCCAATCTGATCGGTATGATGCTGGCGCGCCATAAAACCTGTCCAGATTTTAAAACTCGCGGTGCTGATGGCCGGACGCTGGTGGCCTATGTATCCGATCAGGCTCATTATTCGGCGCAGAAAGCGGCAAATGTGCTGGGTATAGGCACCGATAACCTGATCGCAGTCGAGACCGATGATTATGGCCGGATGATTCCGACGGCACTTGATCAGGCAATTCAGACCTCTCTGTCTGAAGGGCATACGCCGTTTTATATCAGTCTGACTGCGGGAACCACGGTGACTGGTGCTTATGATCCGGTGGCAGAGTGCAGCGCGGTGGGGCGAAAGCATGACCTCTGGCTGCATATCGATGGTGCCTGGGGCGGTCCGATCCTGTTTTCAGAACAGCACCGGGACCTGTTGGCCAATAGTCATCTGGCAGATTCGTTCACCTGGGACGCCCATAAGTTGATGAATGTGCCGATCACTGCCGCAGTCATTTTGGTAAAACAACCCGGGGCGTTACAGGCTGCCTGCTCTGGCGGTGGGGCTGATTATCTGTTCCATGCTGATGAGAATGCCGCCTATAACCTTGGAGAGCGTTCGATTCAGTGCGGTCGTCGTGCGGATGCGCTTAAGGTGTGGCTGAGTTGGAAAGCCGAGGGTAATAACGGCTTTGCAGCAAAGATCGATTATCTGCAGAGCATCAAACAGTACTGTGTTGATCATATTGAAGCACACAGTCAGTTGGAGATGCTGGCACCAGCACTGTATCTGAATGTACTGTTCCGCTATCGTCCAGCGCATCTTACTGATGAGGAAGAACTGCGTAAGCTGAATATAGAGATCTGCGCCGAGATGCGACGTTCTGGTGGTGCTTATGTAGATTATGCCCGCTTTAAAGGCCATACCGGTATTCGCCTGATTCTGGCAAACGGTGACGTAGAGCAGAGCGATATCGATGCACTGCTGGCTGATGTGCAGCGGATCGGGGATATGCTTGTTGCCCGTGGCTGAAGCCAAGGGCGACAAGCCGTGGCTGGACCGTCGTGCAAGCACGACTTGCTCGACCGCAGCTAAAGCCGCTTGCTAGTGGCTCGAAAAGGAGAGAAGAAGCACAGAGCTTTTCAAGTGCTTTTGTAGTGAGGCACGCCCACGTGCCGATAGGGGCCAAGTGTGGCTGGACCGTCTCGCAAGCGAGACTCGCTCGACCGCATTGCAAGCAATGCTTGCTAGTGGCTCGAAAAAGCGAATGAGCGAAAAGCACGGGTATTTCTCATTGTGTGGGAGGTGCGCCCTCGCGGCGAGGTTTTACCAAGGAGTTATTTGTCGCCGCGGGGCGCGCCTCCCACAAGAGAAAATACAGTCCCCTGGACATTGTTTGGTAATCGGGAAGTAGCTGTGGGAGCGGCATCTTGCCGCGATGGGGAAGAGTGACTGGACAGAAAGGCAGAATCCTGTACGTGGTTCGATAATCGTAGGGTGCGTTATAACGCACCTTTTTTAATTCTGGTGCAATACGCTGATGCTATTGCACCCTACGATGATAATCAGAAATGCTGGCTAGCTACGAGCTTGACCGGATGGATAGTAGAACTAAGTACTGTTTCGCCACTCGCCACTCGCCACTCGCCACTGCGCGAAGCGCCTACCGGCGCTTCGCGAGCATCTGCAGAATTTCTTTGAACACCCGGTTTTCCAATACTTCCGGCAGGTCCAGCTCCAGTGAGTTGCGGTAGTAAGTGGACAGATCCAGGCCGAATCCCAGACCATAGAGTTCGATATCGCCTCTGGCTTCGATCATTGCGGCGACCTGACGCAGGTGGTTATCGAGATAATCCTCTTCGTTGTTCTGGGCTGTGGCTGCTTCCATCGGACAGCCGTCGGAAAGAACAATCAGGATACGGCGTTGTTCCGGACGAATGGTCATCCGCTCTGCGGCCCAGAGCAGGGCTTCGCCGTCGACACCTTCTTTGAAGATATCCTGCTTCAGCAGCGCGGCAATATTCGAACGGGCACGTTTGATCGGGGTGTCCGCATCTTTGTAGATGATGTGCTCCAATTCCGCCAAACGGCCCGGATTTGGCTTGCGATCAATAGAACGCCACTGCTTGAACGCTTTGCCGCCCTGCCAGCTGCGGGTGGTGAAACCGAGAATTTCAGTGCTGGCACCGGCCCGTTCCAGTGCCCGGGTCATGATCTCTACCAGCGTTGCAATCGCACTGATATGCTCTTTCATGGAGCCGGAGTTATCCACCAGGAAGGTAACCAGGCAGTTGCTGCGTGGCTGGTAACGTTCTTTGCGAAACAGTTGCCGGTAGTCCGGTGATGTTACCAATCGACTCAGACGGCGGGCGTCCAGATAGCCTTCCTCTTCGCCGAAGTTCCAGCCGTCCAGTTCCGGAGCGGCGAGGATCATCTGTAGCTCGCGGGCCAGTCGGTGGACGTTTACTCCCTGACCTTTGATCCGCTCATCCAGTTGCTGACGCAGTTTGCTGCGCAAGAATGGTACAACCAGCTTTTCCGCTTCGATTACCCGATCATTTGCCCGGGAGTAAACTCTGTAACTTTCCAGCTGTTCCAGCAGATCCCGATAAGCTTTGCGGCCGCCTTCGCTGGTGGCGACAGGCATATTGCCATGACCTTCAAATTCTTCATCAAAGTAGAGGCCGAAGCTGAAGAACGCTTCCTGGGCTTTACTGTCTGAATCGTCGTCTTCGTCGTGTAGGTTGGTGACCAGCTCGTCGATAACCTGGACGATACCCAGTGCGTTCTCCGCGAACACCTGCTGATCGTGAATGTTGCGCTTCATGCCCAGCAGGAAAGTGCCGATATGGGGTGCCAGCATCATACGCTGTGGCTCTATCAGGCCTTCGGTGGCTTCGTTAACCGGCTGACCGGAAAGGCGGGACCAGACCACCTGAGCGATGGTGCAAACCAGCAGGCCGACATGGTTTTCGGTCATCTCGGAGGCGCAGAATTTGGCGCACCAGTCTTTGTAGCGGTAGTCGAGGTTTTTCACCATTCCCGGGAAACGCTTTTCGACCAGCGTTTCAACCCGCAATTGTTCCATCAGTTCAAACAGCAGCTTGCCTACCGCCGATTCCGGCATCAGGCTTTTGTGCAGTTCGATACTGCTGTGTCTGAGGCGCAGAGCGATACCATCAGCAGCTCCCCGACAGGCGGTGAAATCGTCCTGTTCGGGATCGGTTCTCAAGTGTGGGGCGCGGATGCCAGAGTGACGGCCACGGATCAGTGGCTGCCGACCGCGATACTCAAAGCCCTGTTCACCAGACCAGGCACGCACAGTTGCAGCACTGATCTCCTCGACCAGTTGCTGGACTTTTTCCTTACGGACAACAACCGGTTTCGGGTCGTAGCCGGTATTACGCTTCGGTTCAGACACGGCAGATCAGTCCTGTCCCATAACCTGACCGGCCTGATGGGCCCATGATTCGCTCAGCTCCTGATCGAAACAGCGCTGGAAGAACTCGGCGATCATCGGGCGTTCTGCTTCATCACACTTGTTCAGGAATGACAGGCGGAAGGCGATGGCCGGATCACGGAAAATTTCGATATTCTCAGCCCAGGAGATAACCGTACGCGGGGACATCAGAGTAGAGATATCGCCCGCAGCAAAGCTGTTACGGGTCATATCGGCCACGGCGATCATGGAGCGGGCCAGTTCGGTGCCGGCATCGTTATCCATACTTGGTACCCGAGCCTGCACGATTTTCACTTCGTCGTCGGTCGGCAGGTAGTTCAGGGTGGTAACGATGTTCCAGCGGTCCATCTGCGCCTGGTTAACCATCTGGGTACCGTGGTACAGGCCGGTGCTGTTACCCAGACCGATGGTGTTAGAAGTGGCAAACAGGCGGAACTGCGCGTGAGGCTGGATCACTTCATTCTGGTCCAGCAGGGTGAACTTACCGTCACGTTCCAGAATACGCTGGATAACAAACATTACATCCGGGCGGCCGGCATCGAACTCATCGAAGATCAACGCGGTTGGGCGGCGCAGTGCCCAGGGAACGATGCCTTCCTGGAATTCGGTAACCTGTTTGCCATCTTTCAGAACGATGGTGTCTTTACCCACCAGATCCAGACGGCTGATGTGACCGTCCAGGTTGATGCGGACACAGGGCCAGTTCAGACGTGCAGCAACCTGTTCGATATGGGTGGATTTACCGGTACCGTGCAGACCCTGCACCATAACCCGGCGATCACGGCAGAAGCCGGCCAGAATTGCCAGGGTAACCTCAGGGTTGAACTGGTATGCAGTGTCGATCTCCGGTACATGATCATCCCGCTCACTGAACGCCGGAACCTGAAGGTCGGTATCGATACCGAATACTTCCCGTACGGAAATCATGGTATCTGGCTGATCAACTTTAATATCGGACATGAGGGCTGCACCTTATAAATTCTTTGATGGGTCCAGTCTATGGAATTGGTGCCAGATCGGGATGGGCCAGTTGTTGGTTTTGGATGTAGCCAGCGAGCGGAACGGCGCTTTGCGCCTGTTCGTAGCTCGTAGCTCGACCGTCGCTACGCGACTCGTTCGTGGCTCGAAAGAGCCTTCTTAACAACGTTTCAGCCTACTAAACCTGCTTGCTTCGTAAGGTGAGAATTATCTTACGGAGGAAGGTAACCTGATTTAATTCCATCTGAATACAGAAGGCTTTTTCGAGCAACGAGCAACGAGCAACGAGTCACTGCTTTTTACAGATTCTTAACCACCAGACTAATCCCAATCACAATCAACAGAAAAAACGCCATGCGCCGGAGCGTGTTGGGGCTGACCCTTGGCGGATATTTTTTCCCGATCCAGGTGAACAGAGTCACTATCGGGAGACAGACCAAT
>JAOXSA010000377.1 GCA_025800245.1 Amphritea sp. | reverse complement strand
CCTCTAGCTCTTTTTCATCAAGTGACAACGGCTTTAAAGAGTGGCCACAGAGGATACATTCCCAGGCGCTCTCGGCCTGAACCCTGCACTACCTCCGTATTCACCCACGTTGGACCTCTCTCTGGCGTACAAGGAGCAAATTCTGCAGGTGCCCACAGTGTTCCAGTTGAGGCAGCCCCTGGGTAGAAGGGCCTCCGATGGGGCCACTAGTTTGGCGGCTGGGATTGCTCAGTTCAACGCGCTTCGCGCCATGGCTGGGTATGGAGAGGAAAGTCAAGGAAACACGGGCTCACTCAGCGGTTCTCCCATAAACAGCCGCAATCCTCTTGCCTGCCAATCACCATTTTCAGTCTCTCCAGGCCCTTCGAGTCCTCAAATTAGCGAAGGTGCCAACGATAGCGGCTCAGATCAAGAACCTGACCAAGACGCTATTGCACGTTACTTGGCATGCCGCGGAGCACGGCAGCGCCACACCTCACCAAACGAAATGCCAGATGATCTGCAACTTCGGCTGCTGCAGGTACCGTTAAAGACGAGACGGAGCGCTGGTCCCCCTGGGAGGGAGCGCTCGGGTCGGGAAGGCTCCTTCATCACCACCCCTACAGGGATCCGGTATAATGCCTCGCGGCGAGCCTCTGATGGGGCGGCATCGGTGCTCGCTTACAAGCCGCATTTCGAGCGCATTGGTGGCGGTGGATCGAAGAGAAACAGTCTGCGGGAACTGCAAGAAGAGTGCTTGAAACTGCAACAGCAGTATGGCAGAGTAGCGGAAGAAGAGCAACAGCGCAGGCAACAAGAACAGCACGAGCTACACCTGCAGCAGTTTTATAACCGAAGGGCTTCGGAGGGAGCCGACTCGTTAGCCGCCACGCTGGCGCAGTTCCAGCAGCAGTACGCGCCCGCGTATAACACGAGCCAGGAGTTAGAGGTTGAAGGGCTGAGGCCAGACATGGTGCTGAGGAGCTCGGTGGAGGATCTAGATGAAGCGCCGCCGCAAGCTCAGTCGACGATGGAGCATCAGGATATGCTTCACCAAGAGATGCAGAGGTTGAATATTGAACACTGTCCACCTGCTGCTGGCATTCTGCACCCCACCTCCGGGGGCATCGGCCAGGACAGCGCCGCGCTATCGTCTCTAGCGTCAAACCTCGTGTCGAACTCGCCTAGAGGCAGCCTCCTGGTTGAGGATTCGTCCCCTCCTGCTTCCGCTACGGAGACATCAAGTTTTCTTTCTCAGAGCATCCTTTCCTCTCAAGCGAACCCCTCTTCATTCCTTAGTGATGGTGGAGCATTGTCTTCCTCAGGTCCTTCTCCGCCAACCTCTCCAGCCTCTCCTCTTATATCCGCGGTACCATTGAGTCAGCGGTACCCCATTCCGAACGTCACCGCGAGGACCTTGTCTAATGGAAGCTTGTCGGAAAATGTCCCTGAAACGCGGACAATCCCGCAAGTACCCGCTGGTCTGCCAGGAGTTATGATGGGAAATGCCATGGTAAATGAGAATGATCTTGAAGAATTGGCGAGGGCTACGTGGGGAATGGGCCGCGGGACACTCCCATTAGCCCCGACATCACTTCTTTCGGCGTTCGCATCAAATCCCGCGGGTTCGCTACTAACGGGAAATATCGGGCAGCGATCGCCCGTGCATCACCGCCGCCACCACACGGTGGCGTCCTCACAAGAAGCATGGAATTCCATGGACTTGCTAAGAAGGGCGACGGCGAACAACGTTTTAGCGCAAAACCACGCCAGGGACGTGTTAAATAACAATATCAATTTGGAAGAAGGAGTAAGAGACGGATTACTTTACAGGACTCTTTCTCCCAACGGTACGATCTATCAGGACTCCTTACTCAAGTCTCCGAGCAAAGGAGACGTAACTCCGGACTTGACTCAAACGAACAACCTTAGGATGGCATTCTCTGTAAATATGACTTCTAACAAGTGTATCCCGGATATTATCAGCGAAATAAGGAGATCGCTCGATCTGCGCTCGTCCAAGATCGCGTACGAGCAATCGGATCAGACATTCACACTACAACAGGGGGGTGTGTGCGCCGAAATTGAGGTGTGCCCCCTTGCGGGGAATCTTAACGGACTGCGTCTGCGACGAGTCAGCGGCAACCCATGGCAGTATAAGAAACTCTGTAATGAAGTGCTAGCGGAAATGAATTTGTGACTAGCAAGGAGTGGAGTGAATTGGTAAATTGTAGTGATAGTGTAATAATTATGTAGATTGCGTGGCATTTGTGCCAGCGTGACTTGATGCCCCTCAAA
>JAOXSA010000375.1 GCA_025800245.1 Amphritea sp. | reverse complement strand
ACAGCAGAAGCTGATCTTTCTGATTCTTGGTCTGATTATCAGCGGTAGTCTGTTACTGCATATGGTGGTGAAAGAGAACCGCCGGAATCGCTATCAGGCGCTGCATGACAGTCTGACCATGATGCCTAATCGGGCTTATCTGCGGCGTGAACTGACTGACCTGTGTAATCGCAGAAGGCCCTTTGCGATGCATATGATCGACCTTAACGGCTTCAAGGATGTTAACGACTCTCTGGGGCATCACACCGGAGATATGCTGCTTAAAGCAGTCGCGGCGCGCCTCATTGAACTGGTTGACCACCACCATAAAAGCCTTACCTGCCGTCTCGGTGGCGATGAGTTTGCAGTACTGCAATACGGCGTTGCTACAGAAGATGAGATGCAACCGGTTATCCGACAGATTATCGATGCACTGGAAGATGAGTTCCTGGTTGAAGGGCATGCCTGTTATATCGGTGCCAGTATCGGCAGTGTGCTGTACCCGGAACACGGTCATGATGCCAGCACTCTGTTAAGCCGTGCTGACATGGCGATGTATAAAGCCAAAGAGCAGGGGCCGACCTCAAGTGCCCGTCTGTTCCAGTTGGAAATGGATAAGTGGCAGCAGCGGCGTCATCAGTTGAATAGGGACCTGCGGGAAGCGATTGCCAGCGGTGGTCTGCATATTCAGTATCAGCCGATTGTGTCGTTGTCCGACGGCAGTGTTCGCAGTCTGGAAGCTTTATTGCGCTGGAATCATCCTGAGCTGGGACCGATATCGCCACTGGATATCATTGATGTAGCCGAGCAGTACGGTGTAGCCAATGAGCTGGGATGCTGGATTATCGAACGGGTCTGTCAGCAGTACCAGCAGTGGCTGGAAAACGATACCAATATGCCTCCGGTGTCGATCAATATCTCGCCTTCTATGTACCGACTGGATCTGGTCGATACCATTACTCAACTGATCCGTAAGTACGGTCTGAGCGATGGTAATGTCTGGATCGAGGTAACCGAAGACACCACCATGAAGGTGATCAAGGAAGCTGAGATTGTACTGTCCGAACTGAAAGAACATGGTGTGAGTATTGCGCTGGATGACTTCGGTACCGGCCTGTCATCGCTGAGTCATCTGCAACAACTGAATCTTCAGGCTCTGAAAATCGACAGGAGCTTTGTGAAGGATATTACCGGCTGTGAGACCAGTGCAGCGCTGGTCAAAAATATCATTGCTATCGGTCACGATCTGGGGATGCGGGTTGTGGCGGAGGGTATCGAAGACTCTGCGAGTGCCGAGCTGCTGTCAGAGTTTGGTTGCGATTACGGTCAGGGTTATCTGTTCAGTAAACCAGTGCTGCCGGGTCAGATCCCGCCGTTCTGTCATGAAAAAGGGCTGCATGCATCGGTTTTATCCGCTATGGTAGACGCTTAAACTAATGTTCGACAGGCAGGGAGCCTATGAATCGTTTAGGCCGTTTCAGCAGTGTGGGTGGTCTGACCGCCTTACTGATCGGTGTTTCGCTGTTTCACAGTTTTGTATTGATGCCGCTTCAGGAAAGTCGCCAGATGCAGCATTGGCATATCATTCCTGCAGAGCTGCTTGAAGCGCAAGTTGTCCGCTATCAGGATGAAAATGAAACGGCTGCTGAGGCTATGTATAAGCTGACAGCCCGATATGCCTATAAGATAAACGGGCAGTATTACACCGGCAACCGGGTTATTGTGGCAGACTCTCTGGGCAGTAACAGCAGTGGTTACCATGAACTCCTGTCCGAGATCCATCAGTTACAGCAAAGCCCGGAGGGCTTCAGAGTCCGGGTTAATCCAGAACAGCCTGCGCAAGCGATAATCTTTCCCCGTCCTGACTGGACTGTCCCCCTGATGATGGGGCTGTTCAGCTCGATTTTTATTCTGTTAGGTGGCGGACATCTGTTGTACAGCCTGTATCAGGCTTTTAAACAGCTAAGAGTCAGCCGTGCAGATCCCACGAGGCCATGGACGACTCAGGCTGAATGGAATTCTCCGACAGTCTACTCCAATGCTAAAAGCCGCTTCGGCTCGCTGATTCTGATGGCGCTTATTGCTGCTATGTTTTTATCCCTTGGCGCAATCGCGTTTTATGACCAGCTTGTCATCAGGCTGGCGTTTTTTATATCGGCGGCTGTTGTGACAGCCCTGGCCGGATATAAAGCCTGGAAGGAGTACAGGGCATGGCAAATAGTGGGTAAAGCGCCTGTTACACTGACGCCCTATCCCGGGGTTATTGGTGGGTCTGTTGGTGGATCTCTCAGGCTTTCCCGGCAATGCAAATCTGCACCTCCTTGTCATATTACCCTTGAATGCATTCGATACCGGACTGTTTATAGTGGAAAGAATACTCGTACTGAGCAAGAGGTAATATGGGCTTCACAACAGCGTTCCGCACTCACCGATGACGCAGAAGGCTCCCTGATTCGGTTTGACTTTAAGGTTCCCGGAGCCTGTCGGCCGTCAACTCCACCGGGTGACAGCTATCATAAATGGGTTGTTAATGTTCGTGTGGAAGTGGCTGGTGTTAATTTTGACAGAGACTATGAGATCCCCGTTTTCATTACCGATGCTAGTCAGTTGAACGAGCAGTTCGCTGAGGATCAGACAGAGCCGCTTACCCTGGATGAAACGGTTGAGCTTTATGATGCGCTGTCGATTGGTAATGAAGGCAGTGGGCTAAGCCTGAAACTGAAGGGTGCGCAGGTAAAAACCGGCTGGCTTCTGGCGGCGGTCGGTGGGTTGATGATGTCTGTTATTGGCTATGCCGCATTTGCCAGTGGTACTGTACCGAATACATTTGTTGTGCTGTTCTCGGGTGCATTTATCGCTGCCGGGGGATGGTTAAGCGGCAGACATTGTTATGTCAGGGTAACCGCTCAGCAGTGTACCGTTCATGTACATTGGTTCAGCCGGCTTGTCAGAGAATGCTGCTTTAAGGCCAGTGAAATCAGCGATATTGAGGTATACCGTTCTTCCAATAGCCGAAGCCAGTGGCCCCAGAAAAGGGAATATCATTTCAGTTTGCGTTTGCAACTGGAGAGTGGTCAGACTCTTGAGCTGGGCGGCGCATTAACCTCAAGAGATCGTGCCGAGTACATCCGGCAGGAAATGCTCGATATCCTGGAATCTGAACTTGATTCCTGATCAAGATGCGGCAGCGATTGCGGATTCATTGAATTGGGGAAGCATGGGTTGAGAGGAAATGAGTGGGCAGCAAGTTCCATTCTGAGTCTGCTGCGACTTGCTGGTCCGAGAGCCGCTAACCAGTATTGTATTGCCGGTTCAGAGTGCTATAGCCGCTGAAACTCCGCATATATCTCCAGCTCTACCTCTTCGCCGACCAGGCCTGTATAACTATCGATACCAAAATCGGTACGGTTGATCGTACCGCTGGCGGTGAAGCCCAGGGTGTATTTAAAGGTCAGCAGGTTGGTGGCGCCACCGTTAAAGCGGCCCTGAAGAGTGACTTCGCGGGTGACTCCACGCAGGGTCAGATCACCGGTGAAGGCAAAGCGATTGTCCCCTTGCGGGGTTACCCGGGTAGTGGTGAAGGCGGCCTGAGGAAACTGTTCACTGTGGAACTAGTAACTCTCCTGCAGGGTTGATTCAATAAAGCTGTCATTCACATCTACGCTGGCGGTATCCACTCTGGCATCCAGCCGGGTGGCAGCAATATCGTCAGGGTCAAAGTCCAGACTGGCACTGAACTCATTAAAACGGCCGACATAGGTCGACAGTCCCAGATGGCCGATCTTAAACAGCAGGGTGCTGTGTTTAGGGTCGATCTCGTAGGCACCGGGTTTCAGTTCAGTAACCTGGTCCGTTTTATCCGGGGTGACCAGTGCGCTGCAGCCACTGAGCAGAAGACTTAAAAGCAGGGTAAAACCGGTTAATCTGAGTAGGCGCATTACTGACAGTCCTGATCGTTTAATGAATACCACAGAACTGTCAGACCGGGGCGCAGGTAATTAGTTCGCCGGTGTGAGTTGTCGGACCGCTGCGTTGCTCAGATCGACCATTGATGAACCGATCTGCATATTAGCGGCGGAGCCGTGAATCGCTTTCTCAGCGTCGCTGAGTACTTTGTCAAACTGATTGGAGATACGCTTAAAGTTTTCCAGCTCGTGGGCGGTGCGCTCATTGATCTGTTTGATACTGATAAACAGCGCTTCAATGCGGTGGTGGGCCTCATCGGTCAGATTTGCCATACCGCTCTCGGCATCGCCGGAGACTGAATTCATAGCCCGTTGCACGTTTTCATCAATACGCTGTAACTGGTTTTTCAGCGACGCTTCATGGAGTTTCAGATCTTCAAGATTCTGGTCGATATTCTGTGCGTTATTGCGTGAGTTCTGCGCCAGTATTTTTACTTCATCAGCAACGACGGCAAATCCACGACCTGCTTCCCCGGCCCGGGCAGCTTCAATGGCTGCATTGAGTGCCAGCAGATTGGTTTGTTCTGAGGTATTGGTGATGGCAGAGGCCAGGCTTGAGATCCCTTCGAACGAGTTAAGAAATTGGTTGATCTCGCTTTTAAGTGCCCCGGAGGCATCGGAAAACTGGCAGATCTCCTGTCCCAGTGAGCCGGTCTGCTGGCACAGCTGACCGAAGTTTGTCTGAATCTGTTGCAGATCATCCTGACTGCTGCGCAGAGTGTCGCCGATCCCCTGTAGCTCGGTCATAGAGCTGTGAATACTGGCAGAGAGTTCTTCAAAAAAGGTCAGCCGCTCACGGGAGGCGCGATTAACGTTGGTGGCATTTGTCAGAACCTGCTGTGACAGACCGGTCAGCTCTTCGATATGAGGCGCAACAGGCAATTGCAACTCTGACGTATCGGGGCAGGGCTCTGGTGCCGGGCGGGACGACATAGCCAGCCAGCTACTGAACAGCGATACCATAAACGGTACCGAGTAGGTGAGAATTGCCTGCAGCCATTTCAGTGGCTGACTACCCAGCAGTGCCTCACTCTGATTGATGAGATTTAATAATGTGCCAACGATCAGTGCGATTACCACAGCCCGCTTAATTGCCGCAGCCGTCCACGATTTATCATCCATGTAAGTCACCCTTAAGAGAAATAGCGGTCTTCTGACCCATTTCACTGCCCGGTTTTATTTAGTGTTGTTGAACTTGAGCAGGTGTTCAGATTATCGGCGGCGCAGGACAGGATTAAAGCGAATTTTTTTCACCAGTATATGCAGTGCTTATCTATGAAGACGTATCAATGCAGACCTGTTAATCAATAGGAAGCAGGGTATTCCGACAGAAGGTTTCCAGTATCTGGCTGAGCTGACGGGCAATGTCGCTGGAGAGATTCCAGCTATGCCAGTACAGGGGAATATCCAGTGGCTGATCTGCGACCAGTTCGGCAAGTGTGTTCTGCTCTCGCAGAGTCCGGCTTTGTTGATCCGGAACCATTCCCCAGGCATAACCCCGGGCAATAAATTCCATAAAGCTCTCGGTTGATGGTATCCGGTGGCCGGCAGGCTTTAAACAGTCGGGATAATAGCGCTGCAGATACTGCTGCTGGAGTTCATCTTTCTGGTTGTATTCAACCATGGGCGCCTGTTGCAAGGTAGTTGAGTTGACACCGGTAGGGAAGTGCTGCCGGATAAATGCCGGGCTGGCCAGCGCCCGGTAGCGACATATTCCCAACGCTATACAGTTGCCGCCCTGAATTGGCTGGTCTGACGCGGTGATGCAACCGATTACCTGGCCCTGTCTAAGCAGCTTATGGGTCTGATCCTGATCGTCGACGTGTAATTCGAGCAGAATATTGTGTTGCTTAAGCAGGGGAGCCAGTGCGTCAAAAAACCAGGTTGCCAGAGTATCGGCATTCAGGCCGATGGTCAGCCGGGTGAATCCCTGATTCTGCTCATCGCCCAACTGCTTGAACAGATCGTTCTGCAGCAGGCTGACCTGCTGATAATGCCTCAGCAGTTGCTGGCCTGTATCCGTTGCCTGCAAAGGCTGGCCGCGGATGATCAGTACCTGTCCCAGACTCTCTTCCAGTTGTTTTACGCGCTGGGATATCGCCGACTGGGTGATAAACAGCTTCTGTGCGGCTTTATCAAAGCTCTGCTCTTCCAATACGGTGGCGAAGGCCTGAAGCTGGCGATAATCAATCATAAGAATTGCTAATGAGTATTTAAAATTATTAGTTTTACTTACTTTAGCGAATGGTTGAAGCTAGCACCAGTTTGATACGAGATATAACTGTCCGGGGTGAATAGCCCGGTTCTTCACTCTGACTTCAGGAAACCACCACCGATGTACGATATGTTGCCTCTGCCGACCCCGTTTTTTACCGGACTTGCTACCGGTGCCGGCCTGATCATTGCGATTGGGGCGCAGAATGCGTTTGTGTTGAGCCAGGGGCTGCGACGGGAGTATCACTGGCCCATTGCCGGGGTGTGCGGCCTGATCGATACGCTGTTGATTGCGGCGGGTATTGCCGGGATGGGTGCGTTGATCAGCAGTTCGCCTGTGCTGTTAAAGGTGGTGACCTGGGCCGGGGCACTGTTTCTGCTCTGGTACGGCTGGAATGCGCTTAAAGCGGCGATCAATCCGGGCAGCCTGGAAGCCAGTAAGCGACAGTTCTCTGATCTGCGCTCGGCGCTGCTGACCACGCTGGCCCTGAGCCTGCTTAACCCTCATGTCTATCTGGATACCGTGGTGCTGCTGGGCAGTATCGGAGGGCGTTATCCGGAAGAGGGGCGGTACTGGTTTGGTGCCGGCGCTGCGCTGTTCTCATTTATCTGGTTTTTCTGTCTCAGTCTGGGTGCCCGCTGGCTGGCGCCGCTGTTTCGTTCACCGATGGCGTGGCGGGTGCTGGATGGTCTGGTCTGCCTGATGATGTGGACGCTGGCTGCTCTGTTGCTGAGCGACAGGATTGGCTGAACGGATTTCTGATTGCGTCATCACGCCCGGCTCAGGTCCGGCTTTTTTGTACCTGAAACAGCGTCTACAGCAATTTATACCGTTATCCTGATGCAGATATGACAATCCGGGTCGCGTCTGGTTATGTCGTTAACGGTAAAAAGAGTCGCTTTTGGCATCGCGTAAGTCGTTTCCAGCTCCATACTCTTTTACCTGAATATTTACACTGTCTCTGCATGATAGGAGGGACGCCCCCTATTTGTTCTTTGCCTTGCTGCGTAAGTGCAACTGCGCAGTAAAACCGTTGACGATTAAGTAGGACAAAAATAATGAATGCAGCAGAACTGCACAAAGATTCCATCGTTATCGATGGTCTGATCTGCGCCAACTGGGGCCGCGAACTGTTCGAAGACATGGCTAAGGGTGGACTGACAGCCGCGAACTGCACAGTTTCCTTCTGGGAAAACTTCGAAGGCACCGTGCGCAATATCGCTGATATGAACAAGATGATCGACGAAAGCAGCGACATCTTGATGAAGGTTCGCACCACTGAAGATATCTTCCGCGCTAAGCGTGAAGGTAAGACCGGTGTGATGATGGGTTTCCAGAATGCGCACGCATACGAAGACCAGATCGGTAACGTACAGATCTTTAAGGATCTGGGCGTGGGTATCACTCAGATGTGTTACAACACTCAGAACCTGGTAGGTACTGGTTGTTATGAGCGTGATGGTGGTCTGTCTGGTTTCGGTCGTGAGATCGTTGCTGAAATGAACCGCGTAGGTGTGCTGTGTGACCTGTCTCACGTAGGCCCTAACACCGCTAAAGAAGTTATCGATGAATCCAAGAAGCCGGTTGCATACTCTCACTGTCTGCCTTCCGGTCTGAAAGAGCATCCACGTAACCGTTCCGATGAAGAGTTGAAGTACATCGCAGATAACGGTGGTTTCGTGGGCGTAACAATGTTTACTCCATTCCTGCGTGCAGGTGTTAACGCTACCATCGACGACTACGTTGAGGCAGTACAATACGTGTACAACATTGTGGGTGAAGACGCGATCGGTATCGGTACCGACTTCACTCAGGGTCACGGTGAAGATTTCTTCGAATACCTGACTCACGACAAGGGCTACGCCCGTCGTCTGACCCGTTTCGGTGAAATCATCAACCCTAAAGGTATCCGTACCGTAGGTGAGTTCCCGAACCTGACTGAAGCGCTGCTGCGTCACGGTTTCTCCGAGACTCAGACTCGCAAGATCATGGGTGATAACTGGGTCAACCTACTGAAAGACGTTTGGGGCGAGTAATCCCCGACCACTGACTTTCCATTCATAAAGGTCGCTTACGGCGCTGTCTGAATCCTGCTTATATAGGGCTCAAACAAAGCGTTGTGGGCTTCCTTTGTCCTGAAAAAGTCAGAACTGAGAATTTTCGAGGCTTCGGCCTGATAAAAACGACACATTGATTGTTAGAACAATAAGAGATCAGAGGTAGAGAAAATGGGTGTACATGCGCCAGAAATGCCAATCCAAGTAGATGACGAAACCGGAGTATGGACTACCGACGCACTGCCTATGCTGTACGTGCCACGTCACTTTTTCGTAAACAACCACATGGCCATTGAAGAAGAGATCGGCGCTGAGAAATACGCTGAGATTCTGTACAAGGCTGGTTACAAGTCTGCTCACTACTGGTGTGAAAAAGAAGCGGCTGAACACGGTATCTCCGGCGCAGACGTATGGGATCACTACATGAAGCGTCTGTCTCAGCGTGGCTGGGGCTTCTTCATCACTGAAGAACTGGACCTGGAAAAAGGTACTGCCAAAGTACGTCTGGAAAACTCTGCGTTTGTTTACCAGTACGGTCAGGTTAACCGCAAGGTTGATTACATGTTCACTGGCTGGTTTGCCGGTGCCATGGATCAGATCGCAGAAAGCCTGGGTTATGACGTTCGCACTAAAGCGGAACAGACTCAGTGTGCTGCTGAAGAGGGTTGCGATGTGGGTTACTTCGAAGTAGCGCCACTGTAAATCCTTATGAAAACCGGTGCCGGTCAGCACCCAGATAATGTGACCGGCACCCCTTTGTTTTCAAGCCAAGACAAGAGACCACGCGGGCAACATAGTCTGCGGGAATAATAAATACATACCAGTATCTATGCTGGTGCAGAAGACGGGGTTTAAGACCATGTCCCAGTTTGACGTTCTGTTTGAGCCACTCAACATCAATAAGCTGACAATCCGTAACCGTATTGTCAGTACTGCTCACGCCGAGGTTTACGCGACCGACGGCGGTATGACTACCGATCGCTACGTTAAATACTACGAAGAAAAAGCCAAGGGTGGTTGTGGTCTTTGTATCTGTGGTGGTTCCAGTGTGGTTTCCATCGACAGTCCGCAAAGCTGGTGGAGCTCTGTAAACCTGTCTACTGACCGTATTATCCCTCATTTCCAGAATCTGGCTGACGCGGTGCACAAGCACGGCGGTAAGATCATGATTCAGATTACCCACATGGGTCGTCGTTCCCGTTGGGACGGTGAAAACTGGCCGAACCTGATGTCGCCATCCGGTATCCGTGAGCCGGTTCACCGCGCAACCTGTAAGACCATCGAAGAGGAAGAGATCTGGCGCGTAATCGGCGACTTTGCACAGGCTGCACGTCGCGCAAAAGAAGGTGGTCTGGATGGTGTTGAACTGTCTGCAGTACACCAGCACATGATCGACCAGTTCTGGTCTCCACGTGTAAACAAGCGTACTGATAAGTGGGGCGGCAGCTTCGAGAACCGTATGCGTTTCGGTATGGAAGTACTGAAAGCGGTACGTGAAGAAGTGGGTCCTGATTTTGTTGTGGGTCTGCGTATTACCGGTGACGAATTCCACCCGGACGGTCTGAACCACGACGACATGAAAGAGATCGCTGCGTACTACAACGCAACTGGTCAGATCGACTACTTCGGTGTGGTTGGTTCCGGTTGTGATACTCACAACACGCTGGCGAACGTAATTCCAAACATGAGCTACCCACCTGAGCCTTTCCTGCACCTGGCAGCAGGTATCAAGGAAGTGGTAGACGTGCCGGTTATCCACGCACAGAACATTAAAGATCCTAACCAGGCTAAGCGTATCGTAGAAGCCGGTTACGTTGATTTTGTGGGTATGACCCGTGCGCACATCGCCGATCCACACCTGATCGCTAAGATCAAAATGGATCAGGTTGATCAGATCCGTCAGTGTGTTGGTGCAAACTACTGTATCGACCGTCAGTACATGGGTCTGGACGTACTGTGTATCCAGAACGCTGCGACTTCCCGTGAGTACATGGGTCTGCCGCACATCATCGAGAAGACCGCTGGCCCGGTACGTAAAGTGGTTGTTGTCGGTGGTGGCCCTGGTGGTCTGGAAGCAGCACGTGTTGCAGCTGAACGTGGCCACAACGTTACCCTGATCGAGAAGGGTGAAGAGCTGGGTGGTCAGCTGACTCTGGCTGCGAAAGCGCCTCAGCGTGATCAGATCGCCGGTATTACCCGTTGGCTGGTCATGGAACTGGAACGTCTGGGTGTTGATATCCGTCTGGGTACTGCTGCTGATGCCGGTCTGGTTCGCGAACTGAACCCGGATGTCTGTGTTCTGGCAACCGGTGGTCGCCCGTTCATCGATCAGAACCCTGAGTGGGGTGCTGAAGAAGGCCTGATCACTGCCAGCTGGGATATCCTGAGCGGCAAGGTAGAGCCGGGTAAGAACATCCTGATCTACGACACCATCTGTGAATTCTCCGGTATGTCTACTGCGGACTACGCAGCGGCGAAAGGCTCTCTGGTTGAGCTGGTAACCGACGATATCAAACCGGGTGTAGGCATCGGTGGTACAACCTTCCCGACTTACTACCGTTCTCTGTACGAGAAAGAAGTGATCATGACTTCTGACTTCATGCTGGAGAAGGTTTACCGCGAAGGTGACAGCCTGGTTGCAGTCCTGGAGAACGAGTACACCGGTCAGCGCGAAGAGCGTGTGGTTGATCAGGTTGTCGTTGAGAACGGTATCCGTCCAAACGAAGAGCTGTACTACGAGCTGAAAGAAGAGTCCCGCAACAAGGGTCAGATCGACAACGATGCGTTGTTCGACATCAAACCGCAGCCCGTCTTGTTGGAATCAGCGTCTGAATCCGGTGACGGCATGATCCTGTGGCGTCTGGGTGACTGTGTGTCTCAGCGTAACGTTCACGCTGCGATGTACGACGCGCTGCGTCTGTGTAAAGACCTGTAATAACGCAATGAAACAGGCAGGGTGGCGCTGAGCTACCCCGCCTGTTGCTTATTCAGGCTTTGTCCGGACAAGGTCCTTCTTTGTCTGTCTGAGGACAGACCGTAGATAATAACAGGGCAGATAAAACTGCCGTCACCTGTTTAGTGAGGGTGAGTTATGATTTTTGAGTGGTTACACCCCCTCTTGATTGCAGCAGCGCTGGCGCTGGCTGTAATCGGTGCCGTTCGCCGCATCAGTCTGTGGCGCGCTGGCCAGCCAGCGGAGCAGTCGATCAGCCTGATCGCTGGTCTGCTGACGATTCCAAAACGCTATTTCCACGATCTGCACGATATCGTTGAGCGCGATAAGTACATGGCCAAGACCCACGTTGCTGCCGGTGGTGGCTTCGTACTCTCCGCTGTGCTGATCATCGTGGTTCATCTGTTCGGTATTGAGAGCAAAATTCTGGCCTGGGGCCTGCTGGCTGCACTGGCGCTGATGTTCGTCGGTGGTCTGATGGTGGCAAAACGCCGTCAGAATCCGCCGAGCCGGATCTCTAAAGGTCCGTGGATGCGTCTGCCAAAGAGCCTGCTGTCTTTTGCCGGTGCATTCTTTGTCCTGACTCTGCCTGCCGCTGGTGTACTGCCAGAAGGTACCGGAGGCTGGATTCTGACCATCGTGCTGACTGCCCTGATTATCTGGGGTATGGGCGAGATGTTCTTCGGTATGACCTGGGGCGGCCCTATGAAGCACGCCTTTGCCGGTGCACTGCATCTGGCATTCCACCGTCGTCAGGAGCGTTTCGGTGGTGGTCGTTCTACCGGTCTGAAACCAGTTGATCTGGGCCAGGATATCCTGGGTGTGTCCAAGCCGACTGACTTCAAATGGAATCAGCTGCTGGGCTTTGATGCCTGTGTACAGTGTGGTCGTTGTGAAGCGATGTGCCCGGCGTTTGCAGCCGGTCAGCCGCTGAACCCGAAAAAACTGATTCAGGATATGGTCGTAGGTCTGGCCGGTGGTACCGATGCCAACTACGCCGGTAGCCCTTATCCGGGTAAAGACGTGGGTAGTGCTAAAGGCGGCCCGACCCAGATCATTACTGAAGGTCTGGTTGATCCGGAAACCCTGTGGTCCTGTACTACCTGCCGTGCCTGTGTGGAAGAGTGCCCGATGATGATCGAGCACGTGGATGCGATCGTTGATATGCGTCGCTTCCTGACCATGGAGAAAGGTAATACTCCGAACAAGGGGGCTGAAGTACTGGATAATATCATCGCCACCGATAACCCGAACGGTTATGCGCCGGCGAGCCGTACCAACTGGGCTGCGGACCAGAACCTGGCGGTGATGAAAGATGTTAAAGAAGCTGACGTACTGTTCTGGGTATCTGACGGTGCCTTCGATATGCGTAGTCAGCGTATCCTGCGTTCTTTCGTGAAACTGCTGAAGGCGGCGAATGTAGATTTCGCGGTGCTGGGTGATGAAGAGCTGGACAGTGGTGATGTTGCTCGCCGTCTGGGCGATGATGCTGCATTCCAGAGCCTGGCGAAGCGTAATATCGAGATCATGAGCCAGTACAAGTTCAAGCGTATTGTGACCACTGATCCACACGCGTATCACTGTCTGCGTAACGAGTACGCTGACTTTGGTGGCGACTTATTTAAGAACGTTGAAGTGCTGCATCACACTACCTTCCTGAACGAACTGGTTCAGCAGGGCAAACTGAAGCTGGATACATTCTCCGGCGGTACTGTGACTTATCACGATCCATGCTATCTGGGCCGTTATAACGGTGAATACGAAGCGCCACGTGAGCTGCTGCGTTCTCTGGGTATCGAAGTGGCTGAGATGGAACGTTCCGGTTTCCGCTCCCGTTGCTGTGGCGGCGGTGGTGGTGCACCGATTACCGATATCCCTGGTGAGCGTCGTATCGCAGACATGCGTATGGAAGATGTGAACACCACCGGTGCCGAGCTGGTTGCAGTAGGCTGTCAGCAGTGTACTGCGATGCTGGAAGGTGTGGTTGAGCCGCGTCCGGAAGTAAAAGACATTGCCGAGATTCTGGCTGATCAGCTGATCGAGGAGGTGCACTGATGAGTGATGTAATTCGTAGAGACCCTCGCGTTGAGTGGATCGCCCGTAACCGTCTGCACCCGTTGCACGGTACTGTGGGGGTGGCTGAAGAAGCTGAAGTGCGCGGACCTTCCGGTCTGCTGCGCAAGAACCCGCACAAGGTTGGCTTTATCGGCCCGAACGGTATCAAGCGTATTGATCGCCTGAAAGGTAATGCTGCCGCTGCCGGTGGTGGTCGCCGCAGCAGTGGTCCGCAGGAAGTACAGCTGCCGCTGCATCAGGTTGAGAATCCGGATTTCTACGTGGTTGTGGTACCGGATATGGTTGGTGGTCGTCTGACCGGTCAGGATAAAGATATCCTGGGTCAGGCACACAAACTGGTTGCTGCAAGCGAAGGTAACGGTGCGGTACTGGCCGTTGCCTTCGGCACCAGTAAAGAGGAAGGTTTCGACACCGCCGGTGTTGACCGCCTGCTGTTGCTGGACGGCGAAGAATACCAGGGCTACTGCCCGGAGCAGCAACTGGCTGCGCTGGTTGAAGTTGAGCGTAACTTCACGCCGAAATACTGGCTGTTCCCTGACAGCGTCAATGGCGGTGCTGATCTGGGCTCCCGCCTGGCTGCTCGCCTGGGTGAGCGTCCGGCGGTTCAGGCATGGCAGGTAGATGCAGAGACGACAGTCAGCCGTGGTGCTGGCGGTACTTCTGATATTACCCGCGCTACGCCGCGTCTGCTGATGCTGGCGGAAGAGTGTGCCGATCAGATCGATGAAACCCGTCACGAAGCGCTGCCGGTTGAGATCGATGGTGTACCGTCTGTCATCGCGAAACTGCAGGATCAGGGCCAGGTAGCGGTAGACCCGAATGCGATTCCGCTGGGTGAAGCCGAGTTTATCCTGTCTGCCGGTAACGGTATCCATAACTGGGATCAGTTCCACGATACGGCAGCTGCTCTGGGTGCAACCGAGGGTGCCAGCCGGGTGGCGGTGGACGATGGCTTTATGCCGCGTTTCCGTCAGGTCGGTGCAACCGGTACCTGGGTTACCGCCCGGGTTTACGTTGCGGTGGGTATCTCCGGTGCGATCCAGCACATGCAGGGTATTGGTCAGTGCGACAAAGTGGTTGCGATCAACACCGATGCCGGCTGTGACATGGTCAAACGTGCCGCACTGAGCACAATTGGTGACAGTGAGGAGATTCTGGCTGAACTGCTGAGACTGGCGCAGGAATTCCGTGCCAAGCAGGCCGAAGGAGGCGATCAGGATGCAGCATAAGCAAATTTCTCAGAACCTGAACGTAGTGTCTCTGATCTCTGTGGGTAAGCACCCGCAGTCAGGTCGTGAGCGTCGTGCTGAGCAGGATGGTCGTGCCGTTGAGCTGGGTATGAATCTGGCGTCGGATAACCTCACGGTTCTCCACGCCGGTGATCCACAGCAGCAAGCGCTGCGCAGCTACGCCGGTATGGGGCTGAAGTCTATCCGCGTACTGCAGCTGGACAGTGCAGCTGATGCGGTGGCGCCACTGGGGAACTACCTGCAGCAGCACGGTCCGGACATTGTTCTGACTGGTATTCGCGCTGAAAGTGGTGAGTCTTCCGGTATGGTGCCGTACCAGCTGGCAGAACAGCTGGGCTGGCCACTGGTACCGCGTATTGCCGATATTGTTGATGTTAAGGATGGCGTTGCGGAAGTACTGCAGGCGCTGCCCCGTGGTCAGCGTCGGGCACTGAAAGTGCGTCTGCCGTTCGTTGCCAGCGTTGATAATGCGGCACAGGAAGCGCGCCAGAGTGCTTATGGTCCGGCCAGTCGTGCGCTGATGGATCTGCAAGCCGTTGAGAGTGCTACCGATGATGTACGTGCAGCCTGGGAAGAGGCGCCTGCTCGTAAACGACCTAAACGTCTGAAAGTGGTCAAAGCCAAGACCGCTGCTGAGCGATTCAAAGCCGCAACGGCGAAGTCTCAGGGCGATGGCGGTAAGGTTATGAAGAATGAGCCAGCTGCCGAGCAGGCTCAGGCAATCTTTGATTTGCTGATCGAAGAAGGTGTTCTAAGATAAGCAGCAGAACACTGATAACCTCCTTATAGGTTATACATGCCCGGATGCGACCCTTCTGAGAAAGAAAAAAGTCGCATCCGGGCATACTCTGTTATGGTTCTTTGTCTAATCTGAACCACCTTATTCCTATAAAAAAATAATCTGTCCGCTGGAGCGAAACATGATTAAGTCTAAAGCTGCTATCGCCTGGGGCCCTGGCCAGCCTCTGTCTATTGAAGAAGTTGATGTAATGCCACCGAAAGCCGGTGAGGTGCTGGTACGTATTGTTGCGACCGGCGTATGTCATACCGATGCATTCACTCTGTCCGGTGAAGACCCGGAAGGTATCTTCCCGGCGATTCTGGGTCACGAAGGTGGCGGTATTGTTGAGCAGGTGGGTGAAGGTGTTACCAGCGTAGAAGTAGGCGATCACGTAATTCCACTGTACACCGCTGAGTGTGGCGAGTGTAAGTTCTGTAAATCTGGCAAAACTAACCTGTGTCAGGCTGTACGTGAAACGCAGGGTAAAGGTCTGATGCCGGACGGTACAACCCGTTTCTATAAAGATGGCGAGCCTATCTATCACTACATGGGTTGCTCTACTTTCTCTGAGTACACCGTACTGCCGGAAATCTCTCTGGCAAAAGTAAATAAAGAAGCACCGCTGGATGAAGTGTGTCTGCTGGGTTGCGGCGTAACCACCGGTATGGGTGCTGTTAAGAACACCGCTAAGGTTGAAGAAGGCGCAACGGTTGCTATCTTCGGCATGGGCGGTATCGGTCTGGCAGCAGTTATCGGTGCGACTATGGCTAAGGCCAGCCGTATCATTGCTATCGATATCAACGAGAGTAAGTTCGAACTGGCTAAGAAGCTGGGTGCGACTGACTGCATCAACCCGAAAGATTACGATAAGCCAATTCAGGAAGTCATTGTTGAACTGACTGACGGCGGTGTTGACTACAGCTTTGAGTGTATCGGTAACGTAGACGTTATGCGTGCAGCTCTGGAATGTTGCCACAAGGGTTGGGGTGAGTCTGTGATCATCGGTGTAGCCGGTGCTGGTCAGGAAATCTCTACCCGTCCGTTCCAGCTGGTAACGGGTCGTGTATGGCGCGGTACTGCATTCGGTGGTGTTAAAGGCCGTTCCGAACTGCCAGGTATCGTTGATCAGTACATGAACGGTGAATTCGCACTGGATGATTTCATCACTCACCGTATGCCACTGGAACAGATCAATGAATCCTTCGATCTGATGCACGAAGGTAAGAGTATCCGTACCGTAATCGAATTCGACAAGGGTTGATCTCTATGACTATGGAAACCATCAGCGCCAACCGTAGCTTCGGTGGCTGGCACAAACAGTATACGCACCAGTCTGAAGTGCTCGGCTGCAACATGCGTTTTGCTGTCTATATGCCGCCGCAGGCAGAAGAGGGTGAGACAGTACCGGTGGTGTACTGGCTTTCCGGTCTGACCTGCAGCGATGAAAACTTCATGCAGAAAGCGGGCGCTCATCGGGTGGCTGCGGAGCTGGGGGTTGCCATAGTTGCACCGGATACCAGTCCGCGTGGTGAGGGTGTTCCGGATGATCCTGAAGGTGCTTACGACTTCGGTCTGGGTGCGGGATTCTACGTTAATGCCACTCAGGAGCCATGGGCGAAGCATTATCAGATGTATGACTACATCGTTAATGAACTGCCTGCACTGGTGAAAAGTGAACTACCGGTATCTGATAGCTGGAGCATCAGCGGTCACTCGATGGGTGGCCACGGTGCACTGATGATTGCCCTGCGTAATCCTGGCATGTTCTGTTCTGCGTCTGCCTTCAGCCCGATCTGCAATCCGATGGAAGTGCCATGGGGTCAGAAAGCGCTGGGTAACTACCTGGGCGATGATCGTGAGCAATGGCGTCAGTACGATACCTGTGAACTGATCCGTACCGCCCGTGAGGTACCGCCGATTCTGGTGGATCAGGGCAGCGATGACAGCTTCCTGGCTGAGCAGCTGCAACCTGAGCGTCTGGTACGTGCGGTAGCGTCCAGCGGTCTGGATTTTGAACTGCGTATGCAGCCGGGTTACGACCACAGCTACTACTTTATTGCGTCGTTCATTGAGGAGCATCTGCGTTTCCACGCTGAGCACCTTGCTGCGAAGTAATTGCTGATCTGATCGAATAAAACCACTCCTCGGAGTGGTTTTTTTATGTCTGAAGCATTTCAGAAAGGATATTTTCTTAAAGGAAATTAGTTCCGCATATGCTTCATTTATGTTGCAGTCGCGTTACGAAAAAACGTTATCTTGATATTAAAAGTCGCGATTCGGTAGGCATCAGTCGCTAAAGGAAATTTTACGGGTGTCAGGGGTATGTACTATAGATCCTGCTTCTTGCACTTTTGTTTCATCTGAAACAGCCTGACCCGAAATTTTACCAGGCATATTGCCACTCTGTACTTCACGGCACAGAGTGGCTTTTTTTTGCCTGAGAAAAATGGGGGTTCCTCTTAAAAGTTGTTCTGGATCAAAAGATTGGCGATTAAATTTGTCGATAAAAGACACTCTGTTCGGATATATGTCGCTTTGAGATAACTTCCTTATCTGTACTGTCGTAAGATGAAATAGGAACTGGTCAGTAATCAGGCACAACGAGGGGGCTGGCACCTTTCTATATTACTGACCCCATCATCGACTGGAGTCCTGCGATTTAATCGCAGTAAGTTGTTCATCTGAACGGCTGATGACTGAAGTACAGTCAGATAATAAAAAAAACTGGAGTAGTTCTATGAACCAGAAAGTTCAAGGCGGCCCGAATTCGTCAGATTATACCTCTGACTATAAGGCCGGACAGGATAACGTGCAGGTAATGGGGATGGATATCCACAACCCTGTATTTACCACCAGCGCACTGGCTATCCTCACCTTTATCGTACTCACACTGATGTTTCCGGCAGATGCTAAAACAATGCTGGAAGGTGCCCGGGTATGGTCTACCACAACCTTTGACTGGTTGTTTATGATTGGCGGTAACGTCTTTGTATTATTCTGTCTGCTCCTCATTTTCCTGCCTGTCGGTAAGGTACGTCTGGGCGGTGCAGATGCCAAGCCTGACTTCAACCGTATGTCCTGGTTCTCGATGCTGTTTGCAGCGGGTATGGGTATCGGTCTGATGTTCTGGAGTGTTGCAGAACCTGTTGCTTACTACACCGACTGGTGGGGTACGCCACTGAACGCTGCTGCTAACACACCTGAAGGTGCTGCTGCGGCAATGGGCGCAACCATGTTCCACTGGGGTCTGCACCCATGGGCTATCTATGGTGTTGTTGCTCTGGCGCTGGGCTTCTTTACCTACAACAAAGGTTTGCCTCTGACTATCCGTTCTGCGTTCTACCCGCTGTTTGGTGAGCGTGTCTGGGGTCCTCTGGGTCACGTGATCGATATTGTTGCAGTACTGGCGACTATCTTCGGTCTGGCAACCTCTCTGGGTCTGGGTGCATCTCAGGCGTCCAGTGGTCTGAACTTCCTGTTCGGCGTTGAGAACAACATATCCACTCAGATTGCGATCATTGTTGCCGTTTCTGCGATTGCGATTATGTCTGTAGTACGTGGCCTGGATGGCGGTGTAAAACTGCTGTCTAACCTGAATATGTGCATTGCTGCGATTCTGCTGCTGTTCGTGATCTTTGCAGGTTCTATCTCTGGCTTTTTCAGCAACCTGGCGATGACTATCGGTGCTTATACTACTGATGTTGTACCTCTGAGTAACTGGATTGGTCGTGAAGATGAGAAGTTCTACAAAGACTGGACTGTGTTCTACTGGGCATGGTGGGTATCCTGGTCTCCATTCGTAGGTATGTTCATCGCACGTGTATCCAAAGGCCGTACCGTACGTGAGTTCATGATCGCGGTATTGCTGATCCCGACTCTGGTATCTGCTGTGTGGATGTCTGCTTTCGGTGCTCAGGCACTGGATCAGGTACAGGGCGGTGTAGGCCAACTGGCTAACGGTCTGGGTGATGTATCCCTGGCGATGTTCCAGATGCTGGAGAACCTGCCGATGACCGCTATCACTTCTGCGCTGGCGATCATTCTGGTACTGGTATTCTTTATCACCTCTTCTGACTCAGGTTCACTGGTAATCGACTCTATCACCGCCGGTGGTAAAGTAGACGCTCCTGTACCACAGCGTATTTTCTGGGCTGTACTGCAGGGTGTTATTGCTGGTGCACTGCTGTACGGTGGTGGCAATGAAGCGCTGAAAGCGCTGCAAGCCGGTGCGATCACTACCGGTCTGCCGTTCACAGCGATTCTGCTGCTGATGTGTGTAAGCATCTATAAAGGACTGAAATCAGAAATCTGATCCAGTTGCAGGGAGTTCACACTCCCGATTAAAAAGCCGGCCTCGTGTCGGCTTTTTATATGTATGCCTGTGTGGTCTATTGTGTATATAACGTTTGAGTGTTTTGGGTGAGGTAAAGCGCGATGATGATTGTAGATCTTGTTGATCAGGATGACTTTTTTGAGTTCATCAAAGGGTTGGGGGTACCTGTCGAACAGGGGTGGACACCTCAGCAATGCAGTCAGGCTGCACTGGCATGGCTGGTCGATCAGAATGAAGTGGTTCGCACTCAGTTTGATGTATCCATTGCTGAACTGCAGGAGCAGATTCCGGTGATGCTGCCCGAAGTGCGGGATGCACTGGAAATACTGACCAGCGATTAAAAAAGGCGTCCTCGGACGCCTTTTTTAATGCCTGAAACCGATGCTGCTCTATCCTTTGGCAACACCTGAACTACTTTTATATTGTCCGTTCAAAAACAGGCCTGATGAGGTACGTCATGTTAAAGAATCCGATTGGCTGGTTTGAAATTTATGTAGGCGATATGTCCCGAGCCCGGACATTTTATGAAGCGGTGCTGGAGGTCAGTCTCGAGAAGCTGGATAACCCTATCGAAGCAGAGCTGGAAATGTGGGCGTTTCCATCGGATATGGAAAGCTATGGCGCCACCGGAGCTCTGGTCAGTATGGCGGGTATGCAGGCTGGCGGTAATAGTATTATCGTGTACTTTTCCTGTGATAACTGTGCCCAGGAAGAGAGCAGGGTTGCCGCAGCCGGCGGCACCGTGACTCAGTCAAAAATGGCGATCGGGCAGTATGGCTTTATCACTATGGCTATTGATACTGAAGGTAATGTGTTTGGTCTGCATTCGATGGTGTAACTGAAACATACACCACCAATAGGATAAGGGACTGGCAGCGTCAGAGTGACGTTGCCGGTCATGATCACAGCTTGGTTTTATCAAGTACCGCCTGCATCGCCTCTGCCCAGGCCTGATAGCCATTCTCTGCAGCGATATGTTGTTGCCCCATCAGGGTGAAAGTTCCTTCGGTCGCAATTGAGCGGCCAATCTCACCATAAGATAGTTCTGGCCGGGCCTCGCCAAAGTCGATTGCGCTGCCGATGGAGTGAGCAACCATCTTTCTGGCGGTGGATTCATCCATGCCTTGGGCAGTGCTCCAGTCGATCAGCTGCTGCACCAGAAAATAGCTCCAGCCGTGCAGGCAGGCGTGACTCAGTGCGACATCAAACAGTGATTCAGAGGTCAGTGGGACCGCTTGTCCTAGAGTGTCAAACAGGGCTTCTACCGCGTCGTTGGCAGGGAAGAGGGGAACTGGGCCCGAGTTAACTTCGGCACTGGCAGAGGGCAGTGCACGCACCAGAGTGGTCGATTGCAGATTGCTGTACTGGTTCAGCTGTTCCAGCGTCAGGCCTGCAATCACTGAGACAACGATCTGTCCGGGTCTGAAGGTCAGTCCCTGCAACAGGCTATCGAGTCCTGCCGGGCGCACCGACAGTAATACAATGTCGGCCTGATCAATCACTGACTGGTTATCTGTAGCGATTTCACACTGGCACTCTTGTTCCAGCATCTTAGCGGTCGCCTGTCCCCGCGGTGAGAGAATAACGCGGCGTTGATCACCACCGTTGCGTAATCCTTTCACGGTGTAACTGGCCAGATGGCCGACGCCTAAAATACCCAGTGTTTGCATAGTGCTTCCCCTTATTTTTACTGCATGGTAAAGGAAATCGGTAACAACAGCTTGTATGGATGCGACAGTAGGGTACTCTCTGTATTGCCGGTCTGTAACGCGATGCACTTCAGCGGGGCCGGCACAGGAGTAGTGAAGTGCGCGTAAAGGGTTAATGATTATGATCAGACAATTCAGTGCAGGGGGACTCTGTGCCCTTGCTGTCAGTTTTTCAGTGCTTGCTTTTACACAGCAAGCGGTTGCGCAGAGCATGTCGTCCGAGCGGCAGATCGAACAGGAGGTCCGGAGCTGGATCAGCATCGATGTCTCGGCCCGACAGAACTCCCTTCTCTCTCAGGTTTTCCAGTGTCGTTTTTTTTCCGTGACGCCCAGTCTCGAAACGCCTTCCGGTGAAGGCACCGCGTTTGGTGATTACCTGTTTATAGAAAGCGAAGGCCTGATCGGGGCTCTTGAACAGCCCTTTACAACGCAGCCACTGCCGCAGCTGCAAGCCTGTATTAAGCCTGGTATGCTGATCAATGACGAAACCCAGGCGGGACTGCTGCTGGATGCACTGCAGGTGCTTTATCCCGAGGACTCCCGATTCGAAGCACCGATCCGAATTATTGAAAAGAGCACCAATGGCTGGCATCTGATCAATGGCTCTTTTTTCGAAAAGCGGTCAGGTTATGCCGTTGAGCTGAATGATGATGGGACCGTTGCACAGTTAACCCGTTCGCTGGAACTGTAAGCGTATTACAGGAATGCTCTGTTGCCTCCACGAAAAGGCAACAGAGCGCAGCAAGAGGGCGTATGATACGAGGCCGTCATGCAGGTATCAGACCGCTGGACTCTGCTGATATCTGTCTGATATAAGAATACGCGACTTACACATCTGTGATCTCTTCGATCTGTATTCCGCCGTTTGTATTCATACTAATCGGCTTAGCGGCTGCCAGACATCTCTGACGCTGTAACATCGCTGTGATCGAACCAGTGCCGGGTTCTATTGGCAAACGCAACCAGAGACAACATAACCGGTACTTCTACCAACACACCCACCACCGTGGCCAGTGCAGCGCCGGAATGTAAACCGAACAATGAAATAGCCACGGCCACCGCCAACTCGAAAAAGTTTGATGTACCGATCATACAGGCCGGTGCGGCAATGTTATGGGGAAGCTTCAGCCATTTTGCAGACAGGTAAGCCAGCGCGAAGATACCGTAGGTCTGAATCAGCAGTGGAATAGCGATCAGACCAATGGTCTGTGGTTGCCCGATAATCGTTTCGGCCTGGAAGCCAAACAGCAGTACTACGGTCGCCAGCAGGCCCAGTACAGACCAGGGCTTGAGGGTACTCAACAGACTATCCAGCCGTTCACCATTGCCGTTTCGGTTGAGCATCTGACGGGTGAGTACTCCGGCAATCAGCGGCAAAACCACGTACAGGAATACCGATAGCAGCAGGGTGTTCCAGGGCACGGTGAGGTCGCTGACACCCAGCAGGAAAGCGGTGACCGGTGCAAAGGCAAACACCATAATAATGTCGTTTACCGAGACCTGAATCAGGGTGTAGTTGGGGTCACCCTTGGTCAGTTGGCTCCAGACAAAGACCATCGCCGTACAAGGAGCCACCCCGAGCAGAATCATGCCGGCGATATACTCTCCGGCACTGGTTGGATCGACCCAGTCAGCAAACAGTACCCGAAAGAAAAGCCAGCCCAGTAACGCCATGCTGAAAGGTTTGATCAGCCAGTTGATGATCAGCGTCAGCACGATCCCTTTGGGGCGACGGCCGACATCTTTTATAGCGCCGAAGTCTATCTGTACCATCATCGGGTAGATCATCACCCAGATGAATACCGCGACCACCAGATTCACGTGGGCAAATTCCAGTGCTGCTACCTGCTGAAACAGAGAAGGGCTGAGATTGCCCAGTACTACGCCCGCGATAATGCAGAGCCCAACCCAGAGGCTGAGATAACGCTCAAAGATACCCATAATTTTTTTTGCCTGTCTGATCTGTGGTGACGCCAACCGAGAGTGGCCCCGAATAATGGCTATATAGTATATATGAAAAAACGTATATTCAATTATTCGTATATGTGATTTTTCATATATCGTTGATCAGGCACAAAAAACCCGGCTAAGTGCCGGGTTTTGGGTAATGCCTGAAAGGCTACAGTATTAGCCTTTCAGATTTTTCTGAACGGTGGAGCTGTACCACTCCATAAAGTTGATGATGCCGAACTCGAATGTCTCAGAGTAAGGGCCAGGCTGGTAACCTACAGAGTTGATACCCAGTTGGTTCTCTTCACCCAGAATACGGTCCTGATCATTGGTTGCATCCCATACCTGACGCAGACGGGCAGGATCGTAATCCACACCTTCTACTGCATCTTTGTGCACAAACCACTTAGTGGTGACCAGTGATTCCTGAGCGGAAATTGGCAGTACACGGAACACAATGAAGTGATCGGACTGCATGTGGTTCCAGGAGTTTGGCAGGTGCAGAATACGCATGGAACCCATGTGTGGGTTCTTGATGCGGCCCAGCAGTTTGCTACAGCCAGACTCACCATCAATGGTCATTACCTTGGTGCCTTTCTTCAGCGGCATACGCACGATACGGTTGCGCAGGCCCGGCCCAAAGCTCTTGTGTTCGTGAGGGATGCCCTCTGCATCCCAGTCTGCTGCCTGTTCTGCAACCAGTGCTTTAAACTCTTCAGAAGCGCGTGGATCGTTGGTGTCATCCCACTCCAGCAGAGTGTTCAGCAGCTCAGGGTGGCTGCCGGCACAGTGGTAGCATTCACGGTTGTTTTCCAGAACCAGCTTCCAGTTAGCTTTCTCATACATGTTGGATTCCACCGCCAGTTTGGTGTTCTCCACATCATACGGTTCCATGTACTCTTCCAGCGTTTCCAGGAACTGATCGAAATCGCCCTGTGGCGCTTCTTTACCCAGGCAGATAAAGATGAAGCCGCCTGCGGTCTTGGTGTGCGCCTTTTTCAGACCGTGTTGCTTCATGTCGAAGCCTTCACCCATCTCTGTACCAGCGAACAGCAGGTTACCTTTCAGGTCGTAAGTCCACTGGTGGTATGGGCATACCAGGTTAGCCACTTTACCGCGGTGTTCGGTACATACGCGGGAACCACGGTGACGGCAGGTGTTGTGGAATGCATTAACACTGCCGTCGGCATCACGAACGATCAGTACCGGGTTCTGGCCGATCTCAACCGTGAAGTAGTCGCCTCGCTCAGGCACCTCACTGGTCATACCGACAAACAGCCATTCTTTCTGGAACACTTCTTCCATATCGGCACGGAAGAATTGTGGGTCGTTATAGAAAGGCTGTGGCAGAGAGTAATTTGCCGGACGACTTTCCAGCATGTTCGCCATATCCTGCTTGGCATCGGAGTAGGTTGCGCTGGTGGTGTTCAGCAGATCGTTCTGGTTCATTGGCTTTTATCCTCAGCGTGCACTCTTATTGGGCACTGGTTTTTATAGTTTGAACATTGCTTAAGGTGGATGGCCTTTAATAAGCATGTCGGTACAACTGCAGCGCAATAGTCCTTCAAGAAGGCTTTTCGGGAATGACCATTTACGACACCAAATGGATCTCAAATCGACCTTAGTCCCCGTAGTTACTGGGGGTGGCTGCAATAAGCAAGTTTTTGTCGTGAATGGATAATTTAAAAAGCAGGGCTACAACGACAATGGCCGCAACAGCACAGGCGGGCCTGTAATAGCGCTGTTCTGATTCTTTAAGGGTGAGCTATCAATCAGAGCAGTGACGGCCTGACAACTGGACGATAACGACAATGAATACCGGCGCTAAGCGCCAGAACCAGTGAGATTTTAGCCATGACTCCGACCACAACCGCCAACAATGCTGTCGGCAAAACCGACAGCTTTATCCCGGTTAACACACAGACCTGGGCCAACGGTCGTCACGAAATGCGTTGTGTAAAGGTGATTGATGAGGCACCGGACGTGAAAACTTTCTGCTTTATGGCAGAACAGCCGGTTATGTTCTTCTTCAAGCCGGGTCAGTTTGTAACGCTGGAACTGGAGATTGATCAGAAGACCGTAATGCGTTCTTACACCATCTCCAGCTCACCTTCTGTACCTTACAGTTTCTCTGTAACGGTTAAACGTGCCCCAGGCGGTCTGGTATCTAACTGGCTGCACGACAATATGAAAGAGGGCGATGAGCTGGCGGTCCACGGTCCGGTTGGTCCGTTCAACTGCATCGACTTCCCGGCTCGTAAAGTACTGCTGCTGTCAGGTGGTGTGGGTATCACGCCGGTCATGTCTATGGCGCGCTGGTGGTTCGATACCAATGCCGAAGTGGATATGTGTTTTGTTCACAGTGCCCGCACACCTCGCGACATTATCTTCCAGCGCGAACTGGATCATATGGCGTCCCGCGTCAGCAACTTCAGTCTGCACCTGATCTGTGAAAATATTGAGAACGGTCAGGCATGGCACGGTTACCGTGGCTACCTGGATCAGGCAAAACTGGAGATGATAGCGCCAGACTTCATGGAGCGTGAAGTATTCTGCTGTGGCCCTGATCCATACATGAAAGCGGTACGCAATCTGCTGAAAGCCAACGGCTTCGATATGTCTCACTACCACGAAGAAGCGTTTGGTGAGACGCCGAAGGAAGATGTTGAACAAGCGATTGAGCAGGCTGATATCGCAGCAGAAGAAGCGGAAGCACTGACTCAGTCCGATATGCTGCGGGTTGAGTTTGCTAACAATGGCAAGAGCGTACAGCTGGCACCGGGTGAAACCCTGCACGCGGCGGCGTCCAAACTGGACATTCACATTCCGAAAGCCTGCGGTATGGGTATCTGCGGTACCTGTAAAGTGATGGTTAAAGAAGGTGAAGCGACCATGGAGCACAACGGTGGTATCACCGATGACGATATCGCAGCGGGTTACGTACTGTCCTGCTGCAGTGTGCCTAAGAGCGATGTGGTGGTTGAATACTGATCACTGCTGCCTCTGAGCATCACGCTTCAGCATAACTAAGAAAAGGTCGCCTTCGGGCGATCTTTTTTGTCTGGCGGTTGGCATAATGGCCGCAACCATAACAATAAGTGAGTCAACAGGACGATCAGATGCAAGCCGAACAGATCGAGATTGCCAGCTTTCTGAGTAAGTACCCACCGTTTAACAGTTTGCCCGAAGATGTTGTGAATGAGATTGCCCAGCAGATCGAGATCTCTTATTTCCGTGCCGGAAGTGACATCTTTCAGTTTGGCGATGAGATTCATGAGTTCTGTGTGATTCGCAGTGGTGCGGTTGAGATCTATCGCCGTAACGGAGATCTGTACAACCGTCTCAGTGAGGGCGATCTGTTTGGCCAGCTGGGATTGTTGATGAACAACCGGGTGCGACTGCCGGCCCGGGCGCTGGAAGACACGCTGATCTATTTTGTACCGGAAAGCCTGTTCCTTGAGCTCTGCGACCGTTTCGAAGAGTTTGCTTACTTTGTTGAGATGGATGATAACAGCCGTCTCAGCCATGCGGTGTCCAGCAAGAATGAAAGCAATGATCTGATGGTGTCCAAGGTGACCCAGCTGATCTCCCGCGAGCCGGTCTGCATGCCGCAGGATTGTACTGTGCGTGAGGCTGCTCAGACCATGTCGGAAGAGGGGGTATCCTCGCTGCTGATCATGCGTCCTGGCACCGAAGAGGATGAGCCTGAGAAGGTCCTGGCCGGTATCCTGACCGACCGGGATCTGCGTAGCCGGGTGGTGGCTCCGGGGCTGTCGTATGATGCTCCAGTGACCGAGGCGATGACTGCAAACCCCGTCACACTGGACGATGATACTTACGCATTTGAAGCGATGATGACCATGTTGCGCTTCAATCTGCACCATCTGCCAATTCTCGATAATCAGCGCCCGGTCGGTGTACTGGCGACCTCGGATATTGTCCGCTACGAGTCCCAGAGCAGCCTGTTTATGGTAAGTACCATTATGCGCCAGAACAGTGTTGAAGAGCTGGCTCAGCTGGCGAAAGAAGTGAATGCCTGCTTCGTACGGATGGTTAATGAGGATGCTAACTCCCATATGATCGGCAGTGCGATGTCGGTTATCGGCCGTAGCTTCAAGCAGCGTCTGCTGGAACTGGGTGAGGAAAAACTGGGACCGGCACCATTGCCATACTGTTTCCTGGCGCTGGGGTCTATGGCGCGGGATGAGCAACTGGTCAAAACCGATCAGGATAATGCGCTGATTCTCGATAACCGCTATGACCCTGAAGTTCATGGTGAGTATTTTGATGAACTGGCGCAGTTTGTCAGCGATGGTCTGGATGCCTGTGGGTATGTGTACTGTACCGGTCTGATCATGGCAACTAACCCGAAGTGGCGTAAAACCCGCAAAGAGTGGGAAGCCTGCTTCGCCGACTGGATTGAAAACCCCGATCCGGAAGCACTGCTGAATGCATCGATCTTTTTCGATCTGGACGGTGTCTGGGGTAAAACGGATTGGGCTGAGCAGCTCAACAACTTTATTGTACGAAAAGCAAAGCGTTCGCCGCACTTCCTTGCCTGTCTGGCGCGGAATGCCCTTAGCCGGACGCCGCCATTGGGTTTCTTTAAAGACTTTGTGGTCGAGAAAGACGGTCAGCATCGTAACTCGATGAACCTTAAGCGTCGCGGTACTGCACCGCTTGCAGACCTGATCCGTGTTCACGCGCTGGCTGTGGGATCGAAAGCCCAGAACTCATTTGAACGACTGGATGACATTATCAAAGCCGATATTCTGCCAAAAGGGCGGGAGACTGATATCCGTGACGCGCTGGAGTTTATCTCCATGGTACGAATTCGCCATCAGGCGCTGGATATTGAGGCTGGCCGTGAAGCGGACAACAATATTGAGCCGGAAAACCTGTCGGACTTTGAACGTCGTAACCTGAAAGAGGCATTCCAGGTGCTGAGTAACAGTCAGCGATTCCTGAAATACCGTTACCCGTACAGCCGTAAATAAGCGGAGTACTGAGTATGACAACGCAAGATACCACCGTGGACTGGCCTGCTTTCTATAAAGAGCAGGCCCTGCATGTAAACGATTCACGTCTGCAGCTGTTTTATGAGGCAGGCTGCCCGACGCCGGACACCCTGCTGGGTGATGCGCCATTTGTAGCACTGGATTTTGAAACCACCGGTCTGGACGCTGAGCATGATGAGATTATCAGTATCGGCCTGGTACCCTTTGATCTGCAGCGAATCAGAATTCGCGAAGCCCGTCACTGGTTGCTTAAACCCCGCCAGGAACTGGCTGAGGAGTCGGTGGTTATTCACGGTATTACCCACTCCGATCTGGAGCAGGCACCTGATCTGCTGGATGTATTACCGGGACTGGTCGAGGCGCTGGCTGGCAGAGTCGTGGTGGTTCATTACCGATACATTGAGCGTGAATTCCTCGAGGCTGCGCTGTTCCGTCGACTGGGTGAAGGCATCCGTTTCCCGGTGGTTGATACCATGGAACTGGAAGCGATGATCCATCGCAAAGGGCTTGGCAATCTGGTTGGCCGGCTGATCGGTCGTCGTCAGACTTCGATCCGACTGGGGGACAGCCGGGGACGCTATAACCTGCCTCATTATGGTCAGCATAATGCCCTTACCGATGCCATTGCCACCGCAGAACTGCTGCAGGCACAGATCATGCACCGCTATAGCGCAGACTCTACGCTGGACAGCATCTGGTTGTAGCACGCATTAACATGAAAAAAATTCATCATACGCTGGATCGCTGAAGAATAGGATTTTTTCTTATATACCCGCCTTAAATCATTGTTAACAATTACATCTGAGCTTTTCAGGGGAGCTGTGTGAGCTTTTTTCATGCGGGTTTCTGAGTAGTAATGCTCTGATTTTGACGTTGAGAGTCTTTTAGTAGACTGAGGAGCAGTTAATGCATACGGGTAAGGTAAAGTGGTTTAACAATGCAAAGGGGTTCGGATTCATTGTATCCCAGGATTTTGATGAAGATCTGTTTGCACATTACTCAGCGATTCTAGTGGATGGTTATCGCAGCCTTAAATCAGGACAGGACGTCGAATTTGAAACTCTGAGCAAAGAGGGCGGTATTCACGCAGTGAATATTAAACCGCTGATCTGAGCTGGAGCGTCAGAGCAGAGATAAAATTAAGGAATTGAGTATAGGGATATAGTTCAGGGTACTGTGGACCCATAACCGCAGATCCTGAAGCAAAAAAACGCGCCTTGAAGCGCGTTTTTTTGTTGTATCTGTCCGGTTACGCAGCAACGCTGCCGTGCGGATCAATAACAAACTTCTTCGCAGCACCGCCATCAAAGTCAGCGTAGCCGTCAGGAGCCTGTTCCAGAGAGATCATCTGTACATTCACCGCTTTAGCGATGTCGACTTTATCGAACAGAATTGCCTGCATCAGCGCGCGATGGTACTTCATGACCGGGCACTGGCCGGTGTGGAAGGAGTGGGATTTCGCCCAGCCCAGCCCAAAGCGCATGCTCAGTGCACCCTGTTTGGCCTGATCATCAATTGCACCCGGATCTTCAGTCACGTAGAGGCCCGGAATACCGATCTGACCACCCGCACGGGTGATCTGCATTGCAGAGTTCAATACCGTCGCTGGCGCTTCGACACCGTGATTACAACCGCAGGCGTGTGCTTCAAAGCCAACACAGTCGACGAAGCAGTCAACTTCGCGTTCTTTCAGAATCACTTCCAGTTTATCTTCGATATCGCCATCTTCACGCAGATCGATAGTTTCACAACCGAAGCTGCGAGCCTGTTCAAGTCGGTCAGCGATCATGTCACCCACAATCACGCAGGCCGCACCCAGCAGCTGTGCGGATACCGCCGCTGCCAGACCAACCGGGCCTGCACCAGCGATATAAACGGTTGAACCCGGACCTACGCCAGCAGTGACACAGCCGTGAAAACCGGTTGGGAAGATGTCGGATAACAGTGTCAGGTCACGGATCTTTTCCATCGCCTGGTCTGAATCCGGGAACTTCAGCAGGTTAAAGTCTGCATACGGCACCATAACGTACTCGGCCTGGCCACCGACCCAGCCACCCATATCAACATAACCATAGGCCGCACCAGGGCGAGCCGGGTTAACGTTCAGACAGATACCGGTGTTGCCTTCTTTACAGTTACGGCAACGGCCGCAGGCAATATTAAAAGGTACAGAAACGATATCACCGACTTTCAGGAATTCGACATCGTTACCGCATTCGATAATCTGGCCGGTGATCTCATGGCCCAGAACCAGACCGGATGGCGCAGTAGTACGTCCTCGTACCATGTGCTGGTCAGAGCCACAGATGTTAGTGGTCAGAACGCGCAGAATAACGCCGTGATTGCACTTACGGTTGCCCAGAGCCAGTTCTGGAAAGGCGATCGATTCTACGGCGACTTCACCCGGGCCTTTATAAACAACACCACGATTAGCATGATTACTACACATAAGTAGTATCTCCATTTTTTAGTAATTATTGTTCCGTCTCGCATAGAGCCGGTTTTTGCAATCTATCAGTAAATCATCAGGTCGAGCTGACGATAACCGCGATTATTTTGTTCACATACGACACTTCATGACGTATTTCAGAAAACCCTTTATCCGGTCTGGATAAGCAATGATGGAATCAGTTCTTCAAAGTGGGGCGGGTATAACTGAAATGATCTGTTGATGTTCACTGATGGGGCACTGACCGAATGAAAATCCTGAAATGCAGTTAAACTCAGGGAATTGGCTCTACGGAAAATGTGCTGGTCGTTTTTTGACCGATAAGCCTATGAATAGCAACAACTTTCTTGACTGATTACGACGAAAATCAGGAATAGCGGCTGTTGATGTGTTTGATTTGAGTCAACAAAGTTATCCTCAGGCTGGTCGTTTTCAGACGCATTTAATCTTTCTGATGGTCGCTTTTGGATAATCGCGACATTTCAGAATCCATATTATTGACACTGACGCTTCTGGTACTCAGCAGACGCAGGCAGGCAATGCAGAGGTGTCAGGCGGTCTGGTTCAAAATATAAACGGTGAAAAAACGACCAGGCTATCCGTCCTACATAATAAAAAATCGCATACTGAGATCAGATGGGTTTGTTTCTTGCACAACAAAAGCAACCCCGTTGATTATGTTTTCAGGTGCTAAAGAGGGCATATCCATGACTTCAGCTGTTGCTTTGAATCCGGTAACGGATTCCAGAAAAACCACCCGGGTAGGCTTTCTTCTACTCGATAATTTCACCATGATCGCGCTGGCTTCTGCGGTGGAGCCGCTGCGCATGGCGAACCAGCTGTCCGGAGAGGAACTCTACAGCTGGCATATGGTTTCAGAAACCGGTGCCCCGGTAAGTGCCAGTGACGGCCTGAGTTTTACCCCTGATTTTTCCATGACCAATGCGCCGGATTTTGATCTGCTGGTAGTGGCTGGCGGTGTAGATATTACCCGTAGCTTCACTCCACGCCAGATTAACTGGTTGCAGGGCATGGGACGACGCAATATTACCCTCGGCGGTATCTGTACCGGTGCATACGTACTGGCCCATGCCGGCCTGTTGGATGACCATGATTGCAGTGCTCACTGGGAGTGCATGGCGGCGCTGCAGGAGCGCTTCCCTAAAGTACGCTGTAATAATCGACTGTTTACGATTGATAAAAACCGCATGACCTCATCCGGCGGTAATACACCGTTGGATATGTTCCTGCATATGGTGTCGCTGCAACATGGGCCTAAGTTGTCTAATGCGGTATCTGACATGTTCATCTGTGACCGTATCCGCAGTGAGTTTGACCAGCAGCGTGTGCCTCTGCGTCAGTTGCATAACAGCGGCGAGCCGAAACCGAAGCTGGTGGATGTCATCGAGCTGATGGAGAACAACCTTGAGGAGCCGATCGAACTGGATGAACTGGCCAGCTTTGTGGACGTTTCCCGCCGTCAGCTGGAGCGGATGTTCCACAAGTATCTGAGCTGTTCGCCATCCCGTTACTATCTCAAGTTACGTCTGGATCGTGCCCGACAGTTACTTAAACAGTCCAGCATGTCGATTGTTGAGATCTCCGCTGCCTGTGGTTTTGTCTCAACGCCGCACTTCAGCCGCTGTTATCGCAAGCATATCGGGATCTCTCCGCGGGATGAACGCAAAGGGGTCTGGGTCGCCGCCGATCCGAATGCGATTATCCGTGAACCGCTTAAGGATGCCGAGCTGGAGCTGGCCCGCTCCGCATCGGCATTGAGCAGTGCCCAGGCAGAACCGAGTTTTGGTTCGGTGAGTCTGCAGTAATCGCGATGGGTGAATATTAAAAAGGAGGCTCAGGCCTCCTTTTTACGTTCAGAGTTTATCGAGCAGGTTATCGTCTGGCAGAGGTGGGCGACTGAGTGGACGTTGCCGGATCGGATGAGACAGCACAATGGAGGTTCGGGTCTCGCCAAACTGATTCACCGAACCGACGAAATCTTCCAGATGTTGCAGATCCCGGGTAACGATACGGATCAGATAGGAATCCTGACCGGTGACATGCAGGCATTCGATCACCTCAGGCATGTCCGTCAGCGTCGCTATCAGCTTTGCTTTGTCCGGTTGCAGGGTTGTCATACCGATGATCGCGGTGACACCGTAGCCAACCGATTCCGGCCTGACCTGTGCCTGATAACCATCGATAATACCCGCCTCCTCAAGACGTTTGAGTCGCTCTGAGGTTGCCGGCAGGGAGAGGCCTGCTACAGCGGCCAGAGCTTTGAGGGAGATGCGACCGTCGTTTTGCAACGCGCTGAGAATTTTCCAGGAAATAGGATCGATATTCATAATTCAGGTATTACCTCTGTCTGACCTGAATAGTTTAGCTGAAGAGCTTGTTTTTCCGTAACCTGTTTATTTATCGGTGTCATGCTGATTGTCACAATAGTCTGCATTCTTTCTATGACTATCTTTCTATGACTATGAGTGGCAATTATGGATCTGTTTCTGTTGGCGAAAGCGTCTGTTATTGGTTTATCCATCGCGGCTCCGGTGGGCCCTATCGGGCTGCTGTGTATGCAGCGTACGCTCAATGGTGGGGCGCAGAAAGGCCTGGCTACTGGGCTTGGAGCGGCCTTTGCTGACGCAGTGTATGGCGCAATCGGCGCGTTTGGCCTGGCTGCGCTGACCCACTTTTTAACCGCTCTGGCAGTACCTCTGGCGGTTGCCGGTGGAGTGTTTCTGATTCTGATGGGAGTACAACTGCTAAGACATGCGCCGGGACAATCCGTGGCAGCCGGAGGCCATTCCGGAGGTACATTCAGGGCCTTTGCATCGGCGCTGATACTGACTCTGGCGAACCCGATGACCATCGTTTCGTTTGTCGCGGTGTTCTCCGCTCTGAGTGGCGCTTTGCAGCTGACTCAGCAAACGGCGCTGACAATGATCTCAGGTGTATTTCTGGGATCGGCTCTGTGGTGGGTATTTCTGGTGACCACGGTAGCACTGATCAGACACCGCATCAGTGCCCACCTGATGGTGAGAATCAACCAGGCTGCGGGAGGGCTGTTACTCTGTTTCGGAGCCTGGCAGATTCAGCAGCTGATCGTCTGATCAGGCGACTTTCTTCTCTTCCCGGGCCTGCTCGCGGGCAATACTTGGAGACATGCCGTAGTACTCCTTGTAGCAGTTGCTGAAGTGACTGGTGCTGACAAAGCCGCAGGCGATGGCGATGTTGGTGATTGAATCATTACTCTGCAGGACCAGGCGGCGCGCGTGGGTAATGCGCTGTTCCAGATAATAGCGACCAGGCGAGGTATTCAGGTGAGTCTGGAATAAGCGCTCTACCTGACGGCGGGAAATACACACCAGTTCCGCCAGCTCATCAACGCTGATCGGCTCTTCAATATTGGCAGCCATAATCTGCAGCATATCGCGCAGCTTTTGCGGCAGCAGCGGATCATCGCCAATCTGGCTGATTGCTTGTTCCTGATCAGGCTCGGGGCTCTGATCGCAATTGAGAATCTCACGTACCGCGCGGGTGACCGACTGTCCCTGGGTTTCGCTGACAAGGCTCAGCATCATGTCCAGGGCGCTGTTAGGACCCGCGCTGGTCAGTCGTTGTGGGTTGCGGGCCATTGCCTGACCGGTAATCCGTACTTTCGGGAAATGTTCACGCAGGAAGATATGGTTTTCCGGATGCAGGGCGCAGTCTGTGTTATCCAGCAGACCAGCGTGAGCCAGATGAATGGCGCCGTTCCACAGACCGCCCAGAATCACACCCTGGCGATCGGCTTCCTGTAACAGCTGATTCAGTGCTGGGTCCAGCTCCGATGAACAGCGGTATCCACCGCAAACGATCAGCACATCCGGCAGTGCGCCGGTGGTTTGCAGTTCGCTAACGGTCTGATCGCAGCGAATCTCAATGCCCAGATCACACAGCGTCATCGTCTCAGTCATGGCGATGGTTCTGGAATCAAACAGGGGGACAGTTTTGACCAGATTCGCAGTGACCAGAGCATCCATTGCAGCGGTAAAGGCCATCATTGAGAAGTGGGGGGGCAGAATAAAACCAACTTGAAGCGGGCGTTCCTGTTGCTCAGTGACAGGCAGATAGGGACGGTTAGTATCCAGCATAACTGGGCTGAAGTGCCGTCTTTCTTGTGTACAGTGCATCGCAAACCTTCCTGACAGGCTTTGGTAACCGGGTACCGCCTGTTGTTTTTATTGTCTTACCAGCAATGGTTTCAAATAGATTAATGGGATTCTCAGCAGATAGGTGTAAAACTCTGTACAAAGATGTAAACAGCCATTTACATGTCACAATGGCCTTCTGGATTCTGCAGAAAAATCATCGGCTTGCGGATCTGCTTACAGCGTTTTTCAGGCATTCAGAATTGCCGTAACAGGAAAAAGGCCCTACGCTCAGATAAGGGCATTTTCATGCTTGAGTTGATCGACAGAAGGATATTTATGCACCGTCTTACCCCGTCTTCACCCGAAATACTGGCTGTACCGATCGAAGAGTGTTTTGAACATCTGGTTGATATTCGCGCTAAGCCGGGGCTGCAGTTTGGCCCACCGCCGGAGTGTCCGGAAACGGTTCACGACTACACTCTGATGCGCGAAGGGGTGTATATGCGCTTGTGCCGGGCTCAGAAGCTGCTGCCGGATGGTATTTTTATCCGTGTCTATGAAGCCTATCGCAGTCTCGAAGTGCAGCAGATGTTGTTCGGGCAGGAGCAGGCCAGGGTCCGGGAACGTCAGCCGGAGTTGTGTGAAGACGATGTGTTTGTTGAGGCGACCCGTCTGGTATCCGCGGTGCAGTATCCCGATGGTAGCAACAACATTCCGCCCCATAACACCGGTGCTGCGGTGGATATTGAGCTGGTCAACTGGGCCGGACACCCGCTGGATTTTGGTATGGATATCCATCGCTGGACCGAGGTTGATCCCGATCTGTGCCTGACCGATGCGCAGGGCCTGACACAGCGAGCCCGGGATAACCGTCAGCTTTTAGCGGCTGTGATGACGGAAGCGGGGTTTGTGAATTATCCGGAGGAGTGGTGGCACTTCTCCTACGGGGATCGCTTCTGGGCTTATACCACCGGTCATTCCCATGCGATCTATGGCGGTATCGATCAGCACGTGCTCAGCAATCTATAGAATTATCGGGCTTGCCAGGCGGTGGCCAGCTCTCTCGATGCCTGCAGGGTATCCGTGAGGGTTTCAAGCTGGCTGGCCGGATCGCTGTCACCATTGTCGGCAAGCTGCTCCAGCGTTCTGAGTTGCTGGCTGGCCCGGCTGAAGCCCAGAGTATCGCAGGCGCCAGCCAGTTTATGGGCCTGCTGGCTGATGTCGTAACTGTCATTATCTCTGATGCTCTGTTGCAGAGGGGGCCAGAGATCATCAACGACTTTGCAGAACCCCTGCATTAATCCCGAGAGCTTTTCGGCTCCCAGCATCTGCCGGTGGACATCGATAATGCTCTCATCCAGTAACGGTAACTGATCACTGTCCGGCAGGGCGTTGTGTACAGCCAGTGGGTTGCCCGCAATGGCATCCAGCAACTGGCTTTTCTGTACAGGCTTGGCGATTACACTGCTGATACCGGCTTCCAGATAACGGTGAACATCTTCCGGTCTGACGCTGGCGGTCAGTGCAATAATCCGGGTCTGGCGATTAGGGCAGGCGGGATCATTCTTCAGCCGGCGGCTGATTTCGATACCGCTTAATCCCGGCAGATGCATATCCATCAGGATCAGATCGAACCGGTGCTGTTGGCCGATCAGTAATGCCTGATGACCATCCGCAGCGATGGTTACCCGGTGCTGGTACTGATCTAACAGACCCAGTACGACCTGTTGATTGATCTCCACATCCTCCACTAGCAGGATATTCAGTGGAGCCGTGTCCGTCGTTTTGTCTGCACCGGTTACGGCTGGCTGAGGCAGTTCAGTCAGTAACAGGCTGAGCTCGACCCAGAAACAACTGCCGGAACCGGGTGTACTATCCACGCCGATAGAGCCGCCCAGGTGCTCGACCAGTTCCCGGCAGATTGCCAGACCGAGACCGGTCCCTCCAAAACGCCGGGTAATACTTTCATCCGCCTGAGTAAAACGATCAAAGATATGTTGCTGCAACTCCGGCTCAATCCCGATACCTGAATCTCTGATTTCGAACCGTATCTGCTGGGTTGTGCTGGTTGTCATCAGGGTGGAAGCTTGCAGCGATACCCGGCCCTGATCAGTGAACTTGATGGCGTTGGCCAGCAGGTTAGTCAGTATCTGACGCAGACTGCCGGATTCTCCCTGCAGATGATCAGCAAGATCATCGGACATATCCAGACTCAGCTGGAGCTGTTTTCGGTCAGCCTCCGGTGTCAGCAGTGCGGTAATGTTATGCAGCAGGTGGTGCAGCGAGAATGGTCCGCTGCTGGCACTGTAAGCGCCTTCCACCAGACGACCGTATTCCAGCACGTAATTGAATGTTTCCAGCAGCGCGTTGGTGGCATCGTGCAGTACTTTTACCTGTTCTCGCTGGCGTTTACTGAGTTCGCTGGTTTCCAGAAGCTGGATCATACCCAGCATACCGTTCATCGGGGTACGGATCTCATGACTCATGGTCGACAGGAAGCGGGATTTTGCGTTGCTGGCTTCCTCTGCGGCGTCTTTCGCTTGTTGCAGGCTGGCGGTGCGTTTTTCCACCATCGCCTGGAGCTGATCGCGGTTAAAGCGTAGCTCTTCCTGTTCCTGTTCCCGCCGGGCGATATCGCTCCGGATCGACTGGCGCATTTCATTCAGAGCCAGTACCAGTTGATCCAGCTCGTCGCGTTTGCTGGGGGCGGTCCGGTCCAGTGATAACCGATGCTCCAGTTTGCCGGCACCGATATCGCGGCTGTAGTTCGCCATCGCTTCCAGGTGGCGGGTGATCTGGCGATGAAAGATCACCAGAATCACCAGTACAATCATTACCACCAGAAGGGTCTGGGAGAGCAGGCTGCTGAGGCCTTTTTTCCAGATCCGGTCATAGATCGCCTGCAGATCGAAGTGCACCTGCAGTTCGCCCAACGGTCGGGGTTGTCTGGCGGTTTCATGAATCAGCTCGAAGCTGTGGCTGAGAACTTTTCGATTATCTTGCGGTTCTGTGAACTCACTCAGATTGATGGTACCGCCTTCCTGACTGTTCAGGGTCAGGTAGGCAACATCGGGCAGGTTTTCGATCCCCTGTATCTGTAGCTTCAGCTGGGCCTCATCCATATCCCACAGACTTTTTGCCAGGCTGGCCAGATAGCCGGAGCGGACCAGTTCTACCTGCTGATCAACGGCTTTAAATTCCCGACGATAATCCAGCGCCAGCTGCAACAGTGTGGAGAGCAGTATGAAGATAAAACTGCAGGCGCAGACATACCGCATAATGCGGTAGCCCAGCGGATGCTCTTTCGAGTAACGGGCAATATGATTCAGCAGACCCCGTTCTCTGGTCATTGGCTGCCATCCTCTGCACCTAGCTCAAGATAGTGGCGGCTGGACTGATCGGTCAGCCGTCTGATGGTACCGTCACTGTGCATCTCCTGCAGGCGCTTATTTATGTAGGGCAGGTGTTCAGCCAGACCGCTCTTGCGGCCGATGGCGAGATAGTAATATTCAGTGGCAACCCGGTAATCCAGTGGACTGATCTGAGGGTGATAGCCCAGTTTCTGGTTCTGTAACTGACCAGACAGTCGTCCCAAAGGCATAAAGTCGATACGCTGGTGGGCCAGTTTGGCAAAGTTCTGGTGGTTGCGGGCAACGTATTCAATTTCAGTATGCTGGAGCAGGAACTGATCCAGCTGGTGGCCAAAGCTGTCGCCCAGCAACAGACCCACGGTTTTACCTTTGATATCTTCCAGGCTTTTAAAGTCGATAGGGTTGTCGTTGTTGATAAACAGGGAGACATGGTCCGCTATTACCGGCTCCTTGCTGAACTGCAGGAAACTCTCCCGACTGGGTATCCGGTAAGCGGCAACAACGATATCGGCATTGCCCAGCTCTACTTCCCGCAGGCAGCGCTTCCACAGATAGTCGGCGACGAAAGTGATCTTGTAGCCCAGTTCAGTAAAAATCTGACGGCTTACTTCGGCTGCCAGACCATGCAACTGATGGTCGCCGATCCATGAAACCGGTGGATAGAAAGGGTGGCCGCAGGCCTTCAGCGTTTTCTCTTCGGCGGATGCTGACAGAGAGGCCAGCAACAGCAACAGTGCGCCAAGCGAGCGGAAGCTGATCATTCCATCTCAGCCGGTTTCGGGGTGAACAGGTAACCCGCACCATGCACAGTAAGAATGGTTTTGGGGTTGGCCGGATCATCGCCCAGCTTTTTCCTGAGCCGACCGATCAGTACATCGACGGTACGATCGCTGGGAACCCACTCGCGGTTGCGGATCTGTTCCAGAATCTGATCCCGTGTCATCACCCGGCCGGAGTTCTGCATCAGGGTATTGAGCAGCTGGAATTCACCTTCGGTGAGTTGCACAGTTTGCTGATTCTCATCGATCAGCTGACGCCGGTCCATATTCAGCCGCCAGCGCTCAAAGCTCCTGAAAGTATGGGGCAGGGCGTTGGTGGGCTTGGTCTGAGTACTGTGACGGACCCGACGGACCAGGTTCTTGGTGCGGGCCAGAATCTCACGCGGGTTAAAAGGTTTGGTGACGTATTCGTCGGCGCCGCATTCCAGCCCGATCAGGCGGTCAACATCGTCCTGACGGCCGGTAACCAGAATAATGCCTACCTCGCTGTGCACCCGCAGTTCACGGGTAAGCGTCAGGCCATCTTTACCGGGCAGGCGGATATCCAGCAGGATCACATCGATCGGCTCACTGCTGAGTATGCCTTCGGCCTGTTCGGCAGTTTCGGCCACGCGGACGTTGTAGCCTTCTTCCTCGAAGTAACTGCTCAGTACCTGCCGGGTCAGTTCTTCATCATCGACAACAAGAATGTGGGCATCAGTATTCATAGCGTTCTGTCGCGGTGTCCGCTATGCGCGGCCCGCTGATCTGTTGTTTTTATTCTGAGGTCTAAACCTAGGGTTGTGACCGCCATAGAGCAAGAGTTGTTTACATTCTATTTACACAGGAATCGATGAACAAGCCCCGTTAAGCTTCTGTGGGTCTTACAGCCTGTAGCTACACGACACTGTGTGCAGGGAATGGTTTTCCATTTCCAAGCGCAGTAACACAGTAGATGCAGGCTGTAAGGCCCACCCTCATATAAGTGACTAAGGAAGGGCTTTCGGGAAGATCCATACTCTGCGTTGATGCTTTTTGACGTACCCCGGTATGCCTGCAAAGCCTCGTCTTGATTATGAACCTTTCCGAAAGCCAGAAGCTCAACGGAGCTTATTCATCGATTCCTCATACAACTTCAAACGTCTGTCTGAGACTGACAGGTATCGCTTTTCTTTAAACTGATACGGAAAAATATGCTGCAGTGCAGTAATGGACTCACTTTTATCAGACCAAAGTCTCCTATATAGAGAAGGGAGTTATAAACAGAGAAAATCGTATGAATTAAAGTGATACAAAAAAATTGATAAGAGATAAATATTGTGTAATATATATCCATGGTATGAGATCGGGTAATGCTGTAACCCGGGAGAGTTTGAAAGTTCTACTTGAAAGTTTTCATGCTGAGCCGCACAGGGGCGTAGATCCCTGACCGTGAAAAACAGAGGAAATGACAATGACAGACGCCTTTATCTGCGATGCTATCCGTACTCCATTCGGCCGTTATGGTGGCGGGCTTGCAGCTGTTCGGGCTGACGATCTGGGTGCGGTGCCTATCAAGGCACTGATGGATCGTAACCCGCAGGTCGACTGGACGCAGGTAGATGACATCATCTACGGCAATGCGAACCAGGCCGGCGAAGATAACCGTAACGTTGCCCGTATGTCGGCACTGCTGGCAGGTATGCCAACTGATGTACCGGGTACCACGATTAACCGTCTGTGTGGCTCCGGTATGGACGCCATCGGTATGGCGGCTCGCGCAATTAAAGCCGGTGAAACCGATCTGATGATTGCTGGTGGTTGTGAATCCATGTCCCGTGCGCCATTCGTGATGGGCAAAGCGGAGTCCGCTTTCAGCCGTAACCCGAATGGTCTGTACGACACCACCATCGGCTGGCGTTTCATCAACAAGAAGATGAAAGCTGAATACGGCGTGGACAGCATGCCGGAAACCGCTGAGAACGTTGCCGAAGATTTCAATATCTCCCGTGAAGATCAGGATCTGTTTGCTTACCGCAGTCAGCAGAAAACTGCTGCAGCGATGGAAGCTGGCCTGTTCAACGAAGAGATTGTGCCGGTCACCATTCCACAGCGTAAAGGTGATGATCTGGTCGTTGATACCGATGAGCACCCACGTGCCTCTACCACCCTTGAAGCACTGGCTAAACTGAAAGCACCTTTCCGTGAAGGTGGTTCAGTGACCGCGGGTAACGCTTCTGGTGTTAACGATGGTGCCTGTGCACTGCTGATCGCTTCTAAAGAAGCGGCTGAAAAACATGGCCTGACGCCAAAAGCCCGCGTTGTAGGCATGGCGACTGCTGGCCTGGAACCACGCATCATGGGCTTCGGCCCTGCACCAGCGGCGAAGAAGGTACTGGATAAAACCGGTCTGACGCTGGATCAGATGGATGTCATTGAACTGAACGAAGCGTTTGCTTCTCAGGGTCTGGCAGTCATGCGTGATCTGGGGCTGGCCGATGATGCTGCGAATGTGAACCCGAACGGTGGTGCGATCTCTCTGGGTCACCCACTGGGTGCCAGCGGCGCACGTCTGGTAACAACAGCAATGTATCAGCTGCACCGTACCGGTGGTCGCTATGCACTGTGCACCATGTGTATCGGTGTGGGTCAGGGCATTGCGCTGATCATTGAGCGGGTTTAATCCGGGTATTTACACAGACAGGACAGGGTGAGTTGCGATTCAACAGAACCGAATGCCGGGCAGATCGCAACCTGAAACAAGACAGAATAAGTTCTGAACAACTTTTTACAGGACGATAATAATTATGAAATTCGATAAGCAATCCCGCCGGGCACTGGACCCGATCGAAACGGCCAGCATTGATGAGCTGCGCAGCCTGCAGCTGACTCGTATGCAGTGGAGTATTGCCCACGCTTACAACAATGTGCCTGCTTATAAAGCACTGTGCGATGAGAAAGGTGTGCATCCTTTCGAACTGCGTCAACTGGAAGATCTGGCGAACTTCCCGTTCACCACCAAAGCGTACCTGCGTGACGCGTATCCGTTTAACTCATTCGCAGTGCCTATGAATGAAGTGGTACGGGTACACGCATCTTCCGGTACCACAGGTAAACCAACTGTAGTGGGTTACACCCAGAACGATATCGATCTGTGGGCTGACGTAGTTGCCCGTTCTATCCGCGCTGCGGGTGGCCACTCCGGTGACAAAGTACATATCTCTTACGGTTACGGTCTGTTCACCGGCGGTATGGGCGCGCACTACGGTGCTGAGCGTCTGGGCTGTACGGTTATCCCGATGTCCGGTGGTCAGACAGAGAAGCAGGTTCAGCTGATGGCCGACTTCGATCCGGATATCATCATGGTAACCCCGTCTTACATGCTCAACATCATCGATGAGATGGAACGTCAGGGCCTGGATCCGCACAAGATGGCGCTGCGCTGCGGTATTTTCGGTGCTGAGCCGTGGACTGACGAGATGCGTAAGAACATTGAAGGTCGTCTGGGTATCGACGCGGTTGATATCTACGGTCTGTCTGAAGTGATGGGGCCGGGTGTGGCTCAGGAATGTATCGAAACCAAAGACGGCCCGACTATCTGGGAAGACCACTTCTATCCGGAAATCATCGATCCGAATACCGGTGAAGTACTGCCGGATGGCGAATACGGCGAGCTGGTATTCACCACGCTGAGCAAAGAAGCACTGCCGATGATTCGTTACCGTACCCGCGACCTGACCCGTCTGCTGCCAGGTACTGCCCGTCCGATGCGTCGTATCGACAAGATCACTGGCCGTTCCGACGACATGATGATCATCCGCGGCGTGAACGTATTCCCGACCCAGATCGAAGAGCAGATTCTTAAAGTATCGGCACTGGCACCACATTACGAAATCGTGGTGAACAAAGAGGGCAACCTGGACACCGTACTGGTGAAGGTTGAACTGGCAGCTGAGGCGCAGGGCGCTGATCAGGCTGCAACCGGTAAAGAGCTGGCACACCACATTAAATCTGTGGTGGGTATCTCTACCAGAATCGAGATCGTCCCAATCGGTTCGATTCCTCGTTCTGAAGGTAAGGCAAAACGGGTATTTGATAACCGCCCGAAATAAGCAAGAAGTAAGAAGAGAGGGCGGCAACGTCCTTGATAGCAAGACACGAATTAACACTCGTATAACAACACTTTTAATAAAAAGAATAGCAGCGACTGCAGCAGTTGAACCGCGTCGCTGAAATGCAGGAGTCATCGCGACCAGCCGGAATCCCAGCCCCTTGGTATTCCGGCGTCAATCGCGAGTCAAACAACATTGTGGAGGCGATGAAATGACACCGCAAGAAGAAAAGTTCTGGCAGAAGATTGAGGCCGAAGAGAAGATCGAGCCAAAAGACTGGATGCCGGATGACTACCGCAAGAACCTGATCCGTCAGATCTCTCAGCACGCACACTCAGAAGTGATCGGTATGCAGCCGGAAGGTAACTGGCTGACCCGTGCACCTTCTCTGCGTCGTAAGGCGATTCTGCTGTCCAAGATTCAGGATGAAGCCGGTCACGGTCTGTACCTTTACAGTGCTTGTGAAACCTTAGGTATCTCCCGTTCAGAAATGATCGAGCAGCTGCAGAGCGGTAAGGCTAAGTACTCCTCTATCTTCAACTACCCGACCCTGACCTGGGCGGATGTTGGTGCAATCGGCTGGCTGGTAGACGGTGCTGCGATCGTTAACCAGGTATCGCTGCAGCGTACTTCTTACGGCCCTTATTCCCGAGGCATGATCCGTATCTGTAAGGAAGAATCTTTCCACCAGCGTCAGGGCTATGAAGCCATTCTGGAACTGGCCAAAGGTTCTGAAGGACAGAAACAGATGGCTCAGGACGCACTGGACCGTTTCTACTGGCCTGCACTGATGATGTTTGGTCCTCACGATTCCGAATCTGCGCACTCTCAGAAGTCCATGCAGTGGAAGATCAAGCGTGAAACCAATGACGACCTGCGTCAGAAGTTTGTTGATCAGACCGTTAAACAGATCGAAGTACTGGGTCTGGAACATCCGGATAAGAACATCAAGTGGAACGAAGAGCGCGGTCACTACGACAGCTCTGACCTGAACTGGGATGAGTTCTGGAGCGTGATTGCCGGTAACGGTCACTGTAACCGTCAGCGTATCGAACACCACGTTGCCGCACACGATGAAGGCGAGTGGGTACGTGACGCAATCTCAGCATATAACGAAAAGAAACGTGCCAAAAAGGCAGCGGCGTAAGGGGTAACTGTAATGACTAACATCACTGAAAAACTGGAACTGTTTGAAGTATTTGTGCGCTCCAAGCGCGGCCTGGACCACAAGCACGTTGGCAGCCTGCACGCTGAAGATCATGAACAGGCGCTGGAATACGCTCGCGACTGTTACACCCGTCGTAGTGAAGGCGTAAGCATCTGGGTAATCAAGTCTTCTGATATCTGTGCTTCTCAGGAAGACGATGCGGATTGCTTCTACGATCCTAACGATGACAAGCCATACCGTCACGCGACTTACTACGTCCTGCCTGACCCAGTAAACAACATGTAATTTGGCGGGAGTATTAAGAATGAGTGATCAGATTAAAGACGCTATTCAGGAATACGCGACCCGTCTGGGCGACGATTCAGTCGTACTGGGCCACCGTATCTCCGAGTGGGTAAGCTACGGTCCATTCCTGGAAGAAGACATCGCTTACGGTAACGTTGCACTGGACTACATCGGCCGTGCCCGTATGTTCTACACCTACGCGGCTGAGCTGGCTGACGATGGCCGTGACGAAGACGATTTCGCTTACATGCGTAATGACCGTGAATACCGCAACCTGCTGTTGATGGAGATGCCGAAAGGTGACTTCGCATACTCTCAGGTGCGTCAGTTGTTCGCGGATGTTTATTACACTGTTCTGCTGCCTGAACTGCTGCAGTCCAAGGATGAAACCCTGTCTGCCATCGCTGCTAAAGCGATCAAAGAGACTAAGTATCATCTGCGTCGCAGCCGCGACTGGGTTCTGCGTCTGGGCGACGGTACTGAAGAGAGCCATAAGCGCACTCAGAAAGCGGTCAATCAACTGTGGGGTTATACCCATGAGATGTTTGAGCTGGACGAGACTGAGCAGCTGCTGGTGAACGAAGGTATCGCAGTGGATGTTGCCAGCCTGCGTGAAGCATGGCTGAAGATGGTCAGCGATATCCTGACCGAAGCAACCCTGACTGTGCCTGAAGACGAATGGGCTGTCCGCGGTGGCCGTACCGGTTATCACACCGAGAATCTGGGCCATATGCTGACAGAGATGCAGATTGTGCATCGTTCCCACCCGGGCTGTAAGTGGTAAGAAAAGGTAAAGCGCTATGAATGAAATCTCACTGATGCCCGAAGAGCAATACCAGCGTTTACAGCAACGTAACGCTGCCGACGTAAAGGAACTATGGGATCTGCTCGATGCGATCAAAGACCCTGAAGTCCCGGTACTGAGCATTTGGGATCTGGGGATCTTGCGCGACATTGAGCGTAGTGGCGACAGCATCACCGTCACCATTACGCCCACCTACTCAGGTTGTCCGGCGATGGACAATATCAGCACCGATGTAACGGCGCTGCTGAACGACAATGGCTACGCGGATGTAACAGTGAACATGTCACTGTCGCCAGCCTGGAGTTCAGAATGGATGTCGCCTGAAGGTCGTAAACGTCTTCGCGAGTATGGCATTGCGCCACCGGAAGACGCCGACCTGGATGATGACGGCCTGACGCCGGATGCCCATGCGGCCTGCCCGCATTGTGGTTCGCGTAATACCCGCAGGGTCAGTGAGTTCGGATCGACTGCATGTAAAGCACTGTTCCAGTGTGATGACTGCAGTGAGCCTTTTGATTATTTCAAAAAGATCTGATCACTGATCAGATCTGAAAAGAACAGGTGAAGCATGTCTGACACCAACTTTTACACACTGAAAATCGCCGACGTCCAGCCAGAAACGGATACCGCGATTGCAGTGACCTTTGCAGTTCCGGCTGAACTGCAGGACAAATTTAACTTTATCCAGGGCCAGTTTCTGACCCTGCGCGCCGAGATCGATGGTGAGGACGTTCGTCGTTCCTACTCTATCTGTTCCGGTGTGAACGATGGCCACCTGCGTGTGGGTATCAAGCGCGTCATGAACGGTAAGTTCTCTAACTACGCCAACGATAACTTCAAGCCGGGTATGAGCATCGAAGTGATGCCGCCACAGGGTAGCTTCTACACCGAAGTTAAAGCGGATCAGAAGAAGAACTACATGTGCATCGCGGCAGGTTCCGGTATCACGCCGATGATCTCCATCATGAAGACGGTTCTGTCCACTGAACCAGAGTCCAAAGTGACGCTGATCTACGGTAACCGTCGTAGTAACTCGGTGATGTTCAAAGACGAGCTGAACTTCGTTAAAAACCGTTACATGAACCGCTTCCAGTGGATCAACGTGATGGACTACGAAGATCAGGGTGCTGATCTGCTGAACGGCCGTATCGACAACGCTAAAGGCTACGCGCTGCAGAAAGCCGGTCTGATCAACATCAAAGCGGTGGATGAGGCCTTTATCTGTGGTCCTGAAGCGATGATGTCTGAGGTATCCCGCGGTTTCCGTATGGAAGGCCTGACCGACGATCAGATCCACTACGAGCTGTTTGCTAACTCTTCAGAAGACTCTAAAGAGCGTCTGGAGAAAGCCGCTAAGCGTAAGGAAGAGTTCGGTGAGGACAAGATGTCCAAAGTCACTGTACGTGCCGACGGTCGTGCTGTGATGTTCGATCTGGCGACTGTGGGTGAGAACATCCTGGATGCCGGTATGCACAACGGCCTGGACCTGCCGTACTCCTGTAAAGCAGGCGTATGTTCTACCTGTAAGTGTAAGCTGGTAGAAGGTGAGGTGGACATGGACATCTCCCACGGTCTGGAGAAGCACGAGATCGAAGCCGGTTACATCCTCAGCTGTCAGGCACACCCGCTGACTGACACCGTAGTGGTTGACTTCGACGAGCGTTAATTCTGCTTTCGAGCAATAAAAAGCCCGGCTAACTGCCGGGCTTTTTTGTGCAGAGAATACAGACGCCTGCGTTGTGCAGGTTACTTAAGCCCCAGTTCTTCATAAGAATCTTCAACATCCGATGTCATTTCGTTATACAGATACTGCCTTGGATCAGAGCGTTTCGGATCATCTATTTTTTTCGCCAGTGTCCGGCCAAAAGATTCTATTGTTCCAACTTCTGATGCATCGGCTTCGAACATATATTCCGGCACCAGATAATTCATCTGCACCAGATTTGCCGTGAGCTGAAAGGGTCTCAGAAGATCGGGCACCGATGCGAAAATATCGAAGCCTGAATAGAATTTTTCCCGCCCTCCCACCGATACGATGACCTGCATATCTTTGCCTTTCAATTTGTCGCCGTTTTCTCCATAAGCGAAATCGTAGGCAAGCACATCATCCAGCCATTTTTTCAGAAGTGGAGGCACGGAGTACCAGAACATAGGGAACTGAAAAATGATCCGGTCATGTTCTCTCAGTAAGCGCTGCTCTCTTTCTATGTCGATCTGAAAGTCAGGATACTCTGCATACATATCCCTGCTTGTAGTGATTTTGCCTGACTCATCGAGTTGTTGTTTCCATGTCTTATTCACACGGGAACCGGACAGGTCAGGATGGAAAATCAGATTAAGTATCTTCACGTCAGTAATGCCTCACACCATATTGAACTGCTTGAGCGCGGCTTCGGCGACAACATCACCAAATTCTTGTACAAAGTGGCCTGCGTTCTCTACTTCCAGAGGCTTTGGGCACCCATTAATCACGCCGTTCATAAAGTTCATAATGTCAGGCCCCAGCATTTTGTCCTGCATCCCGATCGCCATAAAGGACTCACCGTTCCAGGATTCGCTCCAGAAAGGGAAAGCACGGCTGGATGTTTCGATGCAGTGCGGGTCTGGATTGGCAACGATCTTCGGGAATTTTCGAACACCTGCCTGGTAGCGTCTATCCGGGAATGGGGCAGCATAAGCTGTAGCTTCTTTGTCATTTAAAGTAGGGGCATACAGCTGCATGAACTTATCCAGTTTCAGCTCAGATGGCTGAAGAATGTCATCTTTCCATGTCAGGAAAGCCGGAGCGGTTACAGGCTCAACTAACAGCCCCGTGTTCATAATTAGCAGCCGTTTAAAGCGCTCAGGCATGTCCTGAGGCAGAGTCAAACCCAGCAAACCGCCCCAGTCCTGGCAAACCAGAGTGATATTCTGAAGGTCTAGTTTCTCTATCAGGCTGATCAGATAGTTCCGGTGAAACTCAAAGGTGTAAGTGTCTTCCTCCAGAGGTTTGTCGGATTTGCCGAATCCAAGCAGATCTGGCGCAATGACTCTGGCACCCGCGTTAACAAACACCGGGATCATTTTCCGGTACAGATAACTCCATGTCGGTTCGCCGTGAAGACAGAGAAAGACCTCTTCAGCGCCTTTATCCCCCTCGTCTAAATAATGCCCCCTCAGGCCTTCGTATCCTTTCAGATCCTCAACGAAATTGGGGGGGAAAGGGTAGTCGGGCAGATCAGTAAATCTTTCTTCTGGTGTTCTCAGAAATTCAATCATGTTGGTTTCTCTTTTCTTTAGGTCGGTTGACCTAAAATAATATAGGTCGCTTGACCTAAATCTGTCAAGAGGTAAAATCAGGCTTATGAATCTGTTAATTCGTTTAGTGTTAAAAAGACTGCTTAGAGATGAAGAAAATTAAAAAGTCTGAAGTAATCGTTGATTGCGCATTAGAGCTACTGAAAGAGGAAGGTGATCACGGTTTAACAATGCGGCAGGTCGCTCAACGCTGCGGGATGTCACTCAGTAATGCGCAGTATTACTTTAAGAGTAAGGATGATCTGCTTAAAGCGATGGCTGATCGATACTTCAACCTGTGTCTGACTGATGTGCAGGGCCAGAGCAGGATCACTTCGGTCGAATCACTCAATGCAGAGCTATCAACGTTACTTTATCAGTACCTTAAGCATGGCCTTGAAGTGTCGGAAATGTGCAGGATCTTCAGAGAGTACTGGGCGATAGCTACCAGAAATGAAGCAATTGAAGAGTATCTGGTTAATTACTATAGAAACCTGACAGACGCGTTAGCTGATAAATTAGAGCCGGTGGCGTCCGGACCAGAAGCGTTGAACAGGGCTGTCAGTATCATTATTCCCTATGTCGAGGGATATACGATAACAGCCAGATCTCTGCCAATGGATATCGACGAAGTTAATGCAATGCTGACCACTGCTGTGGAGTCTGTTCTGACCGGTAAGTGATATGAAGCGCTGACTTGAAGATTGAGATGAGTAGCAAGTCGTTTTGTATCCTTGGCTTACGCCAGTGCGTATGACTTCCATATAAAGAGAGGATGTAATGGATCTTTTCGAAACGGAAAGGCTGATCGTAAGGCTGCTATCGCTTAATGACCTTCCAGCGCTCACCGAAATTCTGAGTGATCTGGAAGTGATGGAGTATTCTGTTCGCGGTGTATGTGATGAAGAAGCAACCCAACAATTTATAGACTGGTGCCTCAGTTGTTACGAATCACACGGGATAGGCCCCTGGGCACTGATGGAGAAAAGTTCGGGTGAGCTGATAGGCTTCTGCGGTATCGGACCAGAGCGGGTCGGAACGGTTGAAGAAACGAATCTGGGCTATCGACTTGCTCGCAAGCATTGGGGGCAGGGGATTGCTACCGAAGCGGTTTAAGGGTGTTCTGCAATACGCGTTCGAGCAGAAACAGTGCGAGTCTGTGGTGGTAATTATCGAGCCTGACCATATTGCTTCGGTTCGCGTCACTGAAAAGGCCGGATTTTGTGGCTATACAGTGCAGGAATTTCATAACAGACCGGTACGCTTATATCGGATGACTGGCGAAGAGTGGCTCAGGCATAAAAGTCAGTGACAGTAAGTTGAATAAAGTCAGAGAATTCCCTTGCTGAGCGTAGCGTCTGAAAAGAAATATCTGCACTGACTCTCTCTCGGCGTTTAGCAGGTATTCACAGGTCCTGCCTGAGTCGGGGTAATGCTTTACGTAGCCCTTCCAGAATCCTGCTCCAGCCAATACGCTCTTTCCATAGTCTGCCATCGATCCAGACGTTGTAGCAATCAATACGCGAGGTGCGATATAGTTCAAAACGATGGGTAATAGGAGTACCCGAATCAAAGTCTGTGATCTCAAGCACTCTGCGCAGTGTCGGCAGCTCAGGCGGATATAAATCAGGATGATGACCTCTTT
>JAOXSA010000367.1 GCA_025800245.1 Amphritea sp. | reverse complement strand
ACCTCATCGCTCTTTGATGAGCCCGAAGGGTGCTTACAGCCTCAAAGCTGTAAGCAGTATATTCTGGCCCCGAGTCTCATATAAAGACTCTGTAGCGAGGCACGTCCTCGTGCCGATTGAACGGGTAGTCGGCACGAGGACGTGCCTCACTACAGCGGAGCAAACTGTTTCTGAAGGATTCGTTGTATGGATCTCTGGTGACATACTACCTACGAGCCACGAGCCACGAGCCACGAGCCACGAGCCACGGCGTCAACTTCGATCTCCTCTCCGATGCCTCTTTATTCCCATCCAATCGACAGATTGCTTCTGACTGTCAGCACGAAAAAATCTGTTTTTCCTGATCCGGTGCTGAGGGATAGTGGGTTTAAGCAAAAAAGGAGACCTGTTATGAAAACCGTAGAGAAGCATATACTGATGACTGATAGTAAATTGCAGACTCTGTCCCTGAAACAGGGTCACCGAATTGTCAGAATTGAGTATCTGGTTACCGAGAAATGTATCTGCCTGTGGGTTGAAGTACCGCTCAGAGCAGATATCCCAATGACCCGGAAAACCTACCGGGTGACCCGGACTAACGAATCGATACCGATGAAATTTAAGCATGTGCATACCGCAGTTGATCTGCTTAAACCGGAAGCATTCCACATCTACGAAGTGATGCAGGAGCCGAAGCACAAGCAGCCTGAGCTGGATCTGTGGCATAACCGCACAGCGGAGAATGATCTGGCGGCCTGATCTGAGGCGGTAAGACAAACGTAATAGTTGACAAAATTACTCGGTTATATAGCCTTGTTTCAGCAAGGCTATTTTTTTGCAATGAACCGGGAGTCAACGCTGATGAAATCGCTGAACCTGAAACACCTGCAATACTTCTGGCTGACCGCCAGGGAAGGCTCTATCTCTAAAGCCTGTGATATTCTCGACCTTGCCCCGCAAACCCTCAGCGCTCAGATCGCTACCCTTGAAGAAAACGTCAACCATATGCTGTTCAAGCGTGAGGGGCGTAATCTGGTACTTACCCCGATGGGTAAGCAGGTATTCACTTACGCCGATAAAATTTTCGATATGAGTGCTCAGTTAGAGGCCGTACTGGAGCAGCCAGCAGACAGCCGTTCCCTGGATCTGACGGTGGGGATTGCGGCAACTGTACATAAAATTCTGGCCTGGAAGGTAATTAAACCGGCGCTGGATATCCCCAATGATGTGCAACTGGTGTGCCGTACCGGTAATGGCAGTGACCTGCTGTTGCACCTGAAGCAGAAGAAGATCGATCTGTTGATTACGGATTATCTCCCCCATGAGTGCGACCGGGAGGGGCTGGCATATGAGAAAATCCTCAGTACCTCGATGTCATTCTTTTTTCACAGCGGGGATATTGCTCAGCAGCTGAAACAGGGCTTTCCTGAAAGCCTGAGTGACCAGCCCTTTCTCAGCTATGGGCGTCAGACACCTTATCTGGACAAGCTGAAAGACTGGTTTAAGGACAACGCTATCAGACTGAATCTGAAGGCAGAGATTGATGACAGCGCATTGCTGAAAGTACTGGGACAGTCCGGGGAAGGCTTCTTTTCGGCACCCACGGTAATAGCTGAGGAAATTTGTCATCAGTACCATGTTGATGTGATCGGTCAGGCACCTTCTATTACGGAAGATCTTTATGCCATCTATAGGGAGAGTAGCCTGATTAATCCGGCTGTTGAGAAGCTGCTGAATTTTGATATTGAACAGCAGAACTGAACTTCGCAGCTTAATCGTTCAGAGCTTAACGCAGAGGCTTTTACAGCAGAGAATGAACAACTGAGTCAGCCTGTTAGTTCAGGCAGTCCCTTGCCATGTTGTCCCATCAGTTTCTGAGCATAATGTCGAGCTGGTCGACCGCTTCAGCCAGTTGATTATCGTAATACAGCGAATCGCGGATAAAGGTTGCCTGGGAACCATCCCAGCAGGGGGCATCGGTGATATGAACGTCAAATCCGTAGATCTTATTTCGTTCAATAAACTCATCGATACTTTGCGTGTCATTATCCAGACCGAGCTGTTCGAAAAGGTCCTGCATATCAGAATCATAGTGCAACATAACGGATCTCCTCTATGGCCTTTTCAGGCTGTTAATCGGTTACATGAATCCTGTTGTTGATCTAATTATTTGCACGAAAACCCAGTAAAAAAATTCGAATCTGTCTGAGTTGCTTTAAGAAAAATTGGAAGGAATCTGTGAAGCGTCTTATTGTCCCGGAGTTATTGTCCCGAAACTGATTTCAGGGTGATCGGTCCCGGCTTCGATACCGTAGAAGTAATCAGGGAGGAGCTTAACATTATGCAACACACCGATATTCCTGTTCGCACTGCTGATCAGCCTGGCAGACAGAGCCTGCAACTTACCGATACTCACCGGACCCTGGGGATTGCCGGTCTGATGCCTTTTATCGGCTTATCGCTGGTCGCCATCAGTGGTTCGGAGCTCTACAGTCTCTATCTGCTCACCTATGCAGCGTTGATTTTCTCCTTTCTCGGCGGTGTTCTGTGGTTTGTATCGCTCAATCAACAAGCCCCGGGTCACCTGGCATGGATCTCCGTCTCGGTGATGCTCTGGGCATGGAGCTGGCTCCATCCGCAATTTCCCGCAGCGTTGCTGTTAGCTGCAGCATCATTCATTGGGCTGCATCTGTATGAACGTTATTATCTTGCTGGCTTGTATCCACAGGCGTTTATGACCCTGCGTTCGATGCTGACGGTTATAGCCAGTGTCAGTCTTGCTGTGGCCGCACTGTTGGGAGGATGAACAGTGTCCGATTCTGTTCGTCACCTGTGTCTGATCCTGGGCGATCAGCTTAATCTGGATAGTCAGCTGTTTGACGGGTTTGATCCTCATGCTGATCGCCTGTTGATGATGGAAGTGAGTGGGGAGTCTGTTACGACAGCTTCGGGCTTTCAGCGTACGGTACTTTTTCTGTCGGCGATGAGGCACTTTGCAGAGGAACTGCGAGGGTTGAGCCTGCCGTTGATCTATCAGTCACTGGAGCAGGGCACAGACAGTTTCTCTGAAGGATTGAAGCAGGTGATACTGGCGCTTAAGCCGGAACGGTTGCGTGTTGTACTGCCCGGTGACTATCGGGTTTTGCAGGAAATACGTGATTGCTGCCACGAAATGAATCTGGAGATATAGGTAGAGCCGGATAACCACTTCATTGCTCAGCCGGGAGAGTTCAGTGGCTGGATGAAAGGGCGCAAACAGCCCCGGATGGAGCATTGGTATCGCCACCTGCGTAAGCGTACCGGTATTCTGATGTGTGGTGGTCAGCCTGAGGCTGGGCAGTGGAACTTCGATGCGGCAAACCGAAAAAGCTTTGGCAGGAACGGTCCGGATTGCGACCACAAAGGTCCTGCGGTTGAAGTGGATCCGATAACCCGACAAGTGATTGATGATGTCCAGCGTTTTCTCCCTCCGCTGGCAGGTGATGCGAAAGAGTTCCAGTGGCCGGTAACCCGTGCTCAGTCACTGCAGTTGCTGGATCAATTTATCGCCCGGCGTTTGCACTCATTCGGAGATTATCAGGATGCCATGTGGACTGATCAGCCGTTTCTCTATCACGCCTGGATCTCTTCATCGCTTAACCTGAAGCTGCTCAATCCCAGGGAAGTAATTGACAGAGCATTACAGGCGTACGAAGAAGGTAAAGCGCCTATTAACGCAGTAGAAGGGTTTGTCCGGCAGGTACTCGGATGGCGTGAGTATGTACGCGGTTTATACTGGTACCGAAAAGACCTGTGGCCAACCCTGAATGGGTTGCAACATGAGCAACCGCTGCCGGAGTTCTTCTGGAGCGGACAAACCAGTATGCAATGTCTGCAACAGAGTATTTCTCAGGTATTGGAAACCGGTTACGGCCATCATATCCAGCGTCTGATGGTGACCGGGTTATTTGCGTTGCTGTACGGCGTTGATCCCCAGCAGGTCCATCGCTGGTATCTGGCGATGTATGTGGATGCTGTAGCCTGGGTTGAGGTACCTAACACGCTGGCGATGAGCCAGTATGCAGATCTTGGTTTCCTTGCTTCGAAACCCTACATCGCGAGCGGTAACTACATCAGAAAGATGTCCAACTACTGTCAGCACTGCCCATATAATCCAGCTAAAGCAGACGGCGAGGATGCCTGTCCCTTTACAACGTTGTACTGGCATTTTGTGGATAAGCATCAGATTTTACTGGCTAAGAATCCTCGTATAGGGATGCAGGTAAATCATTGGTTGAACAAAACCGCAGAGGAGCGTCAGGCAGTCCTGGATCGCAGCGAATATATAGCGCGTTCAATCGAAACGTTATGAATGTTGTGATCTGGTCCGGTGGTGCCTGCGTAATAATTATTGTCTGTGAGCTGATCTCTCTTCCTCTGGTGATAAATATCCGGATCTGTGATTTTTATCATGTCCAAGAGATCTTCTCACAGGCTCTTGTTGCCAATGGGATTAGTTCAGTCTGAATGATCTCAAAGCGTTTTCTCATGATACGTATTTGAGCCTGATACTCTCAGGCTTTTTTTTCGAGGTCGGGCAATGGCAGATTCTGTTTCAGACTCTGATATCAATTCCGGGACTAAGGTTGATCTGGTTAAGCTTCTGAGTGTTTTTAACTGGATCAGGGATCATGGTGAAAAACAGTCGGGTGGGGAGTATGTGCTGGGTGGACTCTATGCCAGCCATGATTTTGATGGCTATACCCTGACGCTCTGGGATGCAGGTACCCGGTTGGATCTGTTTTTTCATAACCGCTATAAACTCGACTATCAGAATCGTGATCAGTTGCTGACATTTATGAGAAAAGTTGACGTGATATTCGAGCAAAGTTGCGATAAATAGATCACGCATCAAATATGCGAACTCACTATTTAGTTTAAAACTGTCTCCTGATGCTGGACGTTTGGTGCCAACAGAGTAGACTGAATTGACCTGCGATAAGTTTCAGAGTTCACTGGGCGTTCTGCCCGCTATCAGTCCTGGGAGTCGCCGGCTTTAAGCTGGTTTCACCTGAGATATGCGGTAGGCGCGATGCCCATTAATACCTGGAACTTATCGCGGGTCTCGCATCTTCCCTACGTATCTCTGTGTACCTCTCTGGCTGAATCACGCTAATATATCCGCAACCGTTTTTTAAATTCCAAAGTGTTTCCTCTATGGCCAAACCCTCCGATCAGCCTTCAGAAAACCTGTCCAGCTCAGAGGATGCCTGGGTCAGTGTGATCCAGAAAATGGATGAAGCCTATGCCGATCTGGTGCATTACCAGGTGGAGGTAGAGGAGAAGAATGCCGAGCTGGAGGAAGCCAGAAGTTTCTTCGCCAGCATTCAGAGCGCCATGAGTGATGTGCTGATCGTCTGTGATCACAGCGGTGCTATTGAGGGGGTTAACAGTGCCCTGGAACAGCTCACCGGGCTGAACGAATCTGAACTGATCGGCTTGTCATTGCCGGAATTGGTGGCGCCCGCGTATCGACAGAAAATCGATCAGTTCCTCTCGCAGCTGAATCGCGAACCGATCCGGGACTGTGAAATTGAGCTGATCGGTCGGGACGGTACTGTTCCGCTGTCAATGAACTGCTCACCCCGGAACAATCGCCGTGGCCGGCTGGTGGGTATGGTGATGGTTGGTCGCCCGCTGGGTGAACTGCAACGCGCCTACAAAGAACTCAATGAAGCCCATGCCGAAGTGCAGCTGGCGCAGGAACGACTGGTGCAATCGGAAAAGATGGCATCACTGGGTCGTCTGGTAGCCGGTGTGGCCCACGAGCTGAATAACCCGATCAGTTTTGTCTACGGCAACATGCACGCCCTGCAGCGCTATACCGACCGGCTCTGTACTTACTTTGATGCCATTAACGAAGGTCACAGCCGCGAACACTTGCGGGCGATGCGCGAGCAGATGCGGCTGGATAAGGCGATCCGTGATCTTAACTCACTGGTGGATGGCACCATGGAGGGCGCGGACAGGGTACGTGAAATCGTTAATGATCTGCGCCAGTTTTCCTCTACTCAGATTTCGGAAAAAGCCAGTTTTGATATGACCCACGTGATCCGTACCGCGTTGCACTGGATTATCAAAGAGAGTCGGGCACCGGTCGAGGTGATCGATAATGTGCCCGATCAACTGACCGCGTTTGGTCATGCCGGACAGATCCATCAGGTAGTGGTTAATCTGATTCAGAATGCCCTTGATGCGATGACTGACAGCGAAACCAAGCGCCTGCAGCTGGATGCTGAGATCTGTGAGGGACGAATGATTTTTGAGGTGCGGGATAGCGGGCCGGGGATTGAGGAAGAGGCACTCTCCCGATTGTTTGAGCCATTCTTTACCACTAAACCAGTGGGCATGGGGACAGGGCTTGGGCTGTCGATCAGTTATGGCATTGTCTCCCAGCATGGCGGTGAACTGAGTATCGCCAACCATGAATCCGGTGGCGTCATCGCCCGACTGGAGCTGGATGCTGATGCAGCTCAGGCTGGTGAGGAGATAACCGACGATGCTTAATCTGCTCTGGTTACAATCCGGTGGCTGTGGTGGCTGCTCCATGTCCCTGTTGAATGCTGAAGGGCCTGACCTATATACACTGTTGGATGCCGCGGGGATTAACCTGTTGTGGCATCCCTCTCTCAGCGAACAGAGCAGTGATGAAGTGATTAATCTGCTGGAGTCGATCGTCGCTGGTGACCAGCCACTGGACCTGCTTTGTATCGAAGGTTCAATGATGACCGGACCTCAGGGGACCGGTCGTTTCCACATGCTTGGCGGTACCGGCAAACCGATGATTGAGTGGATTCGAGATCTGGCTGAACAAAGCCGCTATACGCTGGCGGTTGGTTCTTGTGCGGCTTATGGCGGTATCACGGCAGCGGGCAGTAATTTTACCGATGCCACCGGTGTGCAGTTTGATGGCGAGCTGGCCGGTGGTCTGCTGGGGGATGAGTATCGTTCTTCTGCCGGATATAGGGTGGTGAATATCGCTGGTTGTCCGACACATCCGGACTGGGTCACCGAAACCCTGATGAGCATCGCGCTGGATGAGCATAGCGAAGCGCAGTTAGATTCACTGGGCCGCCCCCGTATGTATGCTGATCAACTGGTGCATCACGGCTGTAGCCGTAACGAATACTATGAATACAAAGCCAGCGCGGAAGCGCCCGGTGAGCGTGGCTGTATGATGGAAAATATGGGCTGCCTCGGTACTCAGGCTCATGCCGACTGCAATATCCGTGACTGGAATGGCTATGGCTCCTGCACCAGCGGTGGCTATGCCTGCATCAACTGTACCGCGCCGGAATTTGAAGAACCCGGTCATAGCTTCTGTAAAACGCCGAAAATAGCGGGTATCCCGGTCGGACTGCCCACCGATATGCCCAAGGCCTGGTTTGTGGCGCTGGCTTCATTATCAAAAGCAGCCACACCGGAGCGGCTGAAACAGAATGCGGTGTCAGAAAAGCTGATCTATCCACCGACTATCCATAAGCGTAAGGGCTGAAGTCTATGAGTCGTATTGTTGCCGGACCGTTTAACCGGGTGGAAGGTGATCTTGAAATCACGCTGGATACTGCGGCTGATCAGGTTCAGAGTGCGCGGGTGAATTCACCTTTGTATCGGGGCTTCGAGCAGATTCTGGTGGGCCATGAGCCAATGGATGCGCTGGTCTATACCCCGCGTATTTGCGGCATCTGTTCGGTGACGCAGTCGGTTGCCTGTGCCAGGGCGCTGGCCGATCTCTGTGGTCTTGAGATGCCGGAGAATGGTCTGCTGAGTACCAACCTGGTACTGGCCAATGAAAATATGACCGATCTGCTGACCCATTTTTATCTGTTCTTTATGCCGGACTTCGCCCGTGAAGTGTACGCTGATGAACCCTGGTTTGATGAGATCGCCGGGCGTTTCAAGGCGGTCACCGGCAGTGCCAGTAAAGCGATGCTGCCAGCCCGGGCTGAGTTTCTGCATCTGATGGGCATTCTGGCGGGCAAGTGGCCCCACACGCTGAGTCTGCAGCCCGGCGGTACAGCGAAACCGGTTGCAGCACAGGAGCGGATCCGTCTGCTGGCGATTATCGCTTCGTTCCGGCGCTTTCTGGAAACTGAGCTGTTCGGCGATGATCTTGAGGTGATTGCCAGTCTGCAGTCACTCGATGATCTGGAACAGTGGCGTCAGCAGAAGCCCTGGCACAGCAGCGACTTACGGCGCTTTCTGCATATCAGTGAGCAGCTTCAGCTACAGAGCTTAGGCCGTGGTACCGATCAGTTCATGAGCTACGGAAGCTATCTTCAGAGCAGTGGTAATCTGTTCCGTTCCGGTGTGGTTCTGGGTGGCGAAGCACTGTCACTGGACAGCGCGCTGATCACCGAAGATGTTGCTTACAGCTGGATGAGTGGCGCTGACCGGCCAAGGCATCCGGCGAATGGGTTGACGCAACCAACGCTGGATAACGGTGATGCCTACAGCTGGTGTAAGGCGCCGCGCTTTAATCGTCAGGTGATGGAAGTCGGTGCTCTGGCACGACAACTGATCAATGGTCACCCGCTGGCCCGTGATCTGGTTCAGCAACAGGGTGGTAATGTGCACAGTCGGATTGTCGCACGACTACTGGAGCTGGCTATTGTTGTACCGCAGATGCAGCACTGGGTCCGGGCTATCGATCCGGCAGCACCGTTCTGTAATCATGCGCCACTGCCTGACAGCGGTAGTGGTGTCGGCATGATCGAAGCGGCACGGGGTTCGTTAGGCCACTGGATTGAGGTGAATCGGGGCAAGATCAGTAACTATCAGATCGTTGCGCCGACCACCTGGAATTTCTCACCCCGGGATCAGCAGGGCATTCCCGGTGCGCTGGAACTGGCACTGGAAGGCGCGCCGATCCGAGCCGGTGAAAAAACACCGGTATCGGTGCAGCATATCGTTCGCTCGTTTGACCCCTGTATGGCCTGTACGGTGCATTAAGCACAAGCTGCTGATATTTAAGGGGGAAGAATCATTCCCCAAAATATCCCCAAAAAAGGCCACTGTTCCGCAATACCGTTCACTTAAGCATTTTGGCTAAGCCCAGGCTTGATAGAAAATCCGATACAGTTATCAGTGTTGGATTTTTTTTTTAGCTTTTTTTAGGTAGAGAGGCACGTCCCCGTGCCGATTTAAACGTTTTTTCGGCACGAGGGCGTGCCTCACTACAAGTCCAATCAAACCGCTTCTATAGAATCAACCTTAAGTGATCGGCATTGCCTCTGTGGCGGATGGTATTTCCCCGGCATTATTGTGCTGTTGCTCCAACATGCATTCAATCATGGGGTGCTTGGCCTCATACTCATCAGCGGTTCTTTGATCGGGAGCTTCATCGGGTGCCTTTAAAGTGAGGTGCGTATTGTTGCTATATGCGACAATTTGTTGCATTATTTTTTGGTCAGGCATAGGTATTTTGGGAATAGCTAACTAATAGATGTATAGGTTATGCCGACGAAACTTGCCGGGGAACTGAAAATGGCTACAAGTATTAGACTCGACGATGACTTCGTTGAAGATGTGAAAATTCATGCTCAGGTAGCGAGCCGGTCAGCGCCTAAGCAGATTGAGCACTGGGCCAGGATCGGGAAAATTGCTGAAGAGAATCCCGATTTATCCTATGAGTTCATCCGCGAAGCGCTTCTTGCTCGTGAAGAGATCAACGCGAGAAGGGTGACAAAGTATGTCCGGAGAACAAAGCGGGACTGAGATCGAGGTTTTTTCTACCAGAGTCTTCGATAAAGCGCTGGATAAACTGGACGACGAGACCCTGGCTCTGGTTGAGGATGAAATTGATAAGGTTGTAGAAGACCCTACCATCGGCATACAGAAAAAAGGTGATCTTAACTATCTTTGGGTTCATAAATTCAAAGTGGAAGGGCGCGAGCTTTTGCTGGGATATTCATGGCAAGAGAATGAATTGCATCTTTACCTGTTGAATATCGGCCCGCATGAGAATTTTTATACAAAATTGAAGCAGCGGAGAAAGGCGGATCTTAAGATCATGAAATAAATGAGGCTCCTTGGGGGGCCTCATTCGTTAGTCACTTAACACCCGCTTCAATGAATAGGTGTTTCAGGGATGGCTGGCTGCTTTTTCCAGTAGTGATTGAGCGGTATCAGGATCTGCTTTGAACATCGCCAGTAGTACCCGCGCAGTGCCTGTTGGCTGGCGCTGCCCTTGCTCCCAGCTACGTATTGCCGATACCGAGGTACCCAGCATTTGGGCAAACGCTTCCTGGGTTCTGCCAGTGGATTCCCGAATCGCTTTAACATCCATTGCGCTGAACTCAAAAATGCGGCTAGGAGCAATTTCATCCCGACGAATAGCGCCTGCCTGCTCGACGCTGGTGACTAGTTCGTCAAATAGGTTACTGTCCATCGAAGGACTCCTGTAGTTCTCTCAGAACCAGTTGTCTGAGCGTATTCTTCTGTTTCGGTGTCAGGGTATCCTGAGTGGATTTAGGATACGCCAGCAGCATGAAAATCTGATTCTGTTCAGTTATCCAGTAATAGATCACCCGGATACCCCCGCGTTTGCCAGTGCTTCTCTGACGCCAACGAATTTTTCTGATACCTGAGGTGCCCGGAATAATGTCGCCAGCATCTGGTTTGTCTGCCAGTTGTATTTGAAGCGCTTTATATTCATCATCACAAAGCAACTCTGTAATCTGTCGGGTGAATACCGGGGTTTCCTTGAAAACAAGCTTCATCAGCAATCCTTGCTAATACATTGTGGTATTAATGCTAATACAATGTATTAGTTTGTCAATCTGGTGAGGGAAGAAGTATTAAGGTTCTAGTATTAAGTTCCTGGGATTAAGATGCTGGTATTAAGGTCTTATGAGGCTGCGGCAGCCTGAAGGTTTTAGGTCAAGTAATGAAAAAAGACAGCAACGGCTATCGACTACGGATCAGTGGTGTAGTGCAGGGCGTGGGTTTCCGGCCTTTTGTCTGGCGCATTGCCCATGAGCTGAATATTAATGGCTGGGTGCTGAATAATGCGGCGGGTGTCGAAGTCGCCATTGAGGCAGACCATACTTGCCTGCAGCAGTTTATCTCGCGGCTGAAGGATGAGTTGCCGCCCCTTGCCAGTATTACGGATATTCAAAGCGAACCGCTTGATATCAGCGTCGAAGGGTTTGAGATCATTGCCAGCCAGTCAGGTGATGTCACTACTGGCTGTGCGCCGGATGCAGCCACCTGCAGTGATTGCCGTTCTGAATTGTTTGATCCAGAGAATCGTCGTTACCGGTATCCGTTTATTAACTGTACCAACTGCGGTCCCCGGCTGAGTATTATTCGCCAGATCCCCTATGATCGCGCCAGTACCACCATGACCGGTTTTACACTGTGTCCGGCTTGCGAGGCTGAGTACAACGATCCTGCCGACCGGCGTTTTCATGCGCAACCTAATGCCTGTGCTGAGTGCGGTCCGCAGGTCTGGCTGGAACAGTCAGATGGGCAGAGAATCGATACTCAAGAGCCGTTTGAGTTGCTGGCTAAAGCAATCCGTGCCGGTCAGATTGTCGCGATTAAGGGGCTGGGTGGATTTCATCTGGCCTGCGATGCCACCAATGAAGCCGCGGTGGCTGAGTTGCGGCAGCGTAAGTATCGCCCGGCGAAAGCCTTTGCTCTGATGGCGAAAAGCATAGAGCAGATCCGTTGCTATGCGGATATCGATCCTGTCAGCGAGGCTATGCTGAATAGCCCAGCTGCGCCGGTTGTACTGCTGACGCCTGAGAGTGAGCCACAGGCATCAGGCGCTTTATCTTCTCTGATCGCACCGGGTCAGTATCAGCTGGGTTTTATGCTGCCCTATACCCCGATCCACTGGTTATTAATGGATCGGCTGGATACGCCCTTAGTTATGACCAGTGGCAATCGTTCCGGCGCGCCACAGGCGATCAGTAATGACGAGGCGCGGGAACAGCTCAGCGGTATCGCTGACCTGCTGCTGATGCATGACCGGCCGATCCATAACCGGGTCGATGATTCGGTGGTGCGGCAAGTGGAAGGGCAGACGCATATTTTGCGGCGTGCACGGGGCTTTGCGCCCCGGTCGATCCCTCTGCCAGAAGGGTTCACTGATGTGTCGGATCTGCTGGCGCTGGGTGCAGATCTTAAAAACACGCTCTGTCTGATCCAGTCTGGCAGGGCGGTGCTCAGTCAGCATATTGGTGATTTGGAAGATGCTCGCACCTATGAGCAATTTCAGCACACTCAGGCACTGTATCAGAATCTTTATCAGCACCAGCCAGAGTATCTGGTGTGTGATCTGCATCCGGAATATTTCTCCTCAAAATATGCTCACCAGTTAGCTGATAATAGTGGCGTTGAACTGCTGCAGGTGCAGCACCACCATGCCCATCTGGCCGCTTGTCTGGGAGATAACAATTATCCGCTTGGGGCTGAACCGGTGCTGGGTATCTGCCTGGATGGCACCGGTTTTGGTACCGATGAAACCCTGTGGGGTTGTGAGTTCCTGCTGGGCGATTACCGACAGTCGGAGCGGGTCGGATCATTACAGCCTTTCCCGCTGATCGGCGGTACCCGGGCTATTCGTGAGCCCTGGCGCTGCCTTTACGCGCAACTGAAGCAGTCTCTGCCAGAACAGTCTGATAATCAGCTGGAAACACTGTTCCCGTTACTGTCTGGCAAGCCGTTGGCAACGCTGGATCAGATGGTGGCGAAGCAGCTTAATGCGCCGCTGAGTAGCTCTGCAGGTCGGCTGTTTGATGCTGTTGCGGCAGCGTTGGATTGCCAATCGGAGGTGATCAGTTACGAAGGACAGGCCGCCATTGAGCTGGAAACTCTGGCCTGGCAGGGAGATCCTGAGTCAGAGCCTTATGGTTTTAAAATTGATCGGCAAACGATGCGGATCGATCCAGCACCTTTCTGGCAGCAACTCATCGATGACATCGAAAAAGGTGCACGTACTCCGGCAGATATGGCAAGGGCTTTTCACTGCGGTTTTGCTGAAGTCGTGGCTGAACTCGCCGGGCAGTTGCAGACGCGTCATGGATTCTCCACGGTGGCACTCAGTGGCGGTGTGATACAGAACCAACTGCTGTTCCTTGCTCTGAAAGAACATCTGCAACGGGCTGGATTTAACGTTCTCTGGCACCGGGAGTTGCCCACCAATGATGGTGCCATTGCTTTCGGACAGGCATTGATTGCAGCTGCTCAATTGATCGATCTTTCAGGACCGGAAGGGGCTATCCACAACTGAGGCTTCAGGCTGACCACAACTGATATTTCCGGCTGTCAGCCGCTTCCTGTTGTCATTTTCTTATTGTTAGTTTTCTTACCGGTTCGCGCTCGTACTGGTTAACTGGTTATCTTTTTATTTTTGGGTAAAAGTTCAATCTATTGATTTTAAAGGTTTTTATTTTCTGGCCCGATATTTGCGATAACTCCGCTGGTATATAAAAAATATAAAGCTGAACGCTGCAAGCCATCAGTACCGAAAACTCAGGGCTGTTTATAGTCAGTCCGCTCAGGGCTGCTAGCTCGCTCAGGGCTGCTTATAGTCCGCTCAGGGCTGTGCTGGTCTTACAAAAGTGTCCGAGGTGGGGCGCTCTGATTGCAGTGTATTTCAGCGGTTCCATGCGGAGTGAGCCGGATGTCCAGTATAGAAACCTTTTATGAAGTCATGCGACGACAGGGGATTACCCGTCGTAGCTTCCTTAAGTATTGCAGTCTGACTGCCGCAGCGCTGGGATTGGGGCCCACGTTTGCGCCAAAAATCGCCCACGCGATGGAAACCAAAGAGCGCACACCGGTACTCTGGTTGCATGGTCTGGAGTGTACCTGTTGTTCTGAATCCTTTATCCGTTCGGCCCACCCGCTGGTGAAAGATGTGGTGCTGTCGATGATCTCGCTGGACTACGACGACACGCTGATGGCATCCGCCGGTCACCAGGCAGAAGCGGTGCTGCATGAGACCATCAAAAAATACAAAGGCAAATATATCCTGGCTGTAGAAGGGAACCCGCCGCTGAACGAAGATGGCATGTTCTGTATCTCCGGTGGTAAGCCTTTTGTTGAAAAGCTGAAATACGCGGCGAAAGATGCGGCGGCGATTATTGCCTGGGGTTCCTGTGCTTCCTGGGGCTGCGTACAGGCGGCACGTCCTAACCCTACTCAGGCGGTGCCGATCCACAAAGTGATTACTGATAAACCGATCATCAAAGTACCGGGTTGTCCGCCGATTGCCGAGGTTATGACGGGTGTTATCACCTACATGCTGACCTTTGGCCGGATGCCGGAACTGGATCGTCAGGGCCGTCCGAAAATGTTCTACAGCCAGCGTATCCACGATAAATGTTATCGCCGGCCGCACTTCGATGCCGGTCAGTTCGTCGAACAGTGGGATGACGAAGGCGCCCGCAAAGGTTACTGCCTCTACAAAGTCGGCTGTAAAGGCCCGACCACTTATAACGCCTGTTCCACCGTACGCTGGAATGAAGGGATATCGTTCCCGATTCAGGCCGGTCATGGCTGTATTGGCTGCTCTGAAGACGGCTTCTGGGATAAAGGTTCATTCTATGATCGCCTGTCCAATATTCCGCAGTTTGGCATCGAGAAGAATGCCGATGAAATTGGTACCGCGGTAGCGGGTGGTGTCGGTGCAGCCATTGCTGCTCACGCGGCAGTGAGTGCAATCAAGCGCGCGCAGCATAAAGGAGATCAGGAATAATGAGCACCCAACTGAATGCAAAGAATCTGGATAACAGCGGACGTCGGGTAGTCGTTGATCCGGTCACCCGGATTGAAGGACATATGCGTTGTGAAGTGAACGTGGATGAGAATAATGTCATCCGCAACGCTGTATCCACAGGCACCATGTGGCGTGGCCTTGAGGTGATTCTCAAGGGACGTGATCCGCGTGATGCCTGGGCGTTTGTTGAGCGTATCTGTGGCGTTTGTACCGGTACCCATGCGTTAACCTCAGTGCGTGCAGTCGAGGATGCGCTGGATATTCAGGTGCCACTGAACGCTCACCTTATCCGTCACCTGATGGATAAAACCCTGCAGGTGCACGACCACATTGTGCACTTCTATCATCTCCATGCGCTGGACTGGGTAAACCCGGTTAACGCTTTGAAAGCAGATCCGATCAAAACCTCGGAGCTGCAGAAGATGGTTTCGCCGCGACATGCTAAATCCAGCCCGGGTTACTTCAAAGATGTACAGACTCGCCTGAAGAAGTTTGTTGAATCTGGCCAGTTGGGTCTGTTTGCCAATGGTTACTGGGATAACCCGGCTTATAAACTGCCGCCGGAAGCGGATCTGATGGCGGTATCTCACTATCTTGAAGCGCTGGATTTCCAGAAAGAGATCGTCAAGATTCACACCATTTTCGGCGGTAAGAACCCGCACCCGAACTATATGGTGGGCGGTGTTTCCTGTGCTATCAATCTCGACGGTACCGGGGCTTCCGGCGCGCCGGTTAATATGACCAGTCTGAACTTTGTGCTGGAGCGAATTCGCGAAGCCCAGGAGTTTACCAAGAACGTCTATATCCCTGATGTGATGGCGGTTGCATCCATCTATAAAGACTGGCTTTACGGTGGCGGTCTGGCGGCTGAAAACGTGCTGTCTTACGGCACCTATACTCAGGTGCCTTACGATAAATCCACAGACCTGCTGCCAGCCGGTGCCATCGTTAATGGTAACTGGGATGAGATTCATCCGGTGGATGTACGCGATCCAGAGCAGATTCAGGAATTTGTTGATCACTCCTGGTACACCTATGCCGATGGTAAAAAAGGCCTGCATCCGTGGGAGGGCGAGACCGAGCCGAAGTTCGAGTTGGGACCGAATACCAAGGGTACTAAAACCAACATCAAAGAGCTGGATGAGTCGGCCAAGTACAGCTGGATCAAGGCGCCTCGCTGGCGTGGTCATGCGATGGAGGTCGGGCCTCTGCCGCGTTACATCATCGCGTATCTGTCCGGCAAGGAGTACGTGCAGGAACAGGTGGATCGCTCGCTGGCAGGCTTCAATCAGGCTACCGGTCTGGACCTGGGCCTGAAGCAGTTCCTGCCATCCACACTGGGTCGTACGCTGGCGCGGGCGCTGGAGTGTGAACTCTGCGCAGATACCATGATTGATGACTGGAACCAACTGGTTAACAACATCAAAAACGGTGACTCCTCGACGGCCAATGTCGATAAATGGGATCCGTCCAGCTGGCCGAAAGAGGCGCAGGGCGTGGGTATCAATGAGGCACCACGAGGCGCACTGGGTCACTGGATCAAGATTAAAGACGGCAAGATTGAGAACTATCAGGCGATTGTACCGACCACCTGGAACGGTTGTCCGCGGGATGCTCAGGGCAATATCGGAGCGTTTGAAGCAGCGCTGCTGAATACCCCGATGGAGCGCCCGGAAGAGCCGGTTGAGATTCTGCGTACCCTGCACAGTTTCGACCCTTGTCTGGCTTGTTCAACCCACGTGATGTCGGAAGACGGCCGTGAGCTGACCAAGGTAAAAATCCGGTAATGCGCTGTGCGCAGGGACTGTTCTCTGCGCACCGTTCGAGGAGGTTATTAAGATGACTATCTCAGTCAACGATAAAGATCTGCAGACCGGAAGCGGTACCGACCAGGAACAGCAGCTTGTGCGCAAGCAGACCGCTGTTTATGTCTATGAAGCGCCGGTGAGATTGTGGCACTGGGTGACAGTGCTCTGCGTACTGACACTCTGTGTGACCGGCTATTTTATTGGCTCGCCGCTACCGACTCAGCCCGGTGAAGCGATCGATAATTACCTGATGGGTTATATCCGTTTTGCGCATTTTGCGGCCGGATACATTGTTGCTATTGCGTTTATTGGTCGGATTTACTGGGCGCTGGTGGGTAACAGTCATGCCCGGGAGTTGTTTTTGCCTAAGCTCTGGAGTCGCGACTGGTGGCAAGAGGTCTGGCACGAAGCGCGCTGGTATCTGTTTCTGGAAAAAACGCCGAAGAAGTATATCGGTCACAACCCACTGGGACAGATGGCGATGTTCTTCTTCTTTGTTCTGGGCATGATTTTTATGATCGTTACCGGCTTTGCCCTTTACGGCGAAGGTTTGGGGCAGGATAGCTGGGCTGATGAACTGTTCGGTTGGGTTATTCCGATGATGGGGCAGAGTCAGGATGTGCATACCTGGCACCATCTCGGTATGTGGTACCTGATTATCTTCATTATGACCCATATCTACGTCGCGATCCGTGAAGACATTATGTCCCGCCAGAGTCTGATCTCCACCATGGTTGGCGGCTGGCGTATGTTCAAGGATGACCGTCCTGACTAGGGTTAGTTTATACGGATATAGAAGATCCTGACCAAAAAGGCCCGGCAGGTGCCTTAAACCTGCCACCCCTGTGGTGTGCTTCACCCACTTTGCTATCACCCAAATAGCTTGGCCTGCCTTCGGGCAGGCCCTTTTTATTGTCAGCCTAAAACCACCTCCTATGGAGGTGGTGATCGTTTACTCGAGGCTATGCCTGAAGAGTGCTCATGCTAAATACAACGTTCGTTTTTTGCCGAAATCGAATGGAGTAAATAGCATGAGTAGATATGAAT
>JAOXSA010000349.1 GCA_025800245.1 Amphritea sp. | reverse complement strand
CTCTCCGATATCGGAATGATCGTTGATACGGGACACTCTGTCCAAGTGACAGAGGACGGGCGCATGGTCCTTAATGCGGTTATCAAAGAGTTATTGGTGGATTGATATGCGCTACCTCTGGGCAGCTTTAGGATTGATCAGTGTTGGGCTGGGACTGCTGGGGGTGATCCTGCCCCTATTGCCCACGGTCCCGTTCATGCTACTGGCGGCGTTCTTCTTTGCCCGGTCCAGCGAACGATTGCATAACTGGCTGATCACCCACCCCACCTTCGGCCCCTCGATCCGTGAATGGCAGGAACGCGGCGCCATCAACCCGCGCGGCAAACGCTACGCAACACTGTCGATCATCGCTGTATTTGGGATTTCACTGATTGTCGAGGTGCCGATCAAGGTGATCGTGATCCAAGCGGTAACGCTATCCTGCGTCATGCTGTTTATCTGGACACGCCCAGATACCTAATCCTCCGGGCGTTTCCATTTCAATGTTTCACGTGAAACAAGTTAGCTAACCACTGACAGTTTGCGGCACAGCTCATCCAGACCGTCAAAGTCGTCATAATTGATGATCAGCTTGCCGCTCTCGCTTCCTGCATTGTGTTCGATCGAGACCTTCATCCGCAATGCAGCCGACAAATCCGCCTCCAACGCACGGGTGTCTGCATCTTTTTCAACAGATTTACGAGCAGGTTTAGCCTTTGGCTTATCTGCATCAAATACCTCTGCAACGCCCTGCTTTGCCAAACGTTCTGTTTCCCGAACAGACAGGCCAGAGTGAATAACCTTCTTTGCCAACGTCACCGCATCATCAGAGGTGATCAATGCACGCGCATGACCTGCGCTCAGCTGACCATCTCGGAGGAACTCCTGCACCTCATCAGGCAACTGCAACAAACGAACAAGGTTAGCGATATAAGAGCGGCTCTTCCCCAAGACTTCGGACAGCTTTTCCTGCGTGTGACCGAACTTTTCCATCAGCGCCTTGTAGCCGGCCGCCTCTTCGACAGGGTTCAGATCCGCACGCTGGATGTTTTCGATGATCGCTACTTCCAACACCTCTGTGTCATCGAAGTCGCGCACAATCACCGGGATCGTGTGCTGCATCGCAATCTGTGCCGCACGCCAGCGCCGTTCACCAGCTACGATCTCATAGGCCCCTTTGTCACCAGGGCGTTCCCGAACAACAAGCGGCTGAATGATGCCTTTTTCCTTGATCGAAGCTGCTAGCTCTTCGAGTTGCTCCTGCGTAAAGGTG
>JAOXSA010000335.1 GCA_025800245.1 Amphritea sp. | reverse complement strand
CTTTGCATCTGATGCACTGATTGGGTTTTACAGGACGCTGGGTGGACGAATATTGTTGCTGAGCCGCGAATGATGGTGTTCCCTGCATGGTAGTCTGATTACTAAATCCAGCTGATTGAACTGCATTGAAACGGCCCCGGCCTCTCATAAATCCTCCGCGTCCACGGAAGGGCGTTCCTGTCTTTTGACTGGGAATGTTGCCGGATGCAAAGTTTCTGGCCATCTCAATATGCTCTGCCTGGTTGATTGCTGCAGCTAGATCACCAGGTTTGGCGATCACCACCAATTCGGCCACTCGTTGATGCAGTCCCCAGATAAACTGGGTTTTCGCCCATTCTGCATCAAAGGACGGCAGCTTGGACAACAGGGCCTCAAATCTGGTCGAATATGATCGTACTGTCTCTGATTGGGCCTGTCGAATGTTTCGTAGATCTGCCCTCGCTCGATCCACCCTTGTACTGCTGCCAAACCTTTTCTGCAATAAACCTGCCAACTCTGGGAAGTCTGTTGGTCTTACCCCGTGTCTTTCTTTCAAGAGGGACATCCACCAATCGGCTGCTGC
>JAOXSA010000321.1 GCA_025800245.1 Amphritea sp. | reverse complement strand
CCCGCGCACTGGATCGCGTCCTGCAGTGGAACTACTACGTTATTCCGCATTACCACAGCCGTGCAGACCGCGTTGCGTTCCGTAACAAGCTAGCGTAGCCAGACGTCCGGCCCCAATACGGATTGGGCTTTGATACTTGGTGGGTAAAGGATAACGCTGAATAATGGCCGCTTACATTGCGCGCCGCCTGCTGCTGATAATCCCTACGCTGATCGGTATCCTCACGATCAACTTTTTGATTATTCAAGCAGCACCGGGCGGCCCTGTTGAGCAGACACTCGCTAAACTTGAGGGCCTGCAAAGCAGCACTTTGCCTGGAGGAGGCACCAGCGGAGATACCACCACTAGTAGCTCGGAAGGCAGCAGTTACAGAGGCGCTCGCGGCCTCGACCCTCGGCTAGTTGCAGAGATCGAAGCGCTCTACGGGTTTGATAAACCTGCATGGGAGCGCTATCTACAGATGCTGGGCAACTATCTAACCTTTGATTTTGGTAAGAGCTTCTATAGCGACAAAACCGTGGTAGAACTCATCGTAGAGAAACTGCCCGTATCAATATCATTGGGATTATGGACCACGCTGCTCACCTATCTCATATCAGTGCCGCTGGGTATTCGCAAAGCAGTCAAAGATGGAACCCGCTTTGATGTCTGGACCAGCACGGCCATTATCGTCGGTTATGCGATACCGAACTTCCTCTTCGCCATTTTACTGATCGTTCTATTTGCAGGCGGCAGCTATTTTGACTGGTTCCCGCTGCGCGGATTGACCTCGCCAGATTTTGAGCAGATGACGCTTATCGAGAAAATTGGCGACTATTTCTGGCATATCACACTGCCCGTGCTTGCGTCAGTTATCAGTAGCTTCGCAACCTTGACCATGCTGACCAAGAACTCATTCCTCGATGAGATCAACAAGCAGTATGTCCTAACAGCGAAGGCGAAAGGCTTAACAGAGCGAGGCGTACTGTATGGGCATGTATTCCGTAATGCAATGCTACTGATCATTGCTGGGATGCCCGCAGCGCTGGTTGGAAT
>JAOXSA010000308.1 GCA_025800245.1 Amphritea sp. | reverse complement strand
CTGACGAAGTTCTACACCAATGACAAGTTCGGGCTCTCCATGGCAGATCAGGCGCTGCACGGCAGCGGTGCGCGCCTCGTGAACACAAAAGATGGAGTTCAGCTCGAACTCGAGCGAAAATCTAGCGGCTCGACCGCTGTGAACTGCCACGTCTTCGTCATCAGTGAGCCGCAGATGAACATAATGGGGCAGCAATTAGAATCTTTGCAATACTGATATAGAACATTGACGCCAGCAAGCTACCGTTCAACGCTCTCATTGTCGGGCCGACAAACTCAGGCAAATCAAAGTTTGTGGCGGACCAGATCTATGGCCCTTTCCGCGGCATGTTCGACTACATCGTGCTCATATGCCTGACGTTCTCGCACAACAAGACCTACCACTGAATTGGTGAAAATGATCCGCGAATGTTTGTGATAATATGCGCGCAGCACGAGGTGGAAAATTGGCTGAAGCTCGTGCGCAGGTTTTTTGAGGGCACCAACACGCACATAATCCTCGATGACTGCGCAGCCTCGAAAGATGTGAAAGGGCGCACAGGTGAGCTGGTGAATCTCGGCTTTTCTGCTCGCCATATTGGCATCAGCGTTTGAGTGCTCACCCAGAAGATAACCAGCATCATAGCTTCCTTCCGGGAGAACGTGGCAGCGATCGTTCTCTTTTACACCCCCTCGGCGAAGACCACGAAAGCCATCTTTGATGATTACGCTGGTGAACTCTCCCAGGATGAGTCCAAAGGTC
>JAOXSA010000297.1 GCA_025800245.1 Amphritea sp. | reverse complement strand
CGGTAAGTCTGAAGTTAATGGTGCCAATGTATTGGTTGCCATCTTCAGTGAGCAGGAAAGTCAGGCTGTGTATGTGCTGAATCAGCAGGGCATCGAGCGGATCGATGTTGTCAATTATATTTCACATGGCATCTCTAAGGTTGAGGAGAATGATGATTCTCAATCCGGTGAAGGGTTGCTGGAAGGTGAAGCGGCGCCGGATAAGGAAAAAAGTCCACTGGCAAACTATGCAGTTAACCTCAACGAGCAAGCGCTGGCAGGGCGGATCGATCCGCTGGTTGGTCGTGATGATGAGGTTGAGCGAGTGGTTCAGATTCTGTCCCGTCGCCGTAAGAATAACCCGTTGCTGGTCGGTGAGGCTGGTGTTGGTAAGACGGCTATTGCTGAAGGCCTGGCCAAGCTGATTGTTGAAGAGCAGGTGCCTGATGTTATTGCCCACAGTACTGTGTACTCGCTGGATCTGGGGGCGTTGCTGGCCGGTACCAAATACCGGGGCGATTTTGAGAAGCGTCTGAAAGGCTTGCTCAGCGAGATCAAGAATCACGATCATGCGATCCTGTTCATCGATGAGATCCATACCATTATCGGTGCGGGTGCTGCATCAGGTGGTTCGATGGATGCCTCCAACCTGTTGAAGCCGCTGCTGAGTTCAGGTCAGTTGCGGTGTATCGGTTCGACAACGTTCCAGGAGTTTCGTGGCATCTTTGAAAAAGATCGTGCGCTGGCGCGTCGCTTCCAGAAAGTGGATGTTCTGGAGCCGTCTGTTGATGATACCTATAGGATTCTGCAGGGATTGAAGAGTCGATTCGAGGCGCATCACGATATTAAGTACAGCGATGAGGCGCT
>JAOXSA010000295.1 GCA_025800245.1 Amphritea sp. | reverse complement strand
GCAACCAGCCAGAAGTTAAGGCTCACCTGCAGGCCAAAAAACAGGTACAACAACAGACCGCCCTGACCAAAAATGGTGATGGTTCTTATGTAGCCCAGTTGCAGTAGCTGGTGGCGGGTATTACTGATGCTGTTCATAGGTTAACTGTCGCAGAAAGGGCCATTATAACCAAGCTATTCAGGTGATTGGTGTGACAGTTTGTCGCAGTGGTTCAACGCTGTCCTGACATGTAGTTCTCCAATCCGGTAAGTTGTTCCGGGGTCAGCAACAGGCCCTGTTTGGTCCGGCGCCAGAGGATATCATCTGCGGTCCGGGCCCACTCAAAGGATCGCAGGTACTCCACTTCGGCCTGATACAGTTCTCCGCCAAAGTGATGTCCCAGCTCCTCTAATGCATGTCTGTTCTTGAGGAGAGTATGGGTTCGGGTACCGTAGCTGCGCAGATATCGCTGTCGGATGTTGTCAGGTAGCCAGGGATATTGTTCCTCTAACTCTGCAGCAAAGGTAACCCGACTGAGCATATCGCCGCCGGGCAGGGGGCTAATGGCTGTCCAGCCGTTGCCTGATTCCGGGAAAAATCGCTTCAGTGTATCCAGTGCATTTTCTGCCAGCTTTCGATAGGTCGTAATTTTGCCACCAAATACTGACAGCAAAGGTGGAAAGTCTGTCGCTGATTCCAGTGTCAGAGTGTAATCCCGGGTAACATTCTGGGGTTGATTCTGGTGATCGTCCATTAATGGGCGAACGCCGGCATAGCTATGCGCAATATCATCTTTGCTCAGTTGTCGGGTGAAGTGCTGATTAACGGTATCCAGCAGATACTGAGTTTCTTCATCGCTGATATTCGCTGTTTCAGGAGGTTTGTTATATTCAACGTCGGTGGTACCGATCAGAGAAAAGTGCTCCTCAAAAGGTAATACAAAGACGATGCGCTGATCTGCATTCTGCAACATGTAGGCGTGGGAATGATCATGTAGTCTCGGGACCACAATATGGCTGCCCTTGATCAACCGGATGTTGTGTGGCGAGGGCCTTTGAAAGGCTATTTCAAACAATGACTCTACCCAGGGGCCTGCGGCATTGATCAGTGCTTTACCCCGGAGCCTGATGCTATCGCCGTTAATCTCATTTTTAAGAGTTATGTGCCATACGGAGTCATCATGGAAGGCGCTGATACAGCGATGTCGGGGAAGAATGGTTGCGCCTTCCTCACTGGCACTCAGAGCATTCAGTATTACCAACCGGGAGTCATCGACCCAGGCATCAAAGAATTCGAACACGGTCTGGCAGGGATCAAATAGTAGGGTGTCTGCACCTGCCAGGGTGCTACTGGATGGCAGCCGGTCTCTTCTGGCCAGGTGGTCATACAGCCACAGGCCTGTTCGAATCTGCCAGGCTGGTCGTAGCTCTCGTTGTACGGGTAACCGGAATCGCAGCGGCCAGATAATATGCGGAGCGATATTGAGTAACACTTCGCGCTCGGCCAGAGCTTCTTTTACCAGACGAAATTCACCCTGTTCGAGATAGCGAAGTCCACCATGAATCAGTTTGCTGCTGTTGGAGGAGGTGGCTGAAGCCAGATCATTCATTTCACAGAGCGCGACTTTTAAGCCTCTCCCTGCTGCATCGCGGGCTATTCCTGTGCCATTAATTCCGCCACCGATAATCAGGAGATCGTAGCAGTCTGACATGCATAACACTCCCTTACTGAATACAATCAGAGTTAGAATACACCACTTATTTTCAATCTGCTCAGGACTCAGGCGTGTCAGGTTATATTCTTGCTATTGATCAGGGGACGACCAGTTCCCGCGCTATTCTGTTTACTCTGGAAGGGAAGGTGTACGGTGTCGCCCAGGAAGAGTTTTCCCAGCACTATCCTGCTGATGGCTGGGTAGAGCATCTGCCGGAGGATCTGTGGGGGACTGTACTGAGGACCAGTCGGAAGGTACTTGAAGATTCCGGAGTCGATGCAGAACAGCTCGTCAGTATCGGCATAACCAATCAGCGGGAAACAACCCTACTCTGGAACCGTAGCACCGGTGAGCCGGTTGCCAATGCCATTGTCTGGCAGGATCGTCGTACGGCGGATTACTGCGAACAACTGGTGGGGCAAGGTCTGGAAGATATGATCCGGGATAAGACCGGATTGCTTATCGATCCTTACTTTTCCGCTACTAAATTGCGATGGATGCTTGAGCAGAATCCTGAGCTGAGAGAGCAGGCCGAGCGGGGAGAGCTGGCTTTCGGCACAGTGGATTGTTTCCTGCTCTGGAAGTTAACCGACGGGCGTAGCCATTACACGGATGCCACTAATGCATCGCGAACGTTGCTGTTTAATATTCATACTCAGCAATGGGATCAAGAGCTTCTCGACCTGTTTAATATCCCTGCTGGCCTCCTGCCGGAAGTGCTGGATAGCGCTGCTGAATTTGGTGTTGCTGATCCGTCGGTACTGGGGGCCGGTGTGCCTGTTCAGGGCGTTGCCGGGGATCAGCAGGCGGCACTGTTCGGACAGACCTGCTTCACTGAAGGGATGGCCAAGAGTACTTATGGAACCGGGTGCTTTCTGGTGCTGAATACTGGTGATAAAGCGCTTAAATCTGATAATCGTCTGCTCACCACTGTTGCATACCGGCTTAATGGTAAACCCGTCTATGCGATTGAGGGCAGTATTTTTATCGCTGGGGCTGCGGTGCACTGGATACGGGACGGCTTGCAGCTCATAGAGCATGCCGGTGAAACCGAGCAGCTGGCGGAGCAGACACCGGTTGATCATGGGGTGTTTATGGTACCGGCGTTTACCGGACTGGGAGCTCCCTACTGGAATCCGAATGCCCGTGGTGCCATATTCGGTCTGACCCGGGATACCGGTATTAAAGAGATTGTCACCGCGGGATTACAGTCGGTCTGTTATCAGACCAAGGATCTGCAGAAAGCGATGGAAAATGATGGTGTGAGACCGGTGACTCTTAGAGTGGATGGCGGGATGGTTTCCAACAGCTGGGTTATGCAATTCCTGGCGGATATCCTAGGCGCTGATGTTGATCGACCTGAGGTGATCGAAACCACCGCGCTGGGTGTCGCGTATCTGGCGGGGTTGCAGGCTGGTGTCTACGAGTCACTGGAGCAGTTGGAGAGCATGTGGCAGCGTGAAACCCGTTTTACACCGGTGATGTCGAAACCGGATCGGGATAGTCTGTACGCTCAGTGGCAGGATGCAGTACGCAGGATTCACGAAGATTGACGCAACTTATCTGAATTTGCCTGAATTTGCCTGAATTTCGGTTGAGGAAGCTGGTCGATTCAGGGAAAATAGCGCCCAGCAACACTCTATTCTGACTCTGACTATAAACCAGCAGAGTGAACCAGGTTACCGGATCTCTATGTCTAGTATTTCTCAGGAAGTATCGACCCGTCGTACTTTCGCTATTATTTCTCACCCGGATGCGGGTAAAACAACCATCACCGAAAAACTGCTGCTGTTCGGAAATCTGATTCAGAAAGCGGGTACGGTTAAGGGTAAGAAAGCCGATCGCCATGCGACCTCTGACTGGATGAGCATGGAGCAGGAGCGTGGTATTTCGGTGACTTCTTCTGTGATGCAGTTTCCTCATAATGACCGTGTCGTCAATCTGCTGGACACCCCGGGACACGAAGACTTCTCCGAGGATACCTACCGTACTCTGACCGCAGTAGATTCGGCTCTGATGGTGGTTGATGGCGCGAAAGGTGTCGAGGACCGTACTATCAAGCTGATGGAAGTGTGTCGTCTGCGGGATACCCCGATCCTGTCTTTTGTGAACAAGATGGACCGGGATATCCGTGATCCGATTGAGTTGCTGGATGAGATCGAGGAAGTTCTGAAGATTGCTGCTGCACCTATTACCTGGCCGATCAGCATGGGTAAGGATTTCCGCGGTGTGTATAACCTCTACACTGATACCGTTCATGTGTTTACGCCGGGTCAGGGCAATATCATCCCGGATGATATCCAGGTGAAAGGACTGGAAAGTCCTGAAGCGCAGGAACTACTGGGTGATCTGTATGAAGATTTTGTTGATGAGATCGAACTGGTACGCGGTGCAAGCCATGAATATGACCAGGAAGAGTATCTGGCCGGTCGTCTGACGCCAGTTTATTTCGGTACCGCACTCTCTAACTTCGGTGTTCGTGAAATGCTGGATGGCTTTGTGGAGTTTGCACCCGCCCCGATCGGTCGTTCCACAATTACCCGGGAAGTGGCAGCCGATGAAGAGAAATTCTCCGGTTTTGTCTTCAAAATCCAGGCCAATATGGATCCTAAGCACCGTGACCGTATCGCCTTTATGCGGGTTTGCTCAGGTAAGTACAGCAAGGGTATGAAGATGCGCCATGTGCGGATCGGTAAGGATGTGAAGATCGCCGATGCGGTGACCTTCCTGGCGGGTGACCGCTCCAATGTTGAGGAAGCCTGGTCCGGCGATATTATCGGTCTGCATAACCACGGTACGATTCAGATCGGTGATACCTTTACTGAGGGTGAAGATCTGAAATTCACCGGTATTCCGCACTTTGCCCCGGAAATGTTCCGCCGTGTCCGTGCCAAGGATCCACTGAAGATGAAGCAACTGCAGAAAGGTCTGCAGCAGCTGTCTGAAGAGGGTGCTGTACAGCTGTTCCAGCCGATTGCTAAGAATGATCTGATTCTGGGTGCGGTAGGTCAGCTGCAGTTTGAGGTGGTTGTATACCGTCTGAAGGATGAATACAAAGTTGAGTGCATGTACGAACCGGTTACTATCGCTACAGCCCGCTGGGTGGAAGGCGATGACCGTAAGCTGGAAGAGTTTCGTAAGAAGGGTGATACCAATCTGGCGATAGATGGCGGCGGCTTGCTTACCTATCTGGCACCGACCCGGGTTAACC
>JAOXSA010000236.1 GCA_025800245.1 Amphritea sp. | reverse complement strand
GACTCAGGCTAAACAGGGCATTGATATTCCAGTGAACGTCTGTGGCAACAGTCCGGTGATGGCTCAGTATCAACTGGGTCAGCAGATGGGAGTTAACGGTACACCAGCACTGGTGCTTGAGGATGGCACTCTGGTTCCGGGCTATGTACCTGCACCGCAGCTGGCGAAAATGCTGAATGTGACACAGTAATACACAGTGATCTGACATCAGGGAGCTTCGGCTCCCTTTTTTATTGTATGTTCGTTACTGACTATGTTGCAGAATGGTTATTTTTCTCTCTCTAGGCTGAGCTGCATAGTGCTCTGTGGTGGATTTAAGCTATAATGCGAAACTATTTTTTTCAGCGCGGCAAACGCCGTGATCTGATCGACAAGTAACAGCGCGAGGTAATGGTTTGAAACCGGTAAAAGTTGGTATCTGTGGTCTCGGCACCGTTGGTGGCGGTACATTCAATGTACTGAAACGCAATGCAGCTGAGATTTCCCGTCGTGCGGGCCGTAATATCGTTGTAGAAGCGATTGGTGCGCGTCGTGAAAATCCTGATTGCGAAACCAAGGGTACCCATATTACGAACGATATTTTCGAGGTTGCCCGCAACCCGGAGATCGATATTGTCGTAGAACTGATCGGTGGTTACGAAACCGCGCTGGAGCTGGTTATGACGGCCATTGAAAATGGCAAGCACGTTGTAACTGCGAACAAGGCCCTGATTGCTGTACACGGTAATGAGATCTTTGAAGCAGCGCAGAAGAAGAACGTGATGGTGGCGTTTGAAGCGTCTGTTGCTGGCGGTATCCCGATTATCAAAGCGATCCGTGAAGGCCTGTCTGCGAACCAGATTAACTGGCTGGCGGGTATCATTAACGGTACCGGTAACTTCATCCTGACTGAGATGCGTGATAAAGGTCGTGACTTTGCTGATGTACTGGCAGAGGCGCAGGCGCTGGGTTATGCCGAAGCAGATCCGACTTTCGACGTGGAAGGTATCGATGCGGCTCACAAGCTGACTATCCTGGCGTCACTGGCGTTCGGTATTCCACTGCAGTTCGAAAAAGCTTACACCGAAGGGATCAGCCAGATCACTTCTGAAGATGTTCAGTACGCAGAAGAACTGGGCTACCGCATCAAGCATCTGGGTATCTCCCGTCGTACCGATGACGGTATCGAGCTGCGTGTACACCCAACCATGATTCCGGAAAAAGCGCTGCTGGCGAACGTGCACGGTGTGATGAACGCGGTACTGGTGGATGGCGATGCTGTGGGTCAGACCATGTACTACGGCGCTGGTGCCGGTGCAGAGCCTACTGCGTCTGCGGTTGTGGCAGATATTGTTGATGTGGTCCGTACCCTGACGGCTGACCGTGATAACCGTGTACCGCATCTGGCATTCCAGCCAGGCAGTCTGTCCGGTCACCCGGTACTGCCGGTTGAGGATGTGACCAGTGCGTACTACCTGCGCCTGAACGTTAATGAGCGTCCGGGTGTGCTGGCGATGGTTACTTCTATTCTGAGCGAGTCTGCAATCAGCATCGATGCGATTGTACAGAAAGAGACTCATGAGGCTCAGGTGCCTGTCATCATCCTGACTCAGGAAGTGCAGGAGAAGCAGATGAACGAAGCGATCGCTAAGATCGAAGCACTGGATGATGTGAACGACGCTGTTACCCGTATTCGCGTTGAGCACCTGTAACAGACAGGAAGACAGAGCTGTGAAATATATTTCAACCCGGGGCGAAGCCCCTGCGCTGAACTTTGAAGAAGTATTGCTGGCCGGTCTGGCCAGCGACGGTGGCCTGTATGTGCCGGAAGTGCTGCCAACGTTCAGTAAAGAGGAGATCGCCTCCTGGGCCGGTCTGCCTTATAACGAGCTGGCATTTAATATCTTAAAGCCGTTTGTTGAAGACAGCGTCAACGATGCTGATCTGAAGCAGATGATTGATGAGACCTACGCAGGCTTTAACCATACCGCTGTTGCGCCGCTGAAAGAGCTGGGCACCAATGAGTGGGTGCTGGAGCTGTTCCACGGTCCGACCCTGGCGTTTAAAGACTTTGCGCTGCAACTGCTGGGCCGTCTGATGGATTACGCCCTGACTAAGCGCAACGAGCGCCTGGTGATTATGGGGGCTACCTCCGGTGATACCGGTTCTGCGGCGATTGAAGGCTGTCGTCACAGCGAGCATCTGGATATCTTTATCCTGCACCCATACAACCGTGTATCGGAAGTGCAGCGTAAGCAGATGACCACCATTCTGGAAGACAATGTCTTTAACATTGCGCTGGAAGGTAACTTCGATGATTGCCAGCAGATGGTTAAAGATAGCTTCGCTGATCAGGGTTTCCTGGGTGGTCGTAAGCTGGGAGCAGTGAACTCGATTAACTGGGCGCGCATTATGTCCCAGATCGTTTACTACTTCTCCGCCGCGCTGGCGGTTGGTGGACCTCATCGTGAAGTGGCGTTCTCTGTACCGACCGGTAACTTCGGTGACATCTTCGCCGGTTATCTGGCTAAGCAGATGGGCCTGCCAGTCAGTCAGCTGGTGGTTGCGACCAACAACAACGATATCCTGCACCGGGTCATCTCCGGTAACGATATGAGCAAGGGTGAGCTGGTGCATACCCTGTCGCCATCGATGGATATCATGGTGTCGTCTAACTTTGAACGTCTGCTGTTTGATGTTTACGGCCGTGACGGTGCTGAAGTGGCTGAGCTGATGAACCGCTTCAAATCTGAGCCGGTGCAGCTGGATCAGGCGCGCTGGGAAAAAGTTCGTGAACTGTTCGACAGCCACGCTTGTGACGATGATGCGACCTGCGAGACCATCGCTAAGGTATTTGAGGAAACCGGCTATCTGCTGGATCCGCATACTGCGATCGGTGTTGCAGCAGGCCGTGAGTGCAATCGTGATGCCGCAGTGCCAATGATTGTGCTGTCTACCGCGCACCCTGTGAAGTTCCCGGATGCTGTGCTGAAAGCAGGCCTGGAAGCGCCACAGCTGCCAGCTCATATGGCTGATCTGTTTGAGCGCGAAGAGCGTTTCACCGTCCTGCCGAATGAATTGAGTCAGGTACAGCAGTTCGTTGCTGAGAATGTGCATAGCGATTAAACAGTCACATCGCTAAAATAGAGCCCGCTTTTGCCGTCTGGCAACAGCGGGCTTTTTATTTTTGGGGAGGAATAAGGCCGGATGGATCTGTTTTTTTGGTTGTCTAAAGCATTCTGGGTGGTGGCTAACCCCGGTAACCTGCTGATTTTTATTTTAATTTTTGCGTTGCTGGTGCGCTGGCGTGTGCTCACCGCTCTGACCGTTTCTATGCTTCTGGTACTGGTATTTTACCCGCTGGGGAATCTGTTACTGCAGCCGCTGGAAAGCCGTTTTGCCGGACCTGAGCAGATGCCACAGGAGATCGCCGGAATTATTGTTCTGGGCGGAGCAGAAGATCCTGAACTGAGTGCGTACTGGGAAACGCCACAGTTTAACTCATCAGCAGATCGCCCTATGTCTGTTTTGTCGTTGATCAGGCTGTATCCTGACGCGCCAGTGATTGTGACCGGTGGTTCTGGTTCGGTACTTAGACCGGACTTCAGAGGTGCTGACGTTGTGCGAAGCTGGATGGCTGGGCAAGGGCTCGAAGATCGTCTTATCTATGAGCGTGACTCCCGTAATACTTTTGAAAATGCGATATATAGTGCGGATGTACTGCCGGAGGGGGCTGATATTGCTGACCAGAAGGGCTGGTTATTGGTCACATCAGCCTTTCATATGCCCCGCTCTATAAGCATATACCGTAAACAGGGATGGCAGGTCATTCCCTATCCGGTTGATTACAGGTCGAAGCCGCTTTCATTCACATATATACGCCCTCAGTTTGGTAAGAATATGTTCGAACTGGCTATCGGCGTGCGCGAGTGGCTGG
>JAOXSA010000226.1 GCA_025800245.1 Amphritea sp. | reverse complement strand
TGGGTGCCAATCCCATGCTGATTACGAGCATTAGGTGTAGGCACAGAGGAGCTGGTCGCACTGAAGTTAAGGTACAGTAACAACCCGACTATAAATAACGCACCACCAATCTTCCCGATTAACCCCATCATCCCTCAAGCCTTTTTACAGACATCCATTTCAGGTCCCGGAAGTAATTCCCACAACCCGAGACAACGCTAAAAGACGATACTACATAAGATACGTGCAACAAAAAAGGCAGCCGAAGCTGCCTTTTTACTCAAACTGGAGAGTAACGAATTACTTAGCCAGCTTCTCTTTAATACGTGCAGACTTACCGCTACGCTCACGCAGGTAGTACAGTTTAGCCTGACGAACGTCACCACGACGCTTAACTTCGATGCTGTCTACAGTAGACGCGTAAGTCTGGAAAGTACGCTCAACGCCAACACCGTGAGAGATCTTACGTACGGTGAATGCAGAGTTTACGCCACGGTTACGCTTACCGATAACAACGCCTTCGAACGCCTGCAGACGCTGACGGGTGCCTTCAACAACTTTTACCTGAACAACAACGGTATCGCCCGGTGCAAATTCTGGCACTTCTTTAGTCATCTGTTCAGCTTCGATCTGCTGAATGATAGGGTTTTTGCTGCTCATAGCTCGCTCCTAATACTGATCCTGAGACGTCTCAGTCTCGCGGATGAATTCGTTTAACAATGTTTGCTGCTCTTTGTCTAACTCGAGGTCTTCCAGCAGATCCGGGCGCCTTTGCCAGGTTCGTCCCAGTTGCTGTTTCAGACGCCAGCGTCTGATCGCCTCGTGGTTACCGCTAAGCAACACATCAGGTACGGACATCTCGTCGAGTTGTTCCGGTCGGGTGTAGTGCGGGCAGTCAAGCAACCCATCACTGAAAGAGTCCTCTGCCGCTGAATCCTGATGGCCAAGCACATCGGGAACCAGTCGGGATACTGCATCGATCATTACCATCGCTGGTAACTCGCCGCCGCTCAGCACAAAATCGCCCAGCGACCACTCTTCATCGATCTCAGTTTCCACCAGACGCTCATCAATACCTTCATAGCGTCCTGCGACCAGGATCAACCGCTCCTCAGCGGCTAACTCTTTCACCCCGGTATGATCCAGTCGGCGCCCCTGCGGTGACAGGTAAATAACTTTACTCTTACCACCGGCAGCGTTTTTAGCTGCATGGATCGCGTCCCGCAGCGGCTGCACCTTCATTAACATACCCGGACCACCGCCATAAGGCCGGTCGTCCACAGTTCGGTGTTTATCCCTGGTGAACTCACGTGGGTTCCAGCACTGCACATCGAGCAAGCCGTTGCGCACTGCCCTTCCTGTTACGCCGTGGCGGGTAATCGCCTCGAACATCTCAGGAAACAGGGTTACTACACCGATCCACACCGGTTAAAACTCCGGGTCCCAATCGACCCGAATCGTACCTTCTTCAAGGTTTATCTCTTTGATCACCTGATCAGGCAGGTAGGGAATTAACCGCTCTTTACGGTCAACGCTGTCTGCCTTACCTTTCACCACCAGCACATCATTTGAGCCGGTTGCGATCAGATGACTTACCTTACCCAGCTTGACGCCGGACTCGGTGATCACATTCAGTTTTTCCAGCTGGCTCCAGTAGAACTCACCTTCTTCCAGTTCAGGCAGAAGACTTTTCTCAATCGCAATATCCGCACCGCAATATTGGCGCGCTACATCACGATCATCGACACCAGCCAGTTTCGCAATCAGTCCTTTTCCATGTCGTTTGCCGTCAGCAATTTTGACAGGCTGCCACTTTCCGTTGATCTTCAGTAGCCATGGAGAGTACTTGAGGATGCTTTCCATCGGTTCGGTATGGGAATAAATTTTTACCCAGCCCTTCACACCATAGATAGTGGTGATGCGCCCGACGGTTGTGATCTCTTCAGACGTATAGCCACTCATCTCTCAAATCCGAACTGATAGCTTTAATTACGCTTTGCCAGCTTCTTTAACCAGTTTAGCAACGCGGTCAGACATCTGTGCACCTTTAGATACCCAGTGTTCGATACGTTCCTGGTTAACACGCAGACGCTCTTCCTGGCCTTTAGCCAGTGGGTTGAAGAAGCCTACACGCTCAATAAAACGACCATCGCGTGGATTGCGAGAATCCGCTACAGTCAGGTGATAGAAAGGACGCTTTTTGGCGCCGCTGCGAGATAGACGAATAGTTACCATGCTTTGGTCCCTTTACTTGAGTGGGTTTTGATATCGCCCACGATTTACAGATAACAGTCCCGTTCCGGCCTTCAGCACGCTGAAAATCGACGCAGACTGCACCTAACATAAAAATCAGGGCGGCAATTCTACGTGAATCTGCCGCCCTTGGGAAGTTTTTTGGCTATTTATTAGGCGCTCGAAGAGCGCCTGTGGCTAGAACGGCAGGCTAAAGCCTGCCTCGCTAGACCGCATTGCTAAGCAATGCTTGCTTGTGGCTGGAAAAAGCAAGATTTTGCCAAGCCCAGAATCAGAGGCGTGGAAAGCCTCCCGGGCCACCCATTCCGCCCATGCCACCGCCGCCCATACCGCCGGGGGGCATGCCTTTCATACCGCGCATCATTTTTGCCATGCCAGCCTTAGACGAAACAAAGCTCTTATAAAGGGTTCATCATTTTGGCCATCTGCTTATGCAGCCCTGTTAACAAACTGCAGCCTCATACCAGATAACGAGGCAGGGCATGCACTCATCGGCACGGGGTCGTGCCTCGCTACAAAGGGATTACAGGCGAGGGAAGCCTCCTGGGCCACCCATGCCGCCCATGCCACCGCCGCCCATACCGCCGGGGGGCATGCCTTTCATACCGCGCATCATTTTTGCCATGCCCGCTTTGGAAGAGACAAAGCTCTTATAAAGAGTTCATCATCTTGGCCATCCGCTTAT
>JAOXSA010000217.1 GCA_025800245.1 Amphritea sp. | reverse complement strand
GAAGCACCTGCGTTCAAGCTGCCGTATCACTTCGATAACGGTGCTGAACTGCTGGAAGTCTGCGAAGCCAACAACATGACTATCGCTGAAGTGGTGCAGAAAAATGAACTGCACTGGCACAGTGAAGACGAGTTGAAAGAGCGTCTGCGTCAGATCTGGCAGGTAATGGATCGCTGCATCAAGCGCGGTTGCGGTGAAGAGGGTGAGCTGCCTGGCGGCCTGAACATCAAGCGTCGTGCCCATGAATTGTTTGAAGAGCTGAAGAATAGTCCGGAAGCTGTCCTGAAAGATCAATTGACAGTGATGGACTGGGTCAACCTGTTCGCGATCGCTGTGAATGAAGAAAACGCTGCCGGTGGACGGGTAGTGACTGCACCAACCAATGGTGCAGCCGGTGTTATTCCTGCAGTACTGGCTTACTACGACCGTTTTGTACCCGGTTCTAATGAACAGGGCATCTTCGATTTCCTGGCAACCTCTGCAGCGATCGGCATGTTGTACAAAAAGAATGCATCAATCTCTGCAGCCGAAGTGGGCTGTCAGGGTGAGATCGGTGTGGCTTGCTCCATGGCAGCAGGTGCACTCTGTGCTGTGTTGGGCGGCACGGTTCAGCAGGTGGAAAACGCCGCTGAAATCGGTATGGAGCACAACCTTGGCCTGACCTGTGACCCGATCGGCGGTCTGGTGCAGGTGCCATGTATTGAACGAAATACCATGGGGGCAGTGAAAGCAATTAACGCTGCCCGACTGGCCCTGCGTGGTGATGGTAAACATCACGTATCGCTGGATTCGGTGATCGAGACAATGCGTCAGACCGGTCTGGATATGCAGGACAAATACAAAGAAACCTCGCAGGGCGGTCTGGCGGTTAACGTCGTCGCTTGCTGATTCTCCCTGAACAATCGTTAAAGAGAATAATAATCATGAGTCATAGTGAAAATTACCGCGGTGATGCGGTGTGTGAAGCATTCTTTACTCAGGACCTGGCAGCACGTGATGCTGACCTGATGGCTGCAGTAAATGAAGAATTTGAACGTCAGGAAATGGGAATCGAGCTGATCGCTTCTGAGAACATTGTTTCTAAAGCGGTAATGCAGGCTCAGGGTACTGTTCTGACCAACAAGTACGCCGAAGGTTATCCGGGTCGCCGTTACTACGGTGGCTGTGAGTACGCTGATAAAGCGGAAGGTCTGGCGATCGAACGTGCTAAGCAACTGTTCGACTGTGAATTTGTTAACGTTCAGCCACACTCCGGTGCGCAGGCGAACGGTGCGGTAATGCTGGCGCTGCTGCAGCCAGGCGATACTGTTCTGGGTATGTCTCTGGATGCTGGTGGTCACCTGACTCACGGCGCGCGTCCGGCACTGTCTGGTAAATGGTTCAACGCTGTTCAGTACGGTGTATCCCGTGAAGACAGCCGTATCGATTACGATGAGATCGAGAAGCTGGCGGTTGAGTGTCAGCCTAAAATGATCATCGCCGGTGGTTCTGCTATTCCACGTCAGATCGACTTTGCCCGTTTCCGTGAAATCGCTGACAAAGTAGGCGCATATCTGTTTGTTGATATGGCACACATCGCTGGTCTGGTTGCTGCGGGTGTACACCCAAGCCCACTGCCATACGCTGACGTTGTGACAACAACGACTCACAAAACTCTGCGTGGTCCACGTGGCGGTATGATTCTGTCCAACAACGCTGAGATCGGTAAGAAGATCAATTCTGCGGTATTCCCTGGTCTGCAGGGCGGTCCACTGATGCACGTTATCGCTGCTAAAGCGGTTGCGTTCGGTGAAGCGCTGCAGCCGGAGTTCAAGACCTACATCAATCAGGTTGTTGAGAACGCTAAAGTGCTGGCTGAAGTAATGGTTGAGCGTGGTTGCGACATCGTAACCGGCGGTACCGATACTCACCTGATGCTGGTTGACCTGCGCCCTAAAGGCCTGAAAGGCAACGCGGTAGATGAAGCGCTGGAGCGTGCAGGCATCACCTGTAACAAGAACGGTATCCCGTTTGACCCTGAGAAGCCGATGGTTACCTCCGGTATCCGTCTGGGTACACCGGCAGGCACCAGCCGTGGTTTCGGTACTGAGGAGTTCCGTCTGATCGGTAACCTGATCAGCGACGTACTGGACGGTCTGGTGGCTAACCCTGAAGACAATTCAAAAGTGGAAGCAGAAGTGCGTGCTCAGGTTGAAGAACTGTGCAAGCGCTTTCCACTTTACAAGTAAGACGCGCTTTTAAAACAAATAAATCATTGACGCAATGAATATGCGGCACGCCCGGGTGGCCGCCGCACTAAAGAGACAGGAAAATTATTATGAGCATTCCATCTAACTATCGCTTTGCACCAAGCCACGAGTGGGTACTGGATAATGGTGACGGTACTGTAACCGTTGGTATCTCCGATCACGCACAGGAACTGCTGGGCGACGTTGTGTTCGTTGAGCTGCCAGAAGTGGGTCGCAGCGTTGACGCTGGTGAAGAGTTCTCCCTGGTTGAGTCTGTTAAGGCCGCTTCCGACATCTACGCGCCAATCGGTGGTGAGGTTGTTGAAGTAAATGAAGCGCTGGAAGACGAACCAGAGACTGTTAACAGCGAGCCTTTCGAAGGCGGTTGGATTGTGAAACTGAAAGTAGCTGATGCTGCTGAACTGGATAAGCTGCTGGATGCTGATGCATACGCGGCAACGATTGCAGAAGAGGGCTGATCATTGCTGGGAGTGATGGAGGTCTTCTGACTGAAATTGCTGCCACTGTCCCCCGATCAGAACTTTTTTCGCAAACGCGGGGTGGTTGTGCAGGACCGCCCCGCACCCTTTAACTGAATGATCTGAACAGCACTGTTTTTCAGATCATCGTTTGCTACAGGTTATTGTTATGGCAGTAGATACTCAAACACTGAGCGCTCTTGAGCAGACCCACGACTTTACTCGTCGTCATGTTGGTCCTGACGCAGAACAGACTCAGGCGATGCTGTCCGAGCTGGGTGTTAATTCTGTTGAAGAGCTGATTACTCAGACTGTACCGGATTCAATCCGATTGGATGATGCGCTGGACATGGATGATTCCATGACCGAAAGCGATGCGCTGGCGTATCTGAAATCACTGGCTGATCAGAACAAGGTTAATAAGTCCTACATCGGTATGGGCTATCACAACACCAAAGTGCCGAATGTTATTCTGCGCAATGTGATGGAAAACCCTGCCTGGTACACCGCTTATACTCCTTATCAGCCGGAAATTGCTCAGGGCCGTCTTGAGGCGCTGCTGAACTTCCAGCAGGTTGTGATGGATCTGACAGGCATGGATCTGGCGAATGCTTCCCTGCTGGACGAGTCCACTGCAGCTGCTGAAGCAATGACGCTGTGCAAACGTTCTAACCGTAAGAAGTCTAACGCTTTCTTCGTTGCGGATGATGTGCACCCACAAACCATCGACGTGATCAAAACCCGTGCTGAGTACTTCGGTTTTGATGTGATCGTAGGTAACCCACACACGGATCTGGATAGCAGTGATGTGTTTGGTGTCCAGCTGCAGTACCCGGGTACTTACGGGGATATCTCTGATATCAAAGCGCTGATTGAAAAAGCCAAAGATCAGAAATCGATGGTTTCTGTTGCTGCTGATCCACTGGCGCTGGTACTGCTGAAGTCGCCTGGCGAGCTGGGTGCTGATGTTGTTCTGGGTTCCTCTCAGCGTTTCGGTGTACCGATGGGCTTTGGTGGTCCTCACGCTGCGTTCTTTGCTGCGTCTGAAAAACTGAAACGTTCTGTTCCGGGCCGTATTATCGGTGTATCTGTTGATGCTAACGGCAACCAGGCACTGCGCATGGCGATGCAGACCCGTGAACAGCACATCCGTCGTGAGAAGGCGACTTCTAACATCTGTACTGCTCAGGCGCTGCTGGCAAACATGGCTTCTTTTTACTGTGTTTACCACGGCCCACAAGGTCTGAAGACTATTGCGGAACGTGTACACCGTCTGACGTCGATTCTGGCTAACGGCCTGAAATCTAAAGGCGTTGCGGTTAACGACACTTACTTTGATACTCTGACTGTGACGCTGCCAGAAACGGCTGCTGAGGTTTATCAGCGTGCGCTGGATGCTGGCTGCAACTTCCGTCAGAGCGGTTCTGACAAACTGGGTATAGCGCTGGATGAAACGACGCTGACGGCTGATGTTGCTGAGTTGTTTGACGTAATCCTGGGTGAAGGTCACGGTCTGGACATCGCTGCCCTGGATGCTGAGATTGTTGCCGGTGCTGCGACGGGTATCTCTGCTGAGATGCGTCGTGAAGATGCGATTCTGTCGCACCCGACCTTCAACAGCTATCACAGCGAAACAGACATGCTGCGCTACATGAAGAAACTGGAGAACAAAGACTACTCTCTGGTTCACGGCATGATCCCGCTGGGTTCCTGCACCATGAAGCTGAACGCGACTGCTGAGATGATTCCGGTCACATGGCCTGAGTTTGCCAATATCCATCCGTTCGCTCCGGCGGATCAGGTTGTGGGTTACCATAAGATGCTGAACGAGCTGGAAGAGCAGCTGGTTGAGATCACTGGATACGATAAGGTATCGCTGCAGCCTAACTCCGGTGCTTCCGGTGAGTATGCTGGTCTGCTGGCGATCCGTAAGTATCAGGAGTCTGTGGGTGAAGGTCACCGTAACGTCTGTCTGATCCCTTCATCTGCGCACGGTACTAACCCGGCGTCTGCTGCGATGATGGATATGAAGATCATCGTAACCAAGTGTGATGACAACGGTAACGTTGACGTTGCTGATCTGCGTGCTCAGGCTGAACTGCACAAAGATGACCTGTCCTGTCTGATGATTACTTACCCGTCCACTCACGGTGTGTACGAGGAAGATATCGTTGAGATCTGCGACATTATCCATAAGAACGGCGGCCAGGTTTACATGGACGGCGCGAATATGAACGCTCAGGTAGGTATCTCCAAGCCTGGCGTGATCGGTTCCGACGTATCTCACCTGAACCTGCACAAGACTTTCGCTATCCCTCACGGTGGCGGTGGTCCGGGTATGGGGCCAATCGGTGTTAAGAGCCACCTGGCACCGTTCCTGTCCAGCCACAAGGTCAGCCCGGTTGAAGGTCTGAATCCTGAAAACGGTGCCGTTGCGGCAGCGCCTTTCGGTTCCGCTTCCATCCTGCCGATCACCTGGATGTACAACGTCATGCTGGGTAAGTCCGGTCTGAAGCAGTCTACGCAGATGGCGATTCTGAACGCTAACTACATGACTGAAAAACTGGCGGAGCATTATCCGGTACTGTACCGCGGTCGCAACAACAAAGTGGCTCACGAATGTATCGTTGATATTCGTCCGCTGAAGGAAGAGACCGGTGTATCCGAGGAAGATATCGCTAAGCGTCTGATGGACTACGGTTTCCACGCGCCGACGATGTCGTTCCCGGTAGCGGGTACTCTGATGATCGAGCCGACCGAGTCTGAATCGAAAGAAGAGATCGACCGTTTTGTCGACGCTCTGATTCAGATCCGTGAAGAGATCAACAAAGTACAGAGCGGTGTATGGCCTGCGGATAATAACCCGCTGTGCCGCGCGCCACACACTCAGGCTGACATCATGGCTGATGAGTGGGGCCGTCCGTACTCCCGTGAAGTGGCTGTATTCCCGAACGAAGCGACCCGTGCTAACAAGTTCTGGCCGGCGTCTAACCGTATCGACAACGTATACGGCGACCGTAACTTCATCTGTTCTTGTCCGGGTATTGAAAACTACATGGACTGATTAGCAAGTATCAGGGCTGGTCTCAGGTTCTCCCCCAACCAGCCCCGGTATCTGCACTGAATAACAGAGCTTATTAGTCGATCTTATTAGTAGATCTTAGTAATAAGAAAGGTTACTCCGCAGGGCCGGCCAACCTGTCTCCGGTCGGTCCTGTTTTTTGCGGTAGAAAACCGGATAGGTATTCATTGTTGTGTGGGTCGGCTCGTTGTGGCTGATCGTGAGTATCTATCTCGCTTTCTAGCGAACCTGTAAAAGCGAAACTTTGGCGGATCACTCTTGATCCGCTTTTTTTTGCCCGGCTGAAATGAATCCAGATCCGGAAACCGGATTCAGATCATTGCCAGTTGGTCCTCTCTTGTTTATAAATGCGGTTAACCATATACAGGTGCCCCTGACTATAAGTGATGGGGAGAATCGGGAAACCGGTGCAAGTCCGGTACGTGCCCAACGCTGTAAAGGGGATTGTGCAGACTGACTGAAGTCAGCCACTGAATTCGTTCGGGAAGGTGTCTGCATAAGTTGATCCTGAGTCAGAAGACCGGCCTGTGTGTTTTTGAAAAGTGTTTGGTCAGACACTTTCCGCCACCATACCAAGGGGAATACCTATGGGGCAGACGCACACCCGGCAAGCACATCAGACCGATATTCATTTCAGCTCTGATGAGATAAACGGGCTCTATAAAACCATCTTTAACCGTCGCGATGTTCGCGGCCAGTTTCGTCCGGATCCTGTTCCTGATGAGGTACTCAGTAGGGTACTCTATGCTGCCCATCATGCGCCTTCTGTAGGCTTTATGCAGCCGTGGGATTTTATGATTATCGGTGATCAGGCGGTACGACAGCAGGTCCGCGGTTTATTTGATCAGGCGCACACTGAAGCTGCAGAGATGTTTCCGGAGCAGAAACAGGATACCTACCGATCACTCAAGCTTGAGGGTATTCTGGAATCACCCATGAATATCTGCATTACCTGTGACCGAAGCCGTACCGGCTCCACAGTGATTGGTCGTACCCATATGAAAGTGATGGATCTCTACAGCAGTGTCTGTGCAGTACAGAATCTGTGGCTGGCGGCCCGTGCCGAGGGGCTCGGTGTTGGTTGGGTGAGTATTTTTGATCAGCGTGAACTTCAGGAGGTGTTGGGCATTCCCCGGCATATTGTCCCCATTGCTTATCTCTGTATTGGCTATGTCGATCACTTCTATGCCCGGCCAGAGCTGGAGTCTGCGGGCTGGTTGCCGCGGGAAAAACTGGAAAACCTGATCCATTTTGACCAGTGGGAGAGCCGACGCAGTGCGGATGATGAATCAGTAATCCGGCAGATTCAACAGGATGCTGATTTTCCATATAGCACTGATTAAGCTGTTCCTGTCAGACTTGCTGCTCTTGCAAGGGCCCGGAATCGCCGGGCCGGTTACTGTTTAAGGAGAGACTATGAAGTCATGGATTGTGATAATAGCGGGCCTTGCTGCCAGCTGGCACTATACTGATCTGGCATCAGACAGCGGGCTATACAGTACTCTGATGCCCTTACTGGTGTTCTTTTTTCTGGTCGCACTGTTACTGAAGATTGTTTTCAGTTTTGCTGGCCAGCGTGCCAGTAACAGCGATAGTAACAGCCACAGTCATGCAGATACCGGTTTCTTTGGCGGTGATGATTCAGGCGGCTGTGACTGATCTTTTCTCAATTGAGTGGATGGACTCTGATGTCGGATATGAGCGATAGCCGGGTAGCGAAAATAACCGGCTTTTTTCTTGAGCTGGATGCCCTTAAGCATGTTCAGAGGCGCAGTTATGTGACCGGCGGTGACAGGCTGGAAAACTCGGCTGAGCACTCCTGGCAACTGGCAATGGCCTGCTGGTCAATCAATCGTTATTTTCAGCTGGGGCTGAATGAAGAGCGACTGATTAAACTGGCGCTGGTGCATGATCTGGGTGAAATTGATGCCGGTGATACCTTCCTGTATTCCAGTCAGCGCAGCTCTGCCGATGTTGCCGAAAGGCAGTGTGTGAAAAGACTGGCTGCAGATCCGGGCAATGGCATTGATGATCTGGAAGTGATCTGGGAAGAGCAGGAGACCGGCTCCAGTCCGGAGACAAAACTACTGAAGGTTGCAGACCGGTTACTGCCGTTCCTCCTTAACGTTAATTGCCAGGGCAAAACCTGGCGGGAACTTGAGGTCAGGCGGTCTCAGGTACTCAATGCTCATGCTTTCATTGAACAGGCTTTTCCAGAAATCCACAGCTGGATGCTGATCCAGATCGACCATGCCACTGAGCAGGGCTGGTTGATTAACGATAGTGAAGAGTGAGGACGCTGATAATGTATGCGGTTATTTTTCGTGCCGAGGTTGCTGAAGTAGACGAACAGTATCTGTCGATGGCACAGCGAATGCGGGATCTGGCCATTGATGAATACGGTTGCCTGGAGTTCACAGCAGTCACTGAAGGAAAACAGGAAATTGCTATCTCCTACTGGGAATCAAAACAACAGATCAAAGCCTGGAGAGAGAACCCTGAGCATCAGGAGGCGCAGCGACTGGGGCAATCCCGCTGGTACCGTTCTTACCGGGTACAGGTTGTTAAAGTTGAACGGGATTATCAGCTCTGATCCAGGGTGAATCAAATTGAACAGTCAGTCAAAAATAGAGCGGGTCGGGCAACTGATCCGCTTTTTTTATGTCATACGGTGACGTAATTAAAATAAAAACGGCGAGGGTAGAGATATGTTGAGCAGGAAACAGGTAGTAGTCGCTGCTTTGATGTGTGCCGGAATGCCTCTGATGGCGGCGGATAAAGTCAACATTGCGGCGGGCAGCTATAAGATGGGGTGTTCCTCAGGGGACACCGAGTGCGATGGTGATGAAGGTCCTTCCGGTGGTACTGAGGTCAGTGTTCCTGCTTTCAGCATCGATCGCAATGAGGTAACTGTTGCTGAGTATATGCGTTGCATTGAGCAGGGAAATTGTACTCGTCCAAAAGACCATCAGCGTAACAAGTACTGTAATCTTGGCGCCGAAGGGCGTGGTGATCATCCTGTGAATTGCGTGGACTGGCAGCAGGCTTTGGAGTATTGCCAGTCAGTCGGAGGCCGGCTGCCATTTGAAGCAGAGTGGGAGATGGCTGCAAGAGCGGGCAGCGAAACCCGCTATCCCTGGGGGCAAGAGGTCAGCTGTAAGCATGCGATCCTGGATGATGGTGTGACGATGGGCTCGGTACCCAATGAACCTGATGGTTGTGGTGAAGACCGGACCTGGCCCGTTGGTAGCCGTGATGCCAACAGTCTTGGTCTGAATGATATGCACGGTAATGCCGGCGAATGGATGATGAACTGGTACGACAGAAACGGCATTCAGCGTTACGCTTCGGGGGATCTCTCTGGTCCCGAATCAGGCCGTCAGCGTCTGGTGCGCGGAGGCTCATGGGATGAAAACAGGGCTAATCTGAGAAGCTCGTTCCGTAATGTAAAGCCTCCGGTCAGTGGGCGCTCGGTTTATGGATCAATCGGTTTCCGTTGTGCTTATGATAAATAATGACCGAAGAGGACGCTTTTTCGATCAAATTTGACGTGATGCGACAAGTCCGGACTGAGGTATCTCCGTACTATAGCCGCATTAGGTTTTTATATGTGTGGATTATCTGGTGCTCACCGGATAATCATAAAAACCTATGTCGCTAACCAGCGAACCTGTAAAAGCGAAATTTTTATACGGGCCCTTCCAACAGGCCCGTTTTTTTTGCCTGAAATTCCTGCTGTTTCATTTTTAATACATATTTTTTAAGTGGTTAATTGGCTGCCTGATCCGGTCCTCTGTCATCAGGATTTAATCCAGTCCTGTTATGTTGGTGTAGACCAATTTAAAAGTGAGGATCGCAGTTATGGCAGAGATTCTGAAGCAGATTGAAGAGATTTACTCTTCGATGGGGCATAACCAGTACGGCGAAGGGATTACGCAAACGGAACACGGGGTGCAGTGTGCCAGATTGGCACAGGAGGAAGGAGAGCGCAGCGACATGGTCGTAGCCGCGCTATTGCATGATATCGGCCACCTGGTGGAAGAGATCAGTTCTGAGCACGGCAATTTTAAACACGATAAAGTCGGTGCGGAATATCTGGCACCTTATTTTCCGCCTGGAGTCACTGAACCTATTCGTCTGCATGCTCAGGCTAAACGCTACCTGTGTACTGTGGAGTCTGGCTATATTGATAGCCTGTCCGAAGCATCAAAGTACTCTCTGGAGCACCAGGGTGGGCTGATGTCAGAAGATGAGGTCACTGCGTTCAGAGCTGAACCTTTCTATCAGCAGGCCATTAAGCTGCGTCGTTGGGACGATGAAGGAAAAGACCCGGAGTTGACAGCTACGCCGTTTTCGGACTTTAAGGAAGATCTGGAAAGTGCACTGAACTACTGAATGGCAGACATAAAAAAACCGCAATTAAGCGGTTTTTTTATGTCCATTTGGCAATGGTCGCTAAGGTAGATCACGCCCTAATCATTAAGTATGAATGGGGGGGGAGGTTTAACTTTCAAGCGCTCTCCGCCTTCGCTTACCTATACAGTATTCAATGTGTGTGCCAGTTTTGATTAATTCTTATAAATCAATGTCTTACTGTTATTTGGGTGTTTGGCTTATGCATTTCTCGCTAAAAAGCGTTACCTATCAGCAACACATATTGGGTAAATGATTAAAAATCTTTATATTTCAATAACATATGCCGTCTCTGTTTGGATACACTCTTTGTTTATCAATAAGTTATAGGTGTTCAGGTTGCGCTGTGAATAAGTTTAAGGCAAAAAAAAAGCAGGCCAAAGGCCTGCTAAAAAGAGATAAGAGCGACTGAGATTTGTCGATAAGACGACAATAATTAGCTCTTAGAGAGAAGAGGGTTAAAACAGTTACTTTCAGTTTCCTGCATGCACAGCTTGTACTGAGCTCTTTTGGTCAATGGGCCTGTTACAGGTGCTTTGTTCTTCACTGAACGCTTCACAAATGCGAAAGCATTCATGATCAGCTCTGCCTGCAGTTCTGCGCGTAAAGATGAGGCTTCCTGGTACAGCTCAAAATGGCCGGGTACTTTGTTCATAACGACTGATTGCTTTCTTCAGGCTCTGACTCAGCAGGCTGAGTGAGGGTGTAACGTGTTTAAGTGGTGCGAATTCTAGACTTTGGTCGCATGTTCAGAAAGTGATCAATTTTCAGATAAATGGTGAAATAAATTCATCATATTAGTTGCTAGTGGATCACTACCTGCAGATTGTGAGTCGATTATGAATACCTGATGTAACGGTACCCAAGATGGGTAACTGCTTGATATCTTTCCAGATAGTTCAATCGGTACTATACCTGAGGAGTTTGCTGTGTTTTTGACACAGCCCTGGCCGAAAGGGATCGCCTTTTACATATGGCCGATAGGTTTAAGTAGTACTATCCGGGAGACATCATGATAAAAATTCTGGCTTTATCTGGCAGTACCAGAAGTGGCTCTTTCAACCAGCGTTTACTTGATATTGCCGTGACCGGGGCGCGCCATGCCGGTGCAGAAGTGACGGTGATTGATCTGAATGATTATCCACTACCTTTATACAATCAGGACCTCGAATACTCTGAGGGTATGCCTGAGCAGGCAGCAGTGCTGAAGAAGCTGATGTTGTCTCACTCCGGATTGCTTATCGCGTCTCCTGAATATAATGGTTTTCCTACCCCTCTGCTGAAAAATACACTCGACTGGTTATCACGCCAGCAAGCTGAACACGAGCCGCCGATGATGGCCTTTAAAGGAAAGGTCGCCGCTGTGATGGCTGCATCGCCGGGTGCCGGTGGTGGTACCCGTGGCTTACAGGTACTGCGTATTCTGCTACAGAATCTGGGGGTGATGGCGCTGCCTAATCAGGTCACACTTGGGCAAGCCGCGACAGCGTTCCGTGAAGATGGACGCTTGCATAACGATGAGCTGCAACGCTCGGCACTATTGCTCGGAGAAGAGTTGGTCAATCTGTTGGAAAAACAGGTGACACGTTTTGACTGATCCGATGACGCCTGTTGATTTTCTTAATTATGCGCCAGCCGCTGAACGCAATGCCGAACCACTGCTTGAGCAACTGAAGACTCTGCTGGATAGTAGTAGTCGGGTGTTGGAAATTGGTAGCGGATCTGGTCAGCACGCAGCATGTTTTACTTCGGTTATTCAGGGGGTGACCTGGCAGACCTCTGAAGTCTTTGAGGCGCTGGTGGCGTTGCAGCATAACCTGAGTCGTTTCAGGAATGACCAGCTGCTGACGCCTGTCGAATTGGATGTCCTCAATCCGCTTCATTGGTCTAATCCTGATCCTTGTAACACGGTTTTCAGTGCTAACACATTGCATATTGTCAGCTGGCAGGCGGTGGAGGCATTTTTTAACGGCGTGGGCGGTATTCTGCCAAATGGTGGACGACTGATAACCTATGGGCCTTATCGCTACAGTGGCCGCTATACGTCTGAAAGTAACCGGGAATTTGATAGCTGGTTACAGGCCCGGGATGCTGATAGTGGTATCCGGGACGTAGTGGAGCTGCAGAAGCTGGCTGCTGTGAATGGTCTGTTGCTTGAAGAAGACAGAGCGATGCCGGCCAATAATCAGTTACTTATCTGGCGTAAGCGTCAGGCGTAGAGAATATAGATGAGATGTGGGGGAGATAAAGCTGCGGCCTGTGAATGACCGCAGCTGAAGCATCGGCTATTACAGAATGGTTACATTCTCAGCCTGTGGACCTTTCTGGCCCTGAGTAACTTCGAATGAAACCTGCTGGCCTTCATTCAGAGTTTTGAAACCGTCAGAGTTGATCGCACGGAAGTGAACGAACACGTCAGGACCGTTATCCTGTTCGATAAAGCCGTAGCCTTTGTCAGCGTTGAACCATTTAACGGTACCGGTAGATGTAGACATAACTGTATTTCCTACAAGAGTTTAAATAAAAAATGTGTGTCGTATATGTCCGACACGGGTTTAGCTAAGAACGCAGGATCTACATTTATGACGAAGGGACGAACAAAACAAGTGCTGAGGTCGTTCTCTAATTGCATAAAAATCAGGCCGTACTTTCAAGCTCAACCCATTCTATGCCATTTGGGGTAATAGTCAAAGGTTTATTTTTTGAACAGTTTTTTAGATTAATACGTTGTTTTTTAACTGAAAAATTGAATTTTTATGCTGATTCATAAGTACGAGAAATCAATAAGATAGCGTAACAATCGGTTGACGAAAGCAGTACCGGGTTTTTAAAGTAGTTTTAACCCGGAATGTACAGCTGGATGTATGACCGACCGTTACCGAACGAAAAAGACATCGTGTGTTCAAAGGTTCGGGGCGGAGTGTTCCGGTTTGATCTTCACTGAGTGTCATTGAACAGGAGTAGTTAGGTGACAGAAAGATCTTCAAGTCAGGGCGGTATTGTTGTGCTGGGGGGAGGTCCCGCCGGCGGTGCTGTTGCTATCGGGCTACGTCGTTTAGGTTACTCTGTTACCCTGATCGCTCAGCCCAGACCGTTCCTGACCGTGGCTGGTATCTCAGAGTCTACCGTCGCCAGAATGAAACGGGCTGGTTTCAGTTTTGCTTTGCGGGATCTGCCTGAACCTTGCGACAAGTTGATAAGCTGGAACAGTATGCTGCGCCACTCCAGCGAACATCTGATCAACAGTAATGAAGTCGACCGGGGTATTCTGCTGGATCTGCGCAGTGCCGGTATCACCGTTATTGAAGCGCATGTCGGTAAGATAACCGCGTTTGGTAATGGCTATCAGGTCGAAGTGATTGACGATGAAGGCACCCGTGTCCTGGGGGCCAGCTTTCTGGTCGAAGCCCGGGGGCGGATGGCTCCTACGCAGGGAGTGGAGCGTATCCGTGGGGATCAGTCCCTGGTACTGCAGTATTTCTGGCAGGAACAACCCTGTCAGCCGGGCACTGTAGTGCAAAGCTTCTCGCAGGGGCATGCCTGGCTGGCGACCTGGTTTGATGGTAGTCGGTATCTCAATCTGACTATGGATACCGAAGATCTGGATCTGAGTGATAAGCAGGCTGTGCGCAGGCAGGGGCAGCGCGTTCTGACCTCGTTGGAGCATATTCTGCCTATGTGTCCGAGCCAACTGGACAGTTGTGCTGTGCATGCCCGCTCTGGAACTGCAACTCTGGTGACAGAGGCGATCGCCGATAACTGGATCAGGGTCGGGGATGCAGCACTGGCCGTGGACGGTATCCTGAATAGCTCTATAGGAGACACATTACACACGGTTGCTGTTGTACCCGCTGTTATTAATACTCTGATTCAGAAACCCGACAATGCCGGGATTGCCAGGGAGTACTATCAGAACTGGCTGGAACATCAGTTTTACCGTCTGAGTCGCAAGAATCATCAGGTTTACTGTGAAGAGCAACTGTGGTCTATGCAGCCCTACTGGTATAAACGCCAGCGCTGGCCTGAGCACTGGCCTGAACCGGAATTAGGTGATGACACACAGTTGCAGATCGATCTCAGTAAGGCCGAATTGGGGATTCGTCCGGTTCTGATTGATAACTATATTGAACTGGATGAGGTGGTGATTACCGATGCTCAGCCATTGGGGATTCAGTCTCTCAACGGCGTGCCTCTGGTAGCGATGCTGAAAGCGTTGCGCCAGGCTTCAGATAACGGTAACACTGAGTCATCTCTGGATCGGCTCGACGATATATCTTCTGAGCACCGCCGTTACCTTTCATTGTGGTTAAAGCACAGAACCGCTTAGCTTCTGTGCTTTAACCGTTCGCTTACCACATCAGATCATCCGGGATCTGGAAGTCAGCGTATGGATCATCAGGGTCTATCTCTTCCGCCTGTTGCAGACTGATGATCAGCTCCGGCCGGCGTTCGGAAATTTTCTCTGCCACGCCTGCTGGTATCAGGGTGTATCGCTCCTGCATCAGGGTGATTGCCAGGTTGCCTTTGGCCAGTTGATCCTGCAGTTCACCTGTGACATACAGCTTTTTAATTTTGGTGCCATCGACAAAGTTGTACTCGACATCGCCGTCTTCCGGAATGCTGATCTGGTTCTGGGAGATCATCTGCTGGCAGGAGGCATCGATTGAGCGACGGGTCAGCTCATCTTCCCGCTCGCGATTCAGCTGGCGATCCTTTTCCAGTTTTTCAGCCTTGGCTTTGGCGATTGCCTCTTCCCGCTGAACCTGGTCCTGATCTTTGTAGACTTCGCCTTTCTTAACGGTTTTCGCTTTTTTGGCTTTTTTACGCTTATCGGCCTTGGCTTTATTGGCTTGTTGTTTATTCGCCAGTCCTGCTTTTAACAGTTGATCCTGTAATGAACCTGCCATGATCTGATCCTGTCTGATTAACTCACTGCCGCGCACTATAGCGGAGATCATTGGCAAGCTCTAGAGGTGAGTCAGCCTTAGACAAAGGTTGTAAAAATGTTGGTTAAAAGTTGATCTGGTGCACATCTGTCATGAAAACTACATATAAAATGGGGAAACTCCCTTGATAAAGAGGGAACTACACAGTAAAAGGATTTATTGAGGTGCGTTGCGAAGTGGCGCAGGCGTACCTCTTAACCGGTCTGGTAATGAAATCGGAAAGATATCCTGTGCTTTTGATAAACACATCAACGCTTTTCAGAAGAGACATGGATAGCATTCTGATGGAAGGTCGTTGTCTATGCCTTGCATTGAACGGTGGCGCTAAACCGCAATAAAGATGATTGTGTCGGTTTCTGCAATGTCGCAGAGACGGAGGCAGTCGTAGTAAAGTCCTGACGCCGGAATGGGCGCGGACGCAAGTCGATAATAAAAAGTAATGGGGATCTTATGTCTGATCAGCTTCTGAGTGGTGTCGTTAAGTGGTTTAACGATGAAAAAGGTTACGGTTTCATCGAGCGTGAAGGCGGCTCTGATGTATTCGTTCACTATCGTGCCATTAACGGTACTGGTCGTCGCACACTGACTGAAGGTCAGCAGGTGACTTTTGAAGTGACTCAGGGCCAGAAGGGCCTGCAGGCGGATAATGTTACTGTAACTGCCTGATCTGATCCTGCCGATAGCCTGCTGGCTATCGGCAGTCACCTGTCTGTTTTTCTGCGCAGTGTATTCTGGCACTGCGAGCGGTCTGTTACACTTTTCTTCAGCCGGTTCTGGCTGGTGCTCAATCGAATTTTTAGGTAAATCTGCATGATGAAACTGGCAGTGTATTGTGGTGCCTCAACCGGGAAAGCCGGAGCTAGCTATCAGGCTGAGGCGGCAGCGCTGGGTCGTTTAATGGCTTGTCAGAATATTGAACTGGTGTATGGCGGTTCAAGTGTTGGGCTGATGGGCGCAGTCGCTGATACTGTTCTGGCTGAAGGTGGTCGTGTATGCGGCGTGATGCCTCAGGTTCTGGTGGAGAGAGAACAGGCGCATATCGGTTTATCCGAACTGCATGTTGTAGATGATATGCATCAGCGTAAGGCTGTCATGATGGAGCTGGCTGATGGCTTTGTCGCGCTCCCCGGAGGAACAGGAACACTGGAAGAGTTGTTCGAGGTCTGGGCCTGGCGTCAGATAGGTATTCATCAGAAGCCTTTTGCACTGCTCAATACCGATGGCTATTACGATCACTTGCTGGCGTTTATTGAGCATGCCTGTGAAGAGGAGTTCGTAAGGCCTGAATACCGTGACTTTCTGCTGGTTGAGGCCGACTCTGAGCGTTTGCTGGATCGGTTACATGCCGTTACAGGTGTTGAATGAAGCGATTTTTTTTTATCACACTCTCAGTTCTGTTGGTGGGCTGTCAGGTGCAGAGCTCACGAGCGCCGGAGCTGAGAGAGATTATTGTGCAGAATGATAACTCTTACGCGGTGACTGACTTCAGTATCAGGGTACCTGCAACCGGGGCTGTGTATGGTTGCAGCTATATCCCCGCCGGTGGTCAGTGCTCCAGCCGTTTTCCCGCAAGAAAAATAGCTAATAATCCTCCTCTGATCTCCTGGCTGGAACAGGGGCGGGAGTATCATCATCAGCCTCAGGGGCGTCCATTGCCCGAAAGTAGTCGTCCTTACCAGATCTTTTTCCATATAGCAGGTGGGGCGCTTACAATTAAACTGGATACGCAATAACAGATAGCTGGAGAGTTATGATGTCAGAGAGCCCCTCTGCAACGCCTGTTCTGAGAACCGTGGCGATGCCTGCGGATACAAACCCGGATGGTGATATTTTCGGAGGCTGGATAATGTCCCAGATGGACCTGGCCAGTGGTACTTTTGCCTCACAAACCGTGAAAGGTCGGGTGGTTACGGTGGCGGTTGATGCAATGACATTTCATAAGCCGGTGAATGTCGGGGATTACCTCAGCTGTTACTGTGAGGTTGTCCGGTTTGGGACTACATCACTGGTCATACAGGTTGAGAGCTGGGTGCAAAGGCATCACAGTGAATTATTTGAAAAGGTCACCGAAGGTCGGTTCACTTTTGTCGCCATTGATGATCAGGGCAAGCCCCAGGCGATCGAGAGAAAATGAAAAAAGCCCTGCACAGCAGGGCTTTTGTCTGTCAGTTGGAGGGATTACTGACGGATACCTTCTACATGCAGTTCCATGTAAACCGTTTCAGATGCCGGGCCCAGGTTCTTGGTGATGCCGAAGTCCTTCATCTGGAACTCAGTGGTTGCTGAGAAACCTGCACGGTAACCACCCCATGGGTCATCACCTTCACCGATCTTGGTCACAGCCAGCTCAACCGGCTTAGTCACACCGCGCAGAGTCAGGTTGCCTTTCAGTACCGCAGTGCCGTCACCATTAGGCATAAATGCGGTACTTTCAAAGCTTGCGGATGGATGGTTTTTGACATCCAGAAATTCATTACTGCGCAGGTGCTTATCGCGCTCTGCATGATTTGAGTCGATGCTTGCAGGGTTAATGTCTACATTGATTTTTGCTTCAGCAGGCTTAGCAGCATCATAGCTGAAAGAGCCGCCGAATTCGTTGAATCGACCTTCCAGCCAGCTGTAACCCAGGTGGCTGACACGGAAGTTAATGGAAGCGTGAGCACCTTTGGTGTCGATAACGTAATCAGCTGCCTGTGCGCCGGTTGCCAGAGTGCTGGCCAGTGCGATACCGGCAACGAGAGATTTCAGTTTCATGTGCGTGTCTCCTGATGCATGCCAAGCATGCGGGTTAATGTCTGATCTTTATTAATAAAATGGTGCTTCAGTGCTGCCAGCGCATGGAGGCCTGCCAGACTGACCAGTGTCGTAGTGGATATGTAATGAATTTCACCGGCTATATCTTCCTGATTCTCAACCACAGCGGGCAGTGCCGGCACCTGAAACCAGTTAAAGACATCGATAGGTCGTCCGTCCGCAGTCGATATCATATAGCCTGAAATCAGGGCGATAACCAGTAATACGTACAGAAGCATGTGAACTGAATGTGTAATCACCTTAAGTAGCCTGCTCTGCTCGATGGCAGCAGGCTGAACGGTCAGTGCTCGCCAGAAAATCCGGACAATCAGTAAACTGGCCAACAGTAAGCCAATGCTCTTATGCCAGTGAGGAATCGTGCGATAGGCCGGGTCATAATAGTCCAGCGTTTCGATATACAGTCCCAGCGGATACAGGCCGATGATAGTCAGAGCCATCACCCAATGCAGAGCTATCGAGCCCAGACCGTAGCTGTTGCGGGAGTTCTTGATTGGAATAGCCATAAGGTCTTCCTGATCATCATGGGCGGGCCCGTTCCGGGCCTGCCTGCTATCTGATTATTGTTTCCAGCGTCGTGCCGCTGCTGCTACTCGCTCACCCAGAGCCTGAACGGTATCACGGTCTGCTTGCGGCGGTGTCAGCTCCGGCCCTTCATCACCGTTGCTTTGTGCCATGGCGCCGATGAAACTGCCAAGCCGGTTAAGATCATCCGTGCTGCCCTGGCTGTTGTTATTGCCCGGTAGCATGCCCAGGCTGACCCAGACCATGCCTTGTTGTGCAGCATAGACAGCCATTTGTACCAGAGAGTTCAACTTGTCTCCGCTCTGGCTGGAAGAGTTGGTAAAACCAGCGGCCAGCTTGTCTTTCCACTCCTGCTGATACCAGATCTTTGAAGTGGCATCCATGAAACTTTTGAACGGGCCGCTAACGCTGCCCATATAGGTTGGCGAGCCAAAGATAATGGCATCGGCTTCAGCCAGTGCGTTCCAGTCAATGGCGTCCAGGTCAGCCACGGAGATGGTAATTGCTGTCGCTCCGGCGTTTTCAACACCTGCTGCTGCGGCCTGAGCCAGGACTTCGGTATGGCCGAAGCCACTGTGGTAGGCAATTGCAACTTTTACTTGTTCTGACATTGTTGTTCCTCATGGTTCTGAAGGTGTTGAGTCAGGCGCCGTTTTGATACTGATAATGTAATCGTGGATAATGAATTCATCTAATGCATTATTGTGATTTTTATTATGCGCGAAGTGAATTTAAGGTCGGTGGATCTCAATCTTCTGGTGATTCTTCAGCAGCTGCTGATAACCCGGCATGTGACTCAGGCGGCTGATCGTCTGCATATGAGCCAGCCAGCGGTCAGTCGGGCGTTGCAGCGGCTCCGGGAAACATTTGATGATCCCTTACTGGTAAGGACCAGTCAGGGCTATGATCTCAGCGCCCGGGCTGTGACGATGTTGCCGGATCTGCAAACCCTGTTAAGCGGTATGGAGCAGCTGATTGCTGAGCCGGAGTTTCATCCTGAGTTATCAGAAGATGTGATCCGCGTTTACGGTCTCGATCTGGAGGTAGCCTGTTTTGTGTCACCGCTGATTCACGTGTTGCGTGGAGAGGCTCCACGGATGCGGCTGGAAGTAAGAACTGAGCCGCGGGACCATTTTGAGCTGCTGGAAAGTGGCGATGTGCACTTTACCCTGACAGGGCTGGCACCCAAGACGGGTGAGGATCAGTATCGGCGTTTACTGATTGCACAGACCAAGAGTGTTTGCCTGATGTCAGGAGATAATCCTCTGGCAGAGGGAGAGCTGACTCTTGATCGCTACCTGTCCGCCAGCCATGGGCTGGTCTCAATCACTGGTGTCGGCCCGGGTATCGTCGATGACCGTCTGGCGGCGTTGGGCAGAAAGAGGCATCTGGCATTGAGGTTGTCGAACTTTATGACTGCCGGTGACTTTTGTGAAACCACTGATCTGTTGTTTGTGATGCCGGAGATTGTGGCACAACGGATCGCCTGTGGCCGGAACCTGGTGTTGAAGAAAGTCCCGGAGGAACTCACCGGCCCGCCGATTAACTTCTATCTCTACTGGCACGAGCGTTATCATCGTGATCCGATGTGCCGCTGGATTCGTCAGCGGATTCTCGAAGTGCTCTGAATTCAGTACCAAAGTATCCCGTTCACGGCCTGAAGGTAGCATGGTTTGCTGCGCCGCACCTGCATGATGATGCGTTAATCATCTTCGGGAGGCGGCTATGTGGCAGCGTGTATTTTCAAAACTCTGTTGTTCGATGCTGCTTATTTACAGCAGCTTTAGCGTAGCAGTGCCGGTTGAGGCTGAAATTAAAAGCCTGTTTCCCAAACTGACCCGGATTGGTCCTGCGTCAGAGAACCCTTCGGTGGTACCGGTTTACCAGTTGGATCAGTTGCTGGGCTATGCCTTTGAAACCAATGATATGACAGATTTGCCGGGCTTTTCCGGTGAGCGTATTAATCTGCTGATCGGGCTGGATACCAGCGGCCGATTTGCCGGTATGAAAGTGCTCAATCACCATGAGCCTATCTTTATTCACGGGCTCGGAGAGAGGCCGATGATCAGTTTTATTGGTCAGTACACGGACTTATCGGTGGCAGACCGGATCATTGTTGATAGCCGGTATGCCGGTGAAGCGCAACAGGATGGCACTGTATTTATCGATGGTGTCACCAAGGCGACCGTGTCGGTACTGGTGATAAATGATACGGTTTTATCTGCGGCTCTGAAGGTGGCACGTGCGTATCTGGATGATTTTGCTCAGGCCCCGGCCGCGACTGTTAAAACGGAATTGTTCCAGGCTTACAGCTGGGAGCAGTTGCTTCAGGAGGGATTGATAAAGGAGTGGCGTGTTACTGAATCGCTGCTCACAGCATCCCTGACGCAGTCGCTGGACAGTTATGAAGATGAATCACTTCAGTCTGCTCTGGAGGAGAGCAATGGCCAGTGGTTGGGGCGCTACTACTATACCTACCTGAATGCGCCGGTCAGTGGCCGGAATCTGTTGGGCAAGCAAGGATTTGAACGCCTGATGGCAGTGCTGCGGCCGGGAGAGCATGCATTGCTGGTGCTATCAGAGGGACCTTATGACTTTCTGGAACCGGAGTTTCGCAGAGGCACCGTGCCTCAGCGTCTGGCGTTGAGTCAGGGAGGTTTACCCGTCGATATACGTGATCTGGATTTTTTTGAATCGGATAGTCCGGTGCTGAATGTTGCCGGGGACTGGCAGGGACGAATTTTCAGGATTAAGGCACAGGCCGGTTTTGACCCCTCCCAGCCGATGGCGCTTGGATTGAATCTGAAGCTCAGGCGTAATCATCTGATCTCTGACTCAGCGGTTCTGACCGACGAGTTTCAATTACCGGCCCGGCTGTTTGATTTTCATGAGCCAGAAACCGATGTGCCGGAACCATTGTGGCAACGACTGTGGCGCGATCGTGCGCCTGTTCTGGCCGGTCTGATCGCTATGCTGCTGGTTGTGACGGCTGCGTTTATCTGGCAGCACCGTATTGCAGCGTACCCGGGTATGATGCATCGGCTGCGATGGACGGTAATGATTCTGACGCTGTTTTTTGTTGGTTTTTATGCCCAGGGGCAGCTTTCTGTGGTGAATATCTACACCCTGTTGCTGGAGTTGATCAATGGTTTTGACATTACCGTCTTCCTGCTTGATCCGGTGCTGTTTGTTTTGTGGACCTATATATTCATCTCTTTGTTTCTTTGGGGGCGAGGGGTCTTCTGCGGCTGGCTTTGTCCGTTCGGGGTTATGCAGGAGATAGCAGGTAAAATCGCCGGATGGCTGAAGCTGCGTCAGATCCGGGTGCCACCGCGCTGGCATTACTGGTTACAGAAACTGAAGTATCTGATCCTGCTGGTATTGCTGAGTAGTGCTTTCTGGTCGATAACCCTGGCCGAGCAGCTGGCGGAGATAGAACCTTTCAAGACAGCGGTGACGCTGGTATTTATCCGGAGCTGGCCATTTGTGTTGTATGCGGTGCTGCTACTGGTTTTGTCGATGTATATCCACAAAGTCTTTTGCCGTTATCTGTGTCCGCTGGGAGCCGGACTGGCAGTGCTCGGACGCTTCAGTCTGTTTCATTGGCTGCACCGACGGGCAGAATGCGGTAAGCCTTGTCAGTTATGCCGGGTGCGTTGTGAGATCGATGCTATTCATCGGGATGGGGCCGTTGATTACGATGAGTGCGTGCAGTGTATGGAATGCATCGTGATTCTGCATGATAAGCAGCAGTGTGCGATTGAGTTGTCTCAGCAGAAGCAGCGGGCGCGGCAGCTGATCCGCGCCCGGGAGATCAATGATTAACCCAGACCCAGTTTTACGCCCAGAAGAATCAGACCGCCACCGATAACCCGTTCCAGGTTGGCGCGAATTCGTTGCAGGCCTCGCTGAATTGATGGCTGAGTCAGCAGCATAATGATGATGCTCAGCCAGCTGAATTCAACAATCACAGGGGTAATGCAGTAGAGTAGCTGCATAAGTTGGCTTTCTACGTCAGCGACAATGTGGCTGAAAATGGCGATGAACATGATCAGTATTTTGGGGTTGAACAGGCTGACCATCATCCCGGCGATAAACGGATTGCGACTCTGAGGTTGTGCCTCTTCGGTTTCTGATCGCTGGCGGGTGAAGATGTATACCAGACCCATGTAGACCAGATAGGCGCTGCCCAGCCAGCGAATAGCGTGATACAGAGTGGGTGTTTCACTGATCAGTGCAGACAGGCCGACTACCGAGAGCAGAACATGGATGCCCAGTGCGCATGCCATACCGCTGGCGGTAATGAAACCAGTGCGACGTGAGCCCTGTAGGGTATTGCGCAGAATGATTGCAGTATTAGCACCGGGTATCATCGCTCCCATCAGCATAATGCCTGCAAAGATAAGCCATTCAGTCATGATCCACTCCAGAATAAAAACAGCGCCAGTGTAGTCCGCAGGAGAGCAAATGAGGAATGCTAAAACCGTATCAGGGTTATAATTTAAAGTAATGACCTGGCGGGTTTACCGATAATTTAACAGGCTGGAGTATAGACGCTCTCTGAGGTAGCGATGTGCCGGGTCATTCTGCAGTCGCTGGTGCCAGATAAGGTAGTAGTTGGTATCGGGTAATTGCAGCTCGCCGGGCAGGGGTTTGACCTTAAGCTGATAGTGCGGTGCCAGCTCAAGCGCGATATGGGTTGGCAGTGTCAGGATGTGGTGGGAACGGGCGGTAATAGCCAGGGCCGAGTGGATGAAGGGCACCGTAAGCATCATTTTACGGCTGAGTTTAAGATTCGCCAGAGCTTCATCGACTGCGCGGATTTTATCGCCACCCGCGCTGATGCCGATGTGGTCTGCAGCGGTATAGTCTGCCAGTGTCAGGGTCTGGTGAATCAGCGGGTGTTCAGGATTGATCAGGCAGCTGTAGCCGTCGGTACCGAGCTGCTTACCGTAGATATCATCGGGTATCTGGTCGAGTATGCAGCCAGCCAGGTCCATCCGTCCCTGGCGCAGTTCATCAATCATACCGGGATGCCAGAGATGAAAGTGAAGTCGTAGCTGCGGTGCGTCCTGTTGTAGTTCTGCGAGCAGATCCGGAAGCAGATCGTGAGTAATAAAGTCGGTGGTGGCAATGTTAAATTCGCCGACATAACCGGCTGGCTCAAAGTGGCTGGGAACCAGCAGGCTTTCCAGTTGATTGAGCATGGGCGGAAGCTCTTGCCACAGCAGTTCTCCACGGGGTGTAAGGTGCATATCATTGCCCACCCGTACCATCAGGCGATCTTTGAATATCTCCCGTAACTGGCCAAGATTCCGGCTCATGGCCGGTTGTGTGAGATGTTGTGCCTGAGCTGCAGAGGTCACGCTGCGGGTTCTCAGCAGATGGTACAGTGAGATCAGCAGATTAAGATTAATGCGAGACAGTTCCATCGCCTAAGCATATCAATTCTGTTTATAACTTGGAACGACTGAACTTGTTTCTCAGGAGTGCTTGCAGGTCACTCTGTTATGAGCCATTCTGTAGGCTCATATTGATTGTTTGAGGAAATACACATGGCACGAGCCACCGCCCGTCATATTCTGGTCAGTAATGAAATTCAGTGTGCGGATCTGAAATCTCAGATTGAAGCCGGTGCTGATTTTGCTGAGCTGGCACGTCAGTACTCCAGCTGCCCTTCAGGCGCGCAAGGAGGCGATCTGGGAAGTTTTGGTCCGGGACAGATGGTACCTGAGTTTGATCGCGTGGTGTTTTCAGCACCTGTCGGAGAGGTTCAGGGCCCGGTAAAAACCCAGTTCGGTTTTCATCTTCTGGAAGTAACCAGCCGCGACGACTGATCGGTCGTTGTTATGCGCACAGCAATAAGAATCTGATTTATTGCTGTGCCTGTTCAGATCCCTCTTTCCTGCGCAGTGCGGCGCAATAGTCCTTATCCGTCAGTTTGGGCGTAAACCAGATATAGTCTGGTTTTTCAGTCGGGGTTATATAGTTCTGCCAATCTGGCAGATCGCCGTCAGTTTCCTGTAACTGTAGTGTCAGAATGCTTTTGTGGCCCATGGCCTGCAGATGTGCGGGCACACCAAAATCCTTGCGTATGTGGAAGGCGCCTGCAATCAGGATGGCGGAACGATGCTCAACGATCGACTGGTGCATTGCATATGCCATACTGGCATCCCGGGCGATCTGAATGCGGGCCATCGGTGCGGTATGTTCCATCGGCAGTGAGCCGCAGTGACTATCGAATACTTGCTGACGAATGGTGCTGATCTGATCATCGGTGATCGTCGACATGCTTTTAAAACGCTCATCATCCAGAATCGGATGAGCTGAATCCTGATAGATGTCCATTAACAGTGCGCGGCTGATATTACCGCTTCTGAGTCGATCGGCTTGCTGCAGGCCGAAGATAACTATCTCTCCATAGTCCTGCCAGGGCCAGCCGCGATTATCCCAATCCAGCTTCTGGCGGATCAGTGCTTCTGATTCGGTCTTACCCTGTATCTCTATAATTCCGGCGTTCTGTTTTTCATTCAGCATCTCAAGTACAAGCTGATAGGGATGTGCTTTGCTCAGGTCCTCAAGTAAACGCAGTTGCAGCCGGTGATGGTCCGGGTTGTCATGTTTTTCGCCAATTAGTACCAGGCGGGCTTTGAGTAACTGTGTTGTGAGGTCCTGATAGCTGATTACTGCTCCAGAGCGGGTGTCCAGTATCAGGCCTGTCAGTGGATGCTGCTGTTGCAGTGGCGACAGCCATTGTTCGCTTCCCTGTGCTTTTGTGGTGGTTGCCAGACTGTTCATTGTGCCGAGAGCAAGCAGCAATGAAGCTGCCAGAAATTGTTGTAACCATCTGACGCGCATCAAAAAAATTACTGGTCGCACGGCATAATCCTCTTTCTTCCTTTGTCGGGCAGGAGTACTTTATCAGTATAAGTAGCATATCCGGAAAAGAGGAAATCAGGTATGAAGCAGGGGATTAAAGTCAGTGTACGTAAAAAGGGTGAAGGTGATGCCGGTATTTCACCAGAGCAGCAGCGGAACATTGATGAAGCAGTTCACTTTGTACACGGGCTGAGAAAGAAAGGTGAGAATGTAAAACAGATGATGGATAAGCTTAATGAGCATGATCATAAGCATCCGGATGGCAGTGACTGGACTTACGATTCACTGCATGACTTTATCGAAAAGTATAATCCCTGATTAACGGTAATCGCTTACCTCAGAATCATTGCAGTCGACCAAGGTGTGGAAAGTCGGCTGCATACTTTTCAATCCACTCTTTTGCAGCCTGCTCGGAAGACAGAAAACGGCCGCATCTTTGTTGGCGGCGGCGATAGCACTCAATTTCGCAGGCCTGCTCAATCATTCTTACTTTAAACACTGTTTCTTTGTCGGTGAAACCGATGCTGAGCAGGTAACGTTCCCCCAGACGCTGGCACCATAGAACTAACCCGGTTGTTGTCACGCCGTATTCATCGAGGCAGACCCTGAGGCTTATCTGAGTATCCGGGGCGACAAAGATATCTGAATTACAGCGCAGACCCCCTCGGCACAGAGCCGGTTGAGGTTCTATTTCGCAACTGGTTTGCAGAGATTCAGGAATGATATGAATGGGGATTTCATTCGGGTGATACAGATAACAATCTGGCATATCGACACCTCATCACATTATTTTTGTTGGCGGTGTTTGTGATCTGTTAATCGGCTTATCGGCAGTTGAACCGTAAACATGAGGTGTGCTCAGTATCGGCTAGTGTGTCTGTATTGAAGCTGAATAAGACTTTTGGACTTTGATTTATATATTTCTAATTGTTATATCGTTATTCTTAATTCTTCTTCAATGGATAATGAATATGATCTCTATACTCAAGCAGCCGCTCAGAGCCGGAGTTGCTCTGATCATGACCCTGACAGTCTCTGTCATGGTGCAGGCCTCCCCAGCCGATAAATACCCTCAATCTATGCTGTATAGCGCACCCGTTAAAGTGGCTGATAATGTCTGGAGTGCTATCGGGGCAACACAGTATTACACCTATGAAAATGGCGGCCATAACAACAATCTGTCATTTGTTGTCGGTGGCGATGGAGTATTGGTTGTGAATGGGGGCTCTGCGTATCTGCTGGCAAAGGCACTGCACGATGAAATAAAGAAGATCACCGATAAACCGGTACTGTTTGTTGTTGATGAGAACGGCCAGTCGCATGCGGCGTTGGGTAACGGCTACTGGAAAGAGCAGGGGGCTATGATCATTGCCCATGAAGATGCGGTGGCTGAGATTGAGCAGCATGGCCTGAGCGGATTGGAAGAGCTGACCGGTATTCTGAAAGAGCAGATCGAAGGTACCGAGGTTGTCGCCGTTGATCGCAGCTTCGCGGACAAGATGAGTCTCGATCTTGGTGGTCTCAGTGTCGAGCTGATTCACTTTGGCCCGGCTCACTCAGCCGGAGACATCTCAGTCGTGGTACCTGAAAGAAACGTTATGATTGCAGGAGATATGGCGTTCCATCAGCGCATGTTGCCGGTATTTCCGGATACCGATACGGCTGCATGGCTGGAAACCTGGCGCGACGGGTTCGGCCCCTATAGCCAGAATATGATTATCGTACCGGGTCATGGCGAGGTGACTGATTTTGCTACCGTGGATAAATACACCCGCGGATATCTGGAGTATGTACGCGGTAAAGTAGCCGAGCTACTCGATAATGACGGGACACTGGAAGACGCTTACCAGATTGATCAGCGCCCTTACGCCCACCTGGAGACCTTTGAGCAGTTAGCGGGTAAGAATGCGGGGCGGATTTTTGAGGCGATGGAGTTTGAGTGAATGTCGTATATGGCAATAATTGTGACATATGTGGCGTAAGATGGTGTGCTGGTGTGTAGTTGTTTTTAATTAATTGCATGATTATTAAGAGATTTTCTGTTCTGGCCTTGTTTGTGCAATCAGTTATGTAAACCACTTCAATTTGTCGAGTTTACAGCTGGAGAGCAGTCATGTCAGAACATGAAGAAAATGTAGAAGTCATTGGTGTTATTCCATCCATTCTGATGGTTGTTGGCGGATTACTGGTGGCAATCACACCGGTGTTGGTGCAGATCGGATTGCTGGTGAAAGGCTAAGCCGGAATCACCATTACACTATCAGGCTCTTAAATCTGGATTGAGGTTATTGTTCAGAACCTCAATCCGACCCGGTCCATCCGGACCACCCATGCGCTACGAGCAAACATTTTTGCTTCGGTACTGTACTTCGGTACTTTTCGGGGGATTGTAGTCCCCCCTTTTTTGATTATAATGCGTAACTGGTTACGTAATATGTTTTATGGTTTGTGGTGGTTGATGTGACAGTTGTTATGGACAGGATGCGGCAGTTTGGCAGTTTGTCATTGGGAAGCCGGTTGCGCCGGCTTTCGGATCGTCTTGTTGATGATGTGAATAAGCTCTATCAGAGTCAGGGGATCGACCTGAATCCGACTTTCTTCCCTCTGTTTAATCTCTTGTGTCAGCACGGCGCAATGACTGTGACTGAAGCGGCTGAGCAGTTAGGGGTTACGCATCCTGCAATCAGTAAAATTGCCCGCAAGATGCTGGCTGAAGGCTGGTTGAGCAAAACGGCTGATCCTGACGATGAGCGTCGTCAGTTGTTGGCTCTGACAGATCAGAGTGAACGCCTGCTAACCCGGATTGAGCCTGTCTGGTGCGCGATCAGGAACTATCTGGATCAGTTTATGGCCCGTCAGCAGCATCCTTTGTTGGAGGCGTTGGGCGAATTCGAAGGTGAGCTGGAAAAGCAGGGATTTCTGGTCCCCGTACAGCAGATGCTACAGCGTCAGGATCAGATCCAGCATATTGTGGTCGAAAACTGGCGATCAGAATGGCGGGATGATTTTAAACGCCTGAACGAGGCCTGGCTGGATAAATACTTCAATGGTGAGCGCACTGAGCTGGATCTGCAGGCGCTGGATAATCCTGAGGGTTATTACCTGTCCCGTGGCGGTTACATCTTCTTTGCCCGAGACTCTGTGGAGAACCGGATAGTTGGTTGTGTGGCCCTGGCGCGACATAGCGATGAGCTGTTTGAAATCTCCAAAATGGGAGTCGAGGAGAGCTTTCAGCAAGCCGGAATCGGCCGCCGTCTGATGCAGCAAGCGCTGGATAAGGCCCGCGAACTGAATGCTCAGGAGGTTTATCTTGAGTCGGCTACCTGTCTCACCAGTGCGATGGTCCTTTATCGTAACTTCGGTTTTCGTAAGGTTCCCCATCCCCGGGGACAGTCAGCTTATCCCCGTTCAGATATCTATATGACACTGTCATTAACTTAGGATCACGCCGTTATGGGTATGACAGACACACAGACACATAAAACTCCGCAACAGGAATTTCTGGCGGGGGCAAAGGCCACTTTTCCACTGATTGTGGGAGCGATCCCTTTCGGAATTATTTTTGGCACTCTGGCTGAGCCCAGCGGTTTATCCGTCTGGGGGGCGCTGGCAATGTCGATCATTGTCTTTGCCGGTTCTGCGCAATTTATCGCCTTAGGCTTGCTGGCAGCCGGTGCCGCGGTACCTGTGATTATCGCCACCACGCTGGTCGTTAATCTCCGCCATCTGCTGTATGCCGCGAATCTTGTGCCGAAGGTGCGTCATCTGCCGCATCGCTGGCGGGTGATGATGGCGTTTGGTCTGACAGACGAAACCTTTGCTGCTGTCAGCAACCGGTATCTGACGCAGGATAATATCGAGCATGCGCACTGGTTTTATCTGGGCTCATGGTTGGCGATGTACGGTAACTGGGTGCTCTGTACCGGCCTTGGTATCGCGCTGGGAGAGTTGTTCCCGGACATGACCGAATGGGGGCTGGACTTTGCGATGTCGGTGACCTTTATCGGTATGGTGGTGCCATACCTCAGCAGCCGTCCGATGTGGGCTGCGGTCATTGTTGCAGGTTTTATCGCTATCGCGACGATCTCATTGCCTCATAAACTGGGTCTTATGGTCGCTGCGATCTGCGGTATTGCGGTTGGGCTTTCATTGCATATGCTCTCGCAGCGGGCTGCAACAGTGCGGGAGGAGACTGTATGAATGAAGTTATTCTTATCGTCGGGATGTTTATGGTGACCTTCAGCGTCCGCTATGTTCTGTTTGCCGTTGCCGGACGCGTGCATTTCCCACAGTGGCTGAATGTTGCGCTGGGATTTGTGCCACCGGCGGTGCTGACGGCTATTATTGTACCGGCTGTACTGATGCCCAGAGGTGAGTTGTGGCTGTCGCCTGTTAATCCCTGGTTGCTGGCTGCGGTGTTTGCAGCCGGGTTGGCTTTCTGGCGTAAAGACCTGTTGACGACTATTGTGTCCGGCATGCTCTGCTTTATGGTGTTGAGGTTTGCAGTAGGGTTGTAATATGAAGCCTGAAAAAGTTCAGAGTGGCCTGCTCAGGGGATGGCACTATGGCGGGTACGCGCTATAGTAAGACCCGGATTAATTGTTCGATTCAAAAGGGTGAAATTATGATTCAGGTAGGCGATAAAATCCCGGCAGTCAGTGTCAGTACAGTGCTGGCCGGTGAAACCGAAGCGGTCAGCGCAGATCAGCTGTTTGCGGGTAAGAAAGTGGTTCTGTTTGCACTACCGGGTGCTTTCACTCCAACCTGTTCTGCGTCCCATCTGCCTGGCTTTGTGGTAAAAGCGGATGAGATCTTTGCTAAAGGTGTGGACATTATTGCCTGCCTTTCGGTGAATGACTCGTTCGTAATGAAGGCCTGGGCTGATGCTCAGAACGCTGAGCAGATTACTATGATTGCTGATGGTGGTGCCGGTCTGATCCAGGCTATGGGGCTGGAGATGGACAGTGGTTCATTTGGTGGTATTCGTTCCCGCCGCTATGCAATGATCATTGAGAATGGTGTCGTGACGGCACTGAACCTGGAAGAGCCTAAAACCTTTGAAGTCAGTAGCGCTGAAGCGATGCTGGATCTGCTTTGAGTCAGGTGATTTTATAGATATAGCTGAAATGCTGTAATTGCGAAGGGGAGTGGCTATAATCCGCTCCCCTTTTTTATTATTTGTTTTTATCTTTCTGCTTTCGGGAGACAGACGATGCAAGATGTAATTGATGCTCTGCGCGATGCCAATCAGGAAGTGGCTCTGCCACTGGATCTGCCAGACTTCGACGACGTTGTGGAAGCAGAAGAAGCGATCTGCGTCCCTTTGCATCCTGATTTTAAGCAGTTTCTGCTGACCGTCAGCGATGTGATCTGCGGCTCTCTGGAACCGGTTACTGTGGCAGATCCGGGTTCGCATACCCACCTGCCGGAAGTGGCAGCTTATGCCTGGTCGATCGGCTTATCCCGTGAGATGACGCCAATCTGCGCCTATGATGGTGGTTACTATGTGGTCAATCTGGAAGGTGCGGTTATCTACTGGACCCCTGAGAGTGGTGATATCGAAGAGTGGACCAGTATCTGGGAATGGGCACGGGAAGTGTGGTTGGTAAGCTAAAAGCGCGAAGCGCTTTTAGCTTTTAGCAGTGACTGAAAGTCTGAAATTTTTTAATCCTTCTTCTTCCAGTTCGCCCACGGATCAGCTTCGTCTGAGTGCTCTTGCGGCCGTTTGGGCTTGCGATAGTTATCCTGATCGTCACTCAGCCCGTGGCGAGAACCGCTCAGCTTATTGCCCCGGCGCTTAGGTGTATAGCTGTTGCCGCCACTGCCACTGCGGCCAGAACGATTTCTGCCACTTTTACTGAATTCTGCTGCCTTTTTGGCTTTCTTTTCCCGTTGTTGCGCGGCATCTTCCAGGCTCAGCTCTTTTGGCTCGCGGGCAGGTGCCCATCGGGGATGATGCGTTCGCGGGGCGGTGTGGAAAACTGCTCAGAAGAAACCCGTGGCAGGTTTTTAAACTGGTACAGGTAGAACAGTTCAACTTTCTCCCGGGCCCAGTCGGTTTTCTTCAGGAACTTAACGCTGGATTCAACGCTGGGATTGGTTTTGAAGCAGTTGATGTTCAGGTAGGCGTAGAGAATTTCAAAACCGTAGTGATCAACGATCTCGGTCAGTAGCTGCTTCAGCCCTAAACCGTGCAAGGGGTTGTTCTTGTAGTTGATCTCATCAGTCATGGCAGTATCCAGAAGGGAAAGCGAGGAATAGCGGTAGTATAT
>JAOXSA010000212.1 GCA_025800245.1 Amphritea sp. | reverse complement strand
CATATCTACTCATGCTATTTACTCCATTCGATTTCGGCAAAAAACGAACGTTGTATTTAGCATGAGCACTCTTCAGGCATAGCCTCGAGTAAACGATCACCACCTCCATAGGAGGTGGTTTTAGGCTGACAATAAAAAACCCGGCTCTCATGGCCGGGTTTTCTGTTTTTCTCCTGAAGTCAGTTCTGCAGCTTCCAGCTGACTGACTGACCAGCAAAGAACGGTACAATCGGACGACCGTCCGGCAGAATGATCTCTTCCGGCAACGTCCACTCTTCACGCACCAGAGTAATGGTGCCTTCGTTACGTGGCAGACCATAGAAATCCGGGCCATGCAGACTGGCGAAACCTTCCAGCTTGTCCAGTGCATCCAGCTCTTCAAACACATGAGCATACAGTTCGATTGCACTCCAGGCACTGTAACAACCGGCACAACCGCAGGCATTCTCTTTTGCTTCTTTAGCGTGAGGTGCTGAGTCTGTACCCAGGAAGAACTTTGGAGAGCCGGACTTAACCATCTCACGCAGCACCTGCTGATGGGTATTACGCTTGAGTACCGGCAGACAGAAGTTATGAGGACGAACGCCGCCAACCAGCAGATCATTGCGGTTCAGCAGCAAATGTTGTGGTGTAATTGTCGCAGCAACATTATCGCCAGCGTCCTGAACAAAGTGTGCAGCATCACCGGTTGTGATGTGCTCAAATACAATCTTCAGTTGCGGGAAACGGGCAACAATTTTACTCATCTTCTGATCGATGAACTCTTTCTCGCGATCAAAAATATCCACGTGGTGATCGGTCACTTCACCGTGCACAAGCAGCAACATGCCCTGTTCAGCCATCACGTCAAAGATCGGATACATCGCATCCAGATCAGTTACTGCAGCAGAGGAGTTAGTAGTAGCACCGGCCGGATAAAGCTTGGCTGCCACAACACCCGCTGCTTTGGCATCGATAATATCCTGCGCAGATGTAGCATTGGTGAGGTACAACGTCATCAGGGGTTCAAAGTTATTACCAGCAGGACGGGCATCCAGAATACGCTGCTTATATGCCATCGCCATCTCTGCGTTCACCACCGGCGGTACCAGATTCGGCATTACAATCGCACGTTGGAAACAGCGGGCAGTTGCAGGCACAGTTTCCGGCAGCATATCGCCATCGCGAAAATGCAGATGCCAGTCGTCAGGAGTCTGGATAGTCAGAGTTGTCATAAGTGGCGGTATCCTTCAGGAAGATCATCAGTGCTTTGTAAAAAGCATTTTGGCTAACCGCTCAATTATACCACCGACAGCCGCTTCTGAGGATGCCAACTGAATTGAAAATGTATTCAGGCCGGAGGATTAGCGCTGACTATTTCGCACACTTCATCGGTCACATTACGAAAACGGTGAGGACGGTTACTGTTGAAATAGAAACCATCACCCTGTTTCAGGGTGTAGACCTGAAAATCCACAGTCAGCTCTATCTCGCCACAGATAACAACCCCGCCCTCCTCGCCTTCATGGCGAAGCATTTCAGGACCGGTATCGGCACCGGGTTCGTAGCGCTCTTTATAGATATCGATCGCCCGGTCTTTCACCGAAGCACCGACCAGAAACAGATTGACGTTGTTGATACCAACATCCGGCTGCTCTTCGGCTCTGAAGACCACACCATCATGCTGCAGATGCTCCAGATCGAGGGTAAAGAAATCCCCCAGAGAGATAGGAATACCGCCCAATACTTTTTTTAATGAGCTTACAGAAGGACTGACCCCGTTTTTCTCGATCATTGAGATCGTACTGTTGGTCACTCCGACACGTTTGGCCAGCTCTCGCTGCGAAAGCCCTTTCATCTTCCGAATGGCTTTTAATCGTTCTCCAACGTCCACCACCGACACCTACCGCCTTATGATTGTTTTCAGTGTACTTAGATCTACGGGCTCACCTCCCGTACAGATCTCTGCATTGGATATTCAGTGCGCAGATCATTCTATAGAATTAACACTTAGGTGTAAAAAACGTTTGTTTGAAAACGACTAAGAACTACCCAACAGTTATCTTCTGAGGTCTGTCTGCTATCCGCCAGCCACACCAGAATCAGAGACTTTAAACCAATCCACGACGCCTTCTGGTACCAGCCCCTGATATCAACTCATATCAGCTAAGATTCATTTGTATTTACCCTATCAAGCCACTATGATCGCGACATACAGTCGGGGAACCAGAAATCTGGTTGAGATGGCACATGCCGGACCCGTTGAACCTGATCCAGATAACTGGCGTAGGAAATCTGTACCGACCTCACGTAGTAACGCTTTTCGTGCCCGGCCTAACAGATTGACCGTCATCCAGCACAGGAAAGCTCTATGTCACAATCATCCAATACCCCTATTGTTCTCAGTGTTGCTGGTTCTGACAGCGGCGGTGGTGCCGGTATTCAGGCTGACATAAAAGCGATCTCTGCCACCGGCAGTTTTGCCTGCACCGTTATCACAGCGCTAACCGCCCAGAATACTCAGGGCGTGACAGGCGTGATGGGAATTCCGGGAGACTTTATCGAACAGCAATTTGATGCGGTGTTCAGCGATATCGACATTGATGCGGTAAAGATCGGTATGCTGGGTGATGCAGCCACTATCCGTACTGTTGCAGCCGCCCTGCGTAAACACAAACCCCGATTTGTAGTACTTGATCCGGTAATGGTAGCCACCAGCGGTGATGTCCTGCTGGCTGAAGATGCTATCGAGACACTGATCACTGAGCTGATTCCGCTGGCTGATCTGATCACCCCGAATCTCCCGGAGGCCAGAGCATTGCTGCAGGCCCGCCCGGAACTGAATACTGCTGCGGAAGATGATACCGCCGCACACTGTAAGCAACTGCTGAGCTATGGCTGTCGCTCCGTGCTGATCAAAGGCGGCCATCAGGAAGCCGACTCCAGTACCGATTTCTGGCTCGACGACAACGGCTTGCGTACTTACAGCAGCCAGCGTATTGATACACAGAACACCCATGGCACCGGCTGTACCCTGTCTGCCAGTATCGCTTCGTATCTTGCGCAGGGGCTGGCAATGCCTGAAGCAATTCAGCAGGCGAAAAACTATATCCAGGGCGCCATTGAACATGCCGATCAATTAAAGATCGGTCAGGGATCCGGCCCGGTGCATCATTTCTACCGTCAGGATCACTGATGCAACCGATCAGCATCTCAATTAATCAGGCGGGCCTGCATTACCAAGGCACCGCAGAACCGGTATTCAGCGACCTGAATCTGGAACTTCCGGCCGGTCAGTGGACCTGTCTGCTGGGTAGCAGTGGTTGCGGTAAAACCAGCCTGTTGAGAATGCTGGCAGGATTGATTGAAGCGGAACACGGTTGCAGCGGTACAATCACCGACCAGTCAGGTCAGCCTCTGAATGGTCGGATCGCCTATATGGCACAGCAGGATCTGCTACTGCCCTGGCTTAAAGTCCGCGACAATGTCTGTCTGCAGGCCCGGCTCAGTAAAGGCAAGCCCAGCGCCGATGACTATGCCCGTGCAGATGCTCTGCTGGCACAGCTGGGTCTGGCTGATTCAGCACATCAACGGCCTGACTCACTGTCCGGTGGAATGCGTCAACGGGTCGCGCTGGCACGCACTCTGATGCAGGACACTCCTGTGGTGCTAATGGACGAACCCTTCAGTGCACTCGATGCCGTTACTCGCCACCGTTTACAGGCACTCGCTGTCAAAGCCCTCAAGGGACGCACTGTATTACTGATTACCCATGATCCTCAGGAAGCTCTGCGTCTGGGCAATAACATCTGGCTATTCCAACAGCGTCAGTTACAGGCCGTGGCAACTCCGGAAACGGCGATCCCCCGTCCTGTGGATGCCGAACTGGGACAGTATCAGCAACAGTTACTGACAGCACTGCATGCTGCTGATGAATATTATCAGGGGGAAGCTATCAATGAATAAGCCACTCACCCCGATCAGAATGAAGCACACCAAAGGTGTGCGGAATCATGATGCCGCTCCCGCTCAGATTCTGTTCCGGCTAACAATTACCACACTGGTATTACTGGGAGTCTGGCAAGCGATTGTGATGATCTTCGCTTTACCACCCTTTATCCTGCCATCGCCCATGGCTGTGTTTGGCAAACTAATCAGTAAACCCGGATTATTATGGGATCACAGCCTGATCACCCTGAGCGAAATTGTACTGGGCCTATTACTCGGTCTGTTTATGGGTATCACCCTGGCCTTGCAAATGTTGCTGTTTAATCCGGTACGCCGCTGGATACTGCCAGTATTGATCGCCAGCCAGGCGATTCCGGTGTTTGCACTGGCACCGATCCTGATGCTCTGGTTTGGTTACGGTATGACCTCTAAGGTGGTGATGGCGGCACTGATTATCTTCTTTCCGGTGACGACAACCTGCTTTGACGGCCTGCGGCATACACCAACCGGCTATCTGGATCTGGCCACAACCATGGGTGCTAATCGCTGGCGGCAGCTCTGGCATATTCGCTTTCCGGCGGCCTTACCAACGTTTGCTTCGGGTATCCGGGTGGCTGTTGTCGTTGCACCTATCGGCGCAGTGGTCGGGGAATGGGTGGGCTCATCTGGCGGGTTGGGTTACCTGATGCTGCAATCCAACGCCCGGATGCAGATAGCAGACATGTTTGCCGCGCTGTTTATTCTGGCACTGTTTTCTATTCTGCTTTACTACAGTACCGACCAGTTACTTAAAAAAGCGATTCCCTGGCACCGGGAAAAGACCACCCGGACCTGATACAACAACGTGACAAAACGAACACCTGAAATACTTAATACGGACTCTGTTATGAAAAAACTCCTCGCAATTGGCCTGCTCCTGATCAGCCAGCAGGCCCTGGCTGAAAAAGTTACCCTGATGCTGGACTGGTTTGTAAACCCCGATCACGGCCCGCTGATCGTTGCCCATCAACAAGGGCTGTTTAAAGCTCAGGGGCTGGAAGTAGAAATTACCGAACCAGCTGACCCGAGCATGCCGCCTAAGCTGGTTGCTGCCGGTCAGTATGATCTGGCTGTCACCTACCAACCACAGCTGATCCGTGATGTGGTTGAAGAACTGCCACTGACCCGCGTATCAACGCTGGTCGCAACCCCACTGAACACAGTGATGGTATTGAAAGACAGCGGTATCAACACCCTGGCTGACCTGAAAGGTAAGAAGATCGGTTACCCATTTGACGGTGGTCTGGTAAATGCCACCATCGGCACCATGCTGAAGAAAAACGGCATCACCATCGATGATGTGGAACTGGTCAACGTAGGCTGGTCTCTGTCCGCCTCTCTGGCCAGCGGCAAAGTGGATGCGATCTACGGTGCTTACCGTAATTTCGAAATGCACCAACTGAACATGGAAGGCTTCGAAGGCAAAGGCTTCTATCTGGAAGAGGAAGGTGTACCGCCGTACGACGAACTGGTTGTGGTTGCTAACAGCAACAAGCTGGATAAAGAGATGGTGCGCAAATTCAACCGTGCCGTTGAGCTGGCCACCCAGTTCACCGTCAATCACCCGGATGAAGCCTGGGCTCTGTTCAAGTCCTACGGCGATGGTCAGACTCTGGATACCGAGCTGAACCGCCGCGCCTGGAAAGATACCCTGACCCGCTTCGCTCTGCGCCCTCAGGCTGCCGACCCGGCGCGTTATGACAACTACGCGCAGTTCCTGCTGGACAACGGTGTAATCAGCAAGAAACCCGCCGTTTCCGATTACATTCTGCACTGATAAGACCATCACAACAGGACTCTGACTATGAACCATCAGGATCTGATTAAAGGCTGCCAACAGGACTGGGATCTCTATATTAAGCATCCCTTTGTGCAACAGCTCGGCCAGGGCACTCTGCCACTGGCCAGCTTCCGCCACTATCTGGAGCAGGACTACCTGTACCTGATTCACTATGCCCGGGCCTTTGCGCTGGCGGTATTCAAGAGCGACAGTCCGGCTCAGATGCGCGCCAGTATGCCATCACTCTCAGCACTGGTTGAGCATGAGATCGGCATGCATATCGAGTACTGCAAATCCTGGGGCCTGCAGGAAGATGACATTCTGGCGCTACCGGAAGGTGTCGCCACCGTCGCCTACACTCGGTATCTGATCGATGCCGGGCTGCAGGGTGATCTGGCTGATCTTTACGCCGCGTTAGTTCCTTGCGCGCTGGGTTATGCTCATGTCGGCCAGTATCTGAGTGAAGCAGGCAACAGCACGACTGAGGATAATCAGTACGCCAACTGGATCGAGATGTACGCTGGTGAGGAGTACCAGGAAGCGGCCTATGCGACGACCGCATTCTTTGATGAACTGATCGCCGAGATTCCAGTGGACTCGCGCCGCGGCCAGCAGTTACAGAAGCACTTCACCACCGCAACCCGGATGGAGATCGCCTTCTGGCAGCAGGGCCTGGATCTGTCTGCCTAAGGCCTGATCTACAAAACGAACCAAAGCCACCATAGCGGTGGCTTTTTTATTTCTCGCCGCTAGGGCGCGCCTTATATGGACCCACCTCTGTTTTGCAAACTATTTTCGACCTTTAAGATGAGTTGCACGCTTAT
>JAOXSA010000208.1 GCA_025800245.1 Amphritea sp. | reverse complement strand
ATAAGCGTTGTCTGGCCGGACGATGCTCCGGCCGAACAACTCAGTCACTCTGCCCTGATGGAAAGGCCACAATGCTCCGCCCTGATCGGCCGCGATCAGCACCTGTGTATCTGGCAGGGTGTTCCAGTACTCATAGCGCTGGCGCCAGATCAGATCATCCGAGTGCTTCACTCCCTGAATGATGGTGAGTTTGCCGAACGCCTGACGGCGCATCAGGATGTAGTTAATCACTGCGACCACAGGGGCACACCCCAATCCTCCGGTAACAATGATTACATCATGTCCCTTGGTTTCGGCCATGGGCCAGCCGCGGCCATAGGGGCCGCGGAGCCCGAGCTGATCGCCGGCTCTGAGTTGCTGCAGTCCACGGGTTGTCCGGCCAACAGCGCGGATGGTGTGATCAATCAGTTGGTCGTCCTGAGGATCAGACACAATGGATATCGCCACCTCGCCGACGCCGTGCAGGTAGAGCATGTTGAATTGTCCGGGCGCAAAGCTGTAATTGCTGTTTTGCAGCACATCCGTCAGGCGTAAACGCAGGGTGAAGATAGTAGGAGACTCTTCGATAAACTCCACTACTTCCGCTGTCATCGGCAGGTAGGGGTGGCTATCGCACTGAGGAGTCTGTACGGGTCTGTTCATTCGTCGTCTCCACAGATACGGCTGACTTCCAGTGGAAAGTCGATTGCTGCCGGACACCAGGTGGTGCAGCGACCGCAGCCGGTACAGCCACTGCGACCATACTGGTCATGCCAGTAACTCAGTTTATGGGTCATCCACTGCTGATAGCGTTCGCGAATGCCCGGACGAGCCTGATGGCCGGCCATATAGCCATGACCCTCGCTGAAGCAGGAGGCCCATTCACGGGTATGCTCGCTGACAGCGCTATTCAGAGAGACCTGTTCACCTTCGGCATGGCAGAAACAGGTTGGACAGACCTGAGTGCAGTTGCCGCAGGCCAGGCAGCGTTCGGCGATATCGTCCCATTGCGGATGATCACGCCGTTCAGCCAGCAGGTCTTTAATAGGCAATGACGGTAAAGCCCGTTGCTGCTTCGCCGCCTGCAGCGCTTGCTGCAGTTGTTGATGTAACTGATTTTCTGTTGTCGGACTGACTGGCAGTTGTTCGAGCAGCTGATCTCCCGGTTCGCTGCCGCTCTGTACCAGAAAACCGTCATCCAGTTCGGTCAGGCAGAGATCAAAACCGGGCTGTTCTGAGTCGGCTTTCGCATGGGGACCATCTCCGGTTGAGGCGCAGAAACAGGTGTCTGCAGGATGGGAACAGTTGACTGCTATCAGTAGCAGTCCCTTGCGGCGGGCAGCATAGTATGGGTCCCGATACTGGCCTTGCAGAAAGTGCTGGTCCTGCAGTTTAAGGGCTGCCAGATCACAATTGCGTAGCCCGATAAACGCCAGTTTGCGGTCAGGCTGAGCAGGTTCAGAGAACTGAAGGGAACCATCCGGCTGGCGTTCAGCCTGCCAGATAATCTCTCTGGGAGCGAACAGCCAGGGTTTAAGCGCCTGAGGGCCGTTGGCCCAGGCAAAGTAACGCTGGCTATTGTCCCGCGTCATCCGGTAAGCGCCAGGAGCCTGTAGCTGTTGCCAGCCCTGCGGTAATTGCTCCGAATGTTGTATCGGAGTGTAGAGGACGGCACCGTCTTTGACTGTCGGGCCGATTATTTCGTACTGGTTATCTGTAAGCGTTGTAAACAGCCGCTCAAGATCACTGCGCAGCAGAAAATGCACTGTTGCTCTGCTCATCTGCAACCCCTCACCATCACTCCTTTGAGTTCAGAGTAGACCAGGTTGCTGCCGTGATGAAATGATCTGGATACGGAATATCCAATTTGGGCACATAAAATGCCCGGTTTTTCTCGAACTGTGTATCTTGAATAGGGTACATTAGAATCCACCACTGATGGCATATAACCAGAACAGTCAGTCGGTTCCGGAATTATCGAGTAT
>JAOXSA010000198.1 GCA_025800245.1 Amphritea sp. | reverse complement strand
CTGCCGTTTGTGTATCGTGAAACCAGCTTCCAGCGTAACGTGAATGTTGGGGTTGAGGCGACGGTAGACGAAACCAATATTGGCGACGTCACTCTTTCCTCGGCTTACCAGTTATTTGAGGAAACAGCATCAAGACCTGATATCGTCTGGAACCTGAGTGTTAGAGCTCCGACAGGTAGTCATCCATATGGTACGACACTGGAAACCCGGACCCGCACCAGCGGTACAGGCAGTGATACGATTACTTATCCGTCTGAACTGCCAACCGGTAGTGGTCTCTGGAGTATTACCAACAGTCTGTCGTTTGTGAAAACGACGGATCCGGCAATCCTGTTTGCAAATATTGGTTACACCCATAATCTGCAGGGCAGTTTTGACGATATAAGCTCTTCCAGCGGCGATCAGCCGGGTGACGTACGCCTGGGTGACTCAATCTTCTACGGCCTGGGCATGGCCTTTGCTCTGAATGAGCGAATGAGTCTGAGTCTGTCTCTGTCTCAACGTCTCAGCCAGAAGAGTGAGACCCGCTTTGATGGTCAGAACTGGCAGGAGATCATCGGCAGTGATGGTAACGCTGCTTCGTTCACGGTCGGCGGCACTTACGCCATCAGTGACCGACTCTCTATGTCGACTTCGCTGGGGATTGGTCTGACGCCGGATGCATCGGATTTCAGTATCGGGGTGAAATTCCCGTACCGTTTCTGATTGGTTGAAATGCCGGGTGCGAGACTGTCACCCGGTATATCGTCAACGTCAGCTATATCCACTATAATTCCCGCTCTTTAAGTAAGTGTTGGAACTGGCGTTGGGTTATCTGGCTGTTATCTGGGGTTTTATCGGCATTGCCTTTATCTT
>JAOXSA010000157.1 GCA_025800245.1 Amphritea sp. | reverse complement strand
ACTCTCTCTCCCCTAGCCCGCAGCCCTTGGCAGTGCAGGCCTTGACACGAACTGAGTACACTGTGAACGGTTTCAGTCCTCTGATTAGCTTGCTTCTGTTCAGCCCCACATTGTGCTCAGTTCCATTCACAACCACCGAGTAACTCGTAATGTTGCCGTTGGGCTGACCTGGCACGTCCCATTCTGCGGAAATACTGTTCGCGCTTTGCACGGTCAGACGCGGTTTGGGAATAGCCTCTGGAGAGCTCTCCGGGGTGGTGGCAGTAGTGACACCGCTACGCGTGGTACCCCCGCCAGTGGTGGCAGCCACTGAGTAGCTGTACGTGGTAACTGGCTGCAGGCCGTTGGCTTTATCCTGGAAGATACAAGTGTCTTTACCGTTGCTGTTCTTATAGCAGACATCTGTACCGTTATACACAAGCAGGTTTCCCCTGTAGAGCGAGTATTTCACTATCACGCCATTCAGAACGTCTGGTTCGATCCACGTAGCTTCAATTTCTCGCGCACCGGTGACGGTGAGGTTCGGAGCGTGGACACCTTCCGGCGGCGCCTGCAGTGTTAGTGTAGAAGCCAGCGGACTTGCTGTACAACCCACCTTTGTGCAAGCGACAACTTCAAAAGTGTAATTAGTGTAAGGCAGTAATCCACCAATCACAAGGCTCATACCCAGTCCTTTGTCATTGGGATTCAAATGAATCTTGAAGGTGCCGTTAATAAC
>JAOXSA010000144.1 GCA_025800245.1 Amphritea sp. | reverse complement strand
TCCTCACACTCGTTTCGAAGGTGAAGTATACGTACTGTCCAAAGATGAAGGTGGTCGTCACACTCCATTCTTCAAGGGCTACCGTCCACAGTTCTACTTCCGTACAACTGACATCACTGGTGCTTGTGAGCTGCCAGAGGGTGTTGAAATGGTAATGCCAGGCGATAACATCAAGATGGACGTTACTCTGATCAACCCAATCGCGATGGAAGAAGGTCTGCGTTTTGCGATCCGTGAAGGCGGTCGTACTGTAGGTGCAGGCGTTGTATCTAAAATCATCGAGTAATCGTTGATTTTTAGCAACTTAACTGTTGCTACCGAACGGGGATGCGTGTAATATACGCGTCCCTGTTAGTACTAGGCCAGTGGCTCAATTGGCAGAGCAGCGGTCTCCAAAACCGCAGGTTGGGGGTTCGAGTCCCTCCTGGCCTGCCAACTTCCTTCGAAGTTGGTGTCCTAGCACTACAAATCATAAACAAATCTTCAATACCGAGGCCGATCGTGAGCTCTAAAGTGACTTCCGAAGGTTCAAAGCTGGATGGCCTGAAGTGGGCTGTCGTGATAGCGCTGGTTGCAGCCGGTGTGGTGGGTAATTCTGTTTATTCAGAAGAGTCTCTGCTTTATCGTGTAATTGCTCTGCTGGTTCTGGCGGGTGTTGCAGGGTTTGTTGCGCTTCAGACCGCAAAAGGTGCGGCGTTCTTTACGCTGTTTAAAGAAGCGAAGGCTGAGATCCGTAAGGTGGTCTGGCCGACACGTCAGGAAACTGCGCAGACAACACTGATTGTTACGGTTGTTGTGCTGCTGGTTGGTCTGTTCCTGTGGGGTCTCGACTCGTTGCTGAGTTGGGGCGTTTCCGGTGTGATCGGGTAAGAGGAAAATAGCATGGCTATGCGTTGGTATGTTGTACATGCGTACTCCGGTTACGAGAAACGCGTGATGAACTCTCTGAAAGAGCGTGTTGAGCTGTATAACATGCAGGATGCTTTTGGCGATATTCTGGTTCCTACAGAAGAAGTTGTAGAGATTAAAGAAGGTAAGAAGCGTAAGTCTGAGCGTAAGTTCTATCCTGGCTATGTGCTGGTTCAGATGGATATGAACGATGAAAGCTGGCACCTGGTAAAAGATACCCCGCGTGTGATGGGCTTTATCGGTGGTACTGCAGACAAGCCTGCGCCGATTACTGAGAAAGAAGCAGATGCAATTCTGCAGCGCGTTGAAAGTGGTGTTGATAAGCCGCGTCCGAAGACTGTGTTTGAGCCGGGCGAAATGGTGCGTGTTATTGATGGCCCATTTGCTGACTTTAACGGTGTTGTGGAAGAAGTGAATTACGAGAAGAACAGGCTGCAGGTTGCAGTGCTGATCTTCGGTCGCTCAACCCCGGTTGAGCTGGAGTTTGGTCAGGTCGAAAAAGCCTGATAAACCCGAATTAAGGAGTAACCTCGGGCTCGTCAGAGCGCTGGGGTTTTTCCGTCTTTGAAGCAGGGGAGTCGAAAGACGCTTGTACCCATTAGGAGTAAAACATGGCTAAGAAAATCGAAGCTTATATCAAGCTGCAGGTTGCTGCCGGTCAGGCGAACCCAAGTCCACCAGTTGGTCCAGCACTGGGTCAGCACGGTGTTAACATCATGGAATTCTGTAAAGCGTTCAACGCTGCGACTCAGAGCATGGAAAATGGCATGCCTGTTCCAGTTGTTATTACTGTATACGCAGATCGCAGCTTTACTTTCATCACTAAGACTCCGCCAGCGGCGATCCTGCTGAAAAAAGCAGCGGGTATCAAGAGCGGTTCTGGTCGTCCTAACACTGAGAAAGTGGGTACTGTTACCCGTGCTCAGCTGGAAGAGATTGCGACTGTTAAAGAACCTGATCTGACTGCTGCTGACATGGATGCAGCTGTTCGCACCATCGCGGGTAGCGCACGTTCTATGGGTCTGATTGTTGAGGGTGTTGAATAATGGCTAAGCTGACTAAGCGCCAGAAGGCGATCAACGAGAAAGTAGAAGCTGGTAAGCAGTACTCCATCGATGAAGCAGTTGCTCTGCTGAACGAGCTGTCTTCTGTTGGTTTCAAGGAGTCTGTAGACGTTGCAGTAAACCTGGGTGTAGACCCACGTAAATCTGATCAGAACGTTCGTGGTTCTTCCGTACTGCCTGCAGGTACTGGTAAAGACGTACGCGTTGCTGTATTCGCTCAGGGCGAAAACGCTGAGAAAGCTAAAGAAGCTGGCGCAGACGTTGTTGGTTTCGACGATCTGGCTGAACAGATCAAAGGCGGCGACCTGAACTTTGACGTTGTTATCGCAACTCCGGATGCGATGCGCGTTGTAGGTCAGTTGGGTCAGGTGCTGGGTCCACGTGGCCTGATGCCAAACCCTAAAGTTGGTACCGTAACTCCTGATGTTGTAACTGCAGTGAACAACGCTAAAGCAGGTCAGGTTCGTTTCCGTACTGATAAGAACGGTATTATCCACGCAGGCGTTGGTAAAGTTGGCTTCGAAGCCGATGCTATCAAGTCTAACGTTGAAGCACTGATGGCTGAGCTGAAGAAGCTGAAGCCTGCTTCTGCTAAAGGCGTGTACCTGAAGAAAGTTACCCTGTCCACTACTATGGGTCCGGGTCTGGCGATCGATCAGAGCTCTCTGAGCCTGTAATAACTTTCTTAAAGAATTGAGGGTCTCTGCCATCTGGCGGAGGCCGTCAAAGACCGCAGGTGAGCTCCGGCTCTTAATCGATCAGCCTGCGCAGACGGTGTGATCCCCTTAACAAGGATCAATTCAACCACCGTACTCGGCGCTCAGTTCATAACGGGCTGGGCGATTGGTAAACAGTCGAAAAGACTAAACCCAGGAGTAAATCGTGGCATTAGGACTCGAAGATAAAAAAGCGATTGTCGCTGAAGTCCAGGAAGCTGCCAAGGGCGCTCTTTCTGCTGTAGTTGCAGACTCTCGCGGCGTAGCCGTTGAAGATATGACTGCACTGCGTAAGCAGGCGCGTGAAGCTGGCGTATGGCTGAAAGTTGTACGTAACACGCTGGCACGTCGTGCAGTAGAAGGCTCTGAATACGAGTGCATCACTGAAGCATTCGTAGGTCCTACTCTGATTGCATTCTCTACCGAGCACCCAGGTGCCGGTGCGCGAATCCTGAAGGATTTCGCCAAGGGTAATGACAAGCTGGAGCTGAAGACCGCTGCTTTCGAAGGACAGGTAGTTGACGTTGCAATGCTGGCATCTCTGCCAACTTACGACGAAGCTATCGCCAAGCTGATGGGCTGCATGAAAGAAGCTGCAGCAGGCAAGCTGGTACGCACTATCGCGGCCGTTCGCGAACAGAAAGAACAAGAAGCTGCTTAATTTTACAAGCCGCTTAGTAACGAGTTTACGAGCTTAGAGCTCAAATATATTTTAGGAATTGAACCATGTCCGTATCTAAAGAAGATATCCTGAACGCAATCGCTGAAATGTCTGTAATGGACGTTGTTGAGCTGGTTGAAGCAATGGAAGAGAAGTTTGGCGTTTCTGCTGCTGCTGTTGCAGTTGCTGGCGCTGCTGGCGGCGACGCTGGTGCTGCTGCAGAAGAGAAAACTGAATTTGACGTTGTTCTGACTGCTGCTGGCGACAAGAAAGTTAACGTAATCAAAGCTGTACGTGCTGCTACTGGCCTGGGTCTGAAAGAGGCTAAAGGTATGGTTGACGGCGCTCCTGCTACCGTTAAAGAAGGCGTTAGCAAGGAAGAAGCTGAAGAGCTGGCTAAAGCTCTGGAAGAAGCTGGCGCATCTGTTGAAGTTAAGTAAACAGCGCTATGCTTCGTATCAGCTGCAAGGCTGCTGATACTCTACGGCTGGTGGCAAAATGCCACCGGCCTTTTTCCGTTATTAGTAAGAGCAAATAATAACGGTTCCACAGGCCGAGAAAATACCTTCGGTCTGGTTGAATCTTTCAGGTGCAGATGCTGGGGAACTTAGATGGCTTACTCATACACTGAAAAGAAACGCATCCGAAAAGACTTTGGTAAATTGCCAGAGGCGATGGATGTGCCTTATCTGTTGGCAATCCAGTTGGATTCTTATTTGAAATTCCTGCAACAGGATGCTGATTCTGCAGAGCGCAAAGATGTTGGTCTGCACGCGGCTTTCAGTTCCGTATTTCCGATCGTTTCCTACTCCGGAAACGCAGCGTTGGAATATGTAGGTTACCGTCTGGGCGAGCCGGTATTCGACGTTAAAGAATGTCAGATGCGTGGCATTACCTATGCAGCACCGCTGCGCGTCAAAGTACGTCTGGTAATTTACGATCGCGATTCTTCCAACAAAGCGATCAAAGATATTAAAGAACAAGAAGTCTACATGGGCGAAATGCCTCTGATGACTGACAACGGTACATTCGTTGTAAACGGTACTGAGCGTGTAATCGTATCTCAGCTGCACCGTTCTCCGGGTGTATTCTTCGACCATGACAAGGGTAAGACTCACTCTTCCGGTAAGCTGCTGTACTCTGCGCGCGTAATTCCTTACCGTGGTTCATGGCTGGATTTCGAGTTCGATCCTAAAGATAGCCTGTTTGTCCGTATCGACCGTCGTCGTAAGCTGCCAGCAACTATCCTGCTGCGCGCGCTGGGCTACACTGGCGAAGAGATCCTCGATATCTTCTTCGATACCACTGAGTGGACCCTGAGCGGTGACAAGGTTCTGATGACCCTGGTACCTGCACGTCTGCGTGGTGAGACAGCGACTTTCGATATCAAAGATTCCGATGGCAATGTCATTGTAGAGTCTGGCCGTCGTATTACCCCGCGTCACATCCGTCAGCTGGAAAAAGACAACATGACTCAGCTGGATGTGCCGGTTGAGTACCTGTTAGGTAAGGTGATGGCGAAAGACATCATCGATCCATCTACTGGTGAGCTGATCTGTGAAGGTAACAGCGAGATCACCGAAGATCTGCTGGAGAAGCTGAACGCTGCTGGTATTACCGAGTTTGAAACTCTGTACACCAACGAACTGGATTGTGGTCCGTTTATCTCCGACACGCTGCGTAGCGATACGACTCGTAACCAGCTGGAAGCACTGGTAGAGATCTACCGTATGATGCGTCCTGGTGAACCGCCAACCAAAGAATCTGCTGAAGCGCTGTTCGAGAACCTGTTCTTCACCGAAGAGCGTTACGATCTGTCTTCTGTTGGTCGTATGAAGTTCAACCGCCGTCTGAGCCGTGAAGATGAAACTGGCTCCGGTGTTCTGGACAAAGAAGATATCCTGGCGGTAATGAAAACCCTGATCGATATCCGTAACGGTAAAGGCGTTGTGGATGATATCGACCACCTGGGTAACCGTCGTATCCGTTCTGTAGGCGAAATGGCCGAGAACCAGTTCCGTGTCGGTCTGGTACGTGTTGAGCGTGCGGTACGTGAGCGTCTGAGCATGGCTGAATCTGATAACCTGATGCCTCAGGATCTGATCAATGCCAAGCCGGTTGCAGCGGCAGTAAAAGAGTTCTTCGGTTCTTCTCAGCTGTCTCAGTTCATGGACCAGAACAACCCGCTGTCTGAGGTTACTCACAAGCGTCGTGTGTCTGCGTTGGGCCCTGGTGGTCTGACCCGTGAGCGTGCGGGCTTTGAAGTTCGAGACGTTCACCACACTCACTACGGTCGTCTGTGTCCAATCGAGACCCCTGAGGGTCCGAACATCGGTCTGATCAACTCCCTGTCCACCTATGCCCGTACTAACGACTTCGGCTTCCTGGAAAGCCCATATCGTAAAGTTATCGACGGTAAGGTAACGGACGAGGTTGAGTACCTGTCTGCCATCGAAGAAGGTCGCTATGTTATCGCACAGGCGTCTGCGGGTATGGACGACAACAACAATCTGACCGATGAGCTGGTTGTTGTACGTCACCAGGGTGAATCCACTGTAATGGGGCCTGAGAAAGTTAACTACATGGACGTATCTCCACGTCAGGTAGTATCGATCGCAGCAGCCCTGATCCCGTTCCTGGAACACGATGACGCGAACCGTGCATTGATGGGTTCCAACATGCAGCGTCAGGCTGTACCGACTCTGCGTGCTGATAAGCCGCTGGTTGGTACCGGCATGGAGCGCTATGTTGCACGTGATTCCGGTGTATGCGTAACCGCGACACGTGGTGGTGTAATCGAGTCTGTTGATGCGGCACGTATTGTTGTACGTGTAAACGACGAAGAGACTCAGGCGGGTGAAGCAGGTGTGGATATCTACAACCTGACTAAGTACACCCGTTCTAACCAGAACACCTGCATCAACCAGCGTTCTATTGTTCGCGAAGGTGAAACTGTACAGCGTGGCGACATCATGGCTGACGGCCCGTCTGTTGACCTGGGTGAGCTGGCGCTGGGTCAGAACATGCGTATCGCGTTCATGCCGTGGAACGGTTACAACTTCGAGGACTCCATCCTGATCTCCGAGCGTGTGGTTCAGGAAGACCGCTTTACCACAATCCACATTCAGGAACTGACCTGTGTGGCGCGTGATACCAAGCTGGGTTCTGAAGAAATTACCTCTGATATTCCAAACGTTGGTGAATCTGCGCTGGCGAAGCTGGATGAGGCCGGTATTGTTCACATCGGTGCTGAAGTAGGCCCGGGCGACATTCTGGTCGGTAAAGTGACACCTAAGGGTGAAACTCAGCTGACGCCGGAAGAGAAGCTGCTGCGTGCAATCTTCGGTGAAAAAGCGTCTGACGTTAAAGATACTTCTCTGCGCGTTAAGACCGGTACCGTGGGTAAGGTTATCGACGTTCAGGTATTCACCCGCGACGGTGTGCCTAAAGATGAGCGTGCTGTAGCGATTGAAGAAGCTGAGCTGGACCGTATCCGTAAGGACCTGAACGAAGAGCTGCGCATTGTTGAGCAGGCGACGTTCGAGCGTCTGGAGCGTGCTCTGGCTGGCCTGAAAGCTGAAGGCGGTGCTGGCTTCAAGAAAGGTGAAGAGATCACCTCTGAAGCACTGGCTGAACTGAAGAAAGCTGACTGGTTCAAGATCCGCGTAGCTGACGAAGCTGTGCAGGAGATGCTTGAAAAAGCTCAGGAACAGCTGGAAGAGCGTCGCGTTGAGCTGGATGCCAAGTTTGAAGACAAGAAAGGCAAGCTGCAGACCGGTGATGATCTGGCACCAGGCGTGCTGAAGATTGTTAAGGTTTACGTGGCTACCAAGCGTCGCGTACAGCCAGGTGACAAGATGGCGGGTCGTCACGGTAACAAGGGTGTTATCTCCGTTATCATGCCGGTTGAAGACATGCCATACGATGAGAACGGTGAGCCGGTCGACATCGTACTGAACCCGCTGGGTGTACCGTCCCGTATGAACGTTGGTCAGGTACTGGAAACCCACATGGGTATGGCGGCGAAAGGTCTGGGCGTCAAGATCAATAAGATGCTGCAGGCTGAACGTGATCGTCTGGAAAAAGTGAAAGAGCTGCGTGAATTCCTGGAACGCGTGTACAACAGCGAACTGGGTGGCTACAAGTCTGGCCGTCACGAAGATATCGCCGCTCTGAGCGATGAAGAGGTTCTGGAACTGGCGCACAACCTGAAAGGTGGTGTGCCTCTGGCGACTGCGGTATTCGATGGCGCGAAAGAAGTTGAAGTTAAAGAACTGCTGCGCATGGCTGATCTGAGCGATACTGGTCAGTTCAAGCTGTTTGATGGTCGCACCGGTGACGAGTTCAGCCGTCCTGTAACCGTGGGTTACATGTACATGCTGAAGCTGAACCACCTGGTTGATGACAAGATGCACGCACGTTCTACCGGTTCTTACAGCCTGGTTACTCAGCAGCCGCTGGGTGGTAAGGCGCAGTTCGGTGGTCAGCGATTCGGTGAGATGGAGGTATGGGCACTGGAAGCATACGGTGCTGCCTACACCCTGCAGGAGATGCTGACTGTTAAGTCCGATGACGTGAACGGCCGTACGAAGATGTATAAGAACATCGTCGATGGCGATCACCGTATGGAACCGGGCATGCCAGAATCGTTCAACGTGCTGGTGAAAGAGATCCGCTCGCTGGGTATCGACATCGAGCTGGAATCCGAGTAACCCTTTAACAGATAGTTTACTGCGTGGCCGATCAATCGCCGCGCAGTCAACTCCCCCGAGGAGCTGAATATAATGAAAGACTTACTTAATCTGTTGAAATCCCAGGGACAGAACGACGAGTTTGACTCGATCCGTATCGGTCTGGCATCTCCAGAGATGATCCGTTCCTGGTCCTTCGGTGAAGTGAAGAAGCCGGAAACGATCAACTACCGTACTTTTAAGCCAGAGCGTGATGGTCTGTTCTGTGCCAAGATCTTCGGTCCTGTAAAGGATTACGAATGTCTGTGTGGTAAATACAAGCGTCTGAAGCACCGTGGTGTTATCTGTGAGAAGTGTGGCGTAGAAGTTGCGCTGGCTAAGGTTCGTCGTGAGCGTATGGGTCACATCGAACTGGCTTCTCCTGTTGCACACATCTGGTTCCTGAAGTCGCTGCCGTCCCGTATCGGTCTGATGCTGGATATGACTCTGCGTGATATCGAGCGCGTACTGTACTTCGAATCCTTCGTGGTTATCGATCCGGGTATGACGGCGCTGGAGCGTGGTCAGCTGCTGAACGATGAGCAGTACTTCGAAGCACTGGAAGAGTTCGGTGATGATTTCGATGCCCGTATGGGTGCTGAAGCGGTTCAGGAACTGCTGAAGTCTATCGACATCGCTGAAGAGATTGAGATCCTGCGCGAAGAGCTGCCGGCGACCAACTCTGAAACCAAAATTAAGAAGCTGTCCAAGCGTCTGAAACTGCTGGAAGGTTTCTACCAGTCCGGCAATAAGCCAGAGTGGATGATTCTGAACGTTCTGCCGGTTCTGCCGCCAGATCTGCGTCCTCTGGTACCGCTGGATGGTGGTCGTTTCGCGACCTCTGATCTGAACGATCTGTACCGTCGTGTTATCAACCGTAACAACCGTCTGAAGCGTCTGCTGGACCTGAGTGCACCGGATATCATCGTACGCAACGAGAAGCGTATGCTGCAGGAATCCGTTGATGCGCTGCTGGATAACGGCCGTCGCGGTCGTGCGATCACCGGTTCTAACAAGCGTCCTCTGAAGTCCCTGGCTGACATGATCAAGGGTAAGCAGGGTCGTTTCCGTCAGAACCTGCTGGGTAAGCGTGTAGACTACTCCGGTCGTTCCGTAATCGTGGTAGGCCCTTACCTGCGTCTGCATCAGTGTGGTCTGCCTAAGAAGATGGCGCTGGAACTGTTCAAACCATTTATCTTCTCCAAGCTGGAACTGCGTGGTCACGCGACTACCATCAAAGCGGCTAAGAAGATGGTTGAGCGCGAAGAAGCACTGGTATGGGATATCCTGGATGAAGTAATCCGCGAACACCCGATCATGCTGAACCGCGCACCGACTCTGCACCGTCTGGGTATCCAGGCATTTGAGCCGGTACTGATCGAAGGTAAAGCGATTCAGCTGCACCCACTGGTGTGTGCGGCATACAACGCTGACTTTGACGGCGACCAGATGGCGGTACACGTACCGCTGACTATCGAAGCGCAGCTGGAAGCCCGCGCGCTGATGATGTCTACCAACAACGTACTGTCTCCAGCGAACGGTGAGCCAATCATCGTGCCGTCTCAGGACGTAGTACTGGGTCTGTACTGGATGACCCGTGACCGTATCAACGCTAAAGGCGAAGGTACGATGTTCGCAGATATCCAGGAAGTTGAACGCGCTTTCGGTGCCAAGCAAGTTGATCTGCAGTCCCGTGTATCTGTTCGTATCAACGAAACGGTTCGTGATATCGAAGGTAACGAAGAGCAGCGCAGCGGTCTGATCGAGACCACTGTTGGTCGTGCGATGCTGTACAACATCGTACCAACCGGTCTGCCATTCGAACTGGTCAACCAGGCGATGACCAAGAAAGCGATCTCCCGTCTGATCAACACGGCTTACCGTATCGTGGGTCTGAAAGACACGGTTATCTTTGCTGACCAGCTGATGTACATGGGTTTCCGTCAGGCGACCATGTCCGGTTCCTCTATCGGTGTTAACGATTTCGTTATCCCGGATGAGAAGGTCAACATCATCACTGAAGCGGATGCTGAAGTGAAAGAGATCGAGATGCAGTTTGCTGACGGTCTGGTAACCCAGGGCGAGAAGTACAACAAAGTTATCGATATCTGGTCCCGTGCCAACGAAATTCTGGCCAAGAAGATGATGGACAACCTGAAGAAAGAGCAGGTTGTGGACCGTGAAGGTAATGAAGTTGAGCAGGACTCCTTCAACTCCGTATACATGATGGCCGACTCCGGTGCACGGGGTAGCGCGGCGCAGATTCGTCAGCTGGCGGGTATGCGTGGTCTGATGGCGAAGCCGGATGGCTCCATCATCGAGACGCCAATCACTGCGAACTTCCGTGAAGGTCTGAACGTACTGCAGTACTTCATCTCGACCCACGGTGCTCGTAAAGGTCTGGCGGATACCGCACTGAAGACTGCGAACTCCGGTTACCTGACTCGTCGTCTGGTAGACGTTGCCCAGGATCTGGTTATCACAGAATCTGACTGTGGTACCGAAGAAGGTCTGGTAATGCAGCCTCTGATCGAAGGCGGCGACGTAGTCGTTGGTCTGGGTGATCGTGTTCTGGGTCGTGTAGTGGCGAAAGACGTCATGGATCCGACCGAGACTGAAGTGCTGATCGAACGTGGTACGCTGATGGACGAAGCCTGGGTTAAGCGCCTGGACGACGATGAGCGTTACTCCTCTATCGATGAGATCGTAGTACGCAGCGCGATTACCTGTGAAACCAGCTACGGTCTGTGTTCTGAATGTTATGGTCGTGACCTGGGTCGCGGTCACCTGGTTAACCCTGGTGAGGCAGTCGGTGTTATCGCTGCACAGTCCATCGGTGAGCCGGGTACACAGCTGACCATGCGTACCTTCCACATCGGTGGTGCGGCATCCCGGGCAGCAGCTGTTGACAGCGTTCAGGTTAAGAATGCCGGTGAAATCCGCATGCACAACCTGAAAGCAGTAGAGAAAGAAGATGGTTCTCTGGTTGCAACCTCCCGTTCTGGTGAGCTGGGTGTGACCGATGAGCACGGTCGTGAGCGTGAGCGTTATAAGCTGCCTTACGGTTCTGTGATCAAGGTTAAAGATGGCGCAACCGTTGAAGCGGGCGCGATCGTTGCTAACTGGGACCCGCACACTCACCCGATCATCTCCGAGGTGGCAGGTAAGGTGCAGCTGGTTGGCATGGAAGACGGTATTACCGTTAAGCAGCAAACCGATGAGCTGACTGGTCTGTCTACCACTGAGGTACTGGATCCGAGTGCGCGTCCGGCTGCTGGTAAGGATATCCGTCCGCTGATCAAGCTGGTTGATGATAACGGCGAAGATCTGTGCCACCCGGGCACCGATCAGGTAGCGCAGTATCTGCTGCCTGCTAAAGCGATTCTGAACCTGACCAATGGTGCACACGTAGGTGTTGGTGACGTACTGGCACGGATTCCACAGGAAGGTTCTGTGAACAAGGACATCACCGGTGGTCTGCCACGGGTTGCTGACCTGTTCGAAGCGCGTAAGCCGAAAGACTCTTCTATCCTGGCTGAGATCTCCGGTACCGTAACCTTCGGTAAAGAGACTAAAGGCAAGAAGCGTCTGGTTATCAGCCCGGCGGATGCTGATCCGATCGAGATCATGATTCCTAAGTGGCGTAACCTGAACGTGTTCGAAGGTGAGCACGTGGACAAGGGTGAGGTAATCTCCGACGGTCCGTCTAACCCGCACGATATTCTGCGTATCAAGGGTGTGACAGAGCTTGCAGAATACATCACTGCTGAGATCCAGGATGTTTACCGTCTGCAGGGTGTAGGCATCAACGATAAGCACATCGAAGTGATTGTGCGTCAGATGCTGCGTAAGGTTGATATCACCGCTTCCGGCGATAGCTCCTTCATCACCGGTGAGCAGGTTGAGTTCCATCAGGTAGTGACTGAGAACAAACGTCTGGAAGAAGAAGGTAAAGTACCGGCGAAATTCGATCGTGTACTGCTGGGTATCACCAAAGCATCCCTGGCGACCGAATCCTTCATCTCTGCGGCGTCCTTCCAGGAAACTACCCGCGTACTGACCGAAGGTGCAGTATCCGGTAAGAAGGATTACCTGCGCGGTCTGAAAGAAAACGTTGTTGTGGGTCGTCTGATTCCGGCCGGTACCGGTCTGGCATACCACAAAGAGCGTAAGCGTAAGGCCCAGGTGTCTGATGAAAGCGTTACTGTAAGTGCAGAAGACGTTCAAATGGCTCTGACCGAAGCGCTGAACCAGGCAGCAATGCCTGATTCTGAATAACGAACTGCTCTGCGGTTCTAAAAATCTGGTCGAATATTGACCTGACGGGCCGGGATTGAGTACAATCTCGGCCCTTTCGTGACAGGAGTCGAAGGATTCCTGTTTTTTTGGTGCTTAAATAAAGCGTGGAGTTTGCTTAATGGCAACTATTAACCAGTTGGTTCGACAGCCGCGCAAACGTAAAGTCGCTAAGAGCGACGTACCTGCTCTGCAGGCATGTCCTCAGCGTCGTGGCGTTTGTACTCGTGTCTACACAACGACCCCTAAGAAACCGAACTCAGCACTGCGTAAAGTATGTCGTGTTCGTCTGACTAACGGATTTGAGGTTACTTCCTACATCGGTGGTGAAGGTCACAACCTGCAGGAGCACTCTGTTGTTCTGATCCGTGGCGGTCGTGTAAAAGACTTGCCGGGTGTTCGTTACCACACAGTACGTGGCGCACTGGATACCAGTGGCGTTAACGACCGTAAACAAGGTCGTTCTAAGTACGGTACCAAACGTCCTAAGTCTTAATCGTTTTCCGGGACAGCGAAAGAAGTCCGGCATTGGTTGTGAAAACAACCTGCTATACAACTAGAGCTAGACCGCAAGCAATAAGAGTAAGGTCAGGTATCAATTCCTGAAATAACCTGAAGACCTGTTTATAAAGGGGCTTATCATGCCAAGAAGAAGAGTTGCGGCGAAACGTGAAATTCTGCCGGATCCAAAATTCGGTAACATTACGCTGGCAAAATTCACCAACCACCTGATGATCAGCGGTAAGAAATCTGTTGCTGAAAAAATCGTTTACGGTGCGTTGGACACCATCAGTGACCGCACTGGTGAAGATCCGATCGAAGTATTCAACAAGGCGCTGGAATCTATCCAGCCAATGGTTGAGGTTAAATCCCGCCGTGTAGGTGGTGCAACTTACCAGGTGCCTGTAGAAGTACGTCCAGCACGTCGTGCTGCACTGGCTATGCGTTGGTTGGTTGACGCTGCGCGTAAGCGTGGTGAGAAATCTATGGCACTGCGTCTGGCCGGTGAAATCGGTGATGCAGTAGAAGGTCGTGGTGCAGCTGTGAAGAAACGTGAAGACGTTCACCGCATGGCTGAAGCGAACAAAGCATTCGCTCACTACCGCTTCTAAGCTTTTTAGTACGACTCTGAGGATTGAGTTTTGGCTCGTAAAACGCCTATCAAACGCTATCGCAACATCGGTATCTGCGCTCACGTAGATGCCGGTAAAACGACGACTACCGAACGTATCCTGTTCTACACGGGTCTTTCCCATAAGATCGGTGAAGTACACGACGGTGCGGCGACCATGGACTGGATGGAGCAGGAGCAGGAGCGTGGTATTACCATCACCTCTGCTGCGACCACCTGTTTCTGGAGCGGTATGAATCAGCAGTTTGATCAGCACCGCATTAACATCATCGATACACCGGGACACGTTGACTTCACTATCGAAGTAGAGCGTTCTCTGCGAGTGTTGGATGGTGCGGTAGTGGTGCTGTGTGCATCCTCCGGTGTTCAGCCACAGACTGAAACAGTATGGCGTCAGGCCGATAAGTATGAAGTTCCGCGTATGGTGTTCGTCAATAAGATGGACCGTGCCGGTGCTGATTTCTTTATGGTTGTCGACCAGCTGAAAGATCGTCTGGGTGCGAACGCTGTGCCGATCAACTTCCCGATCGGTGCTGAGGATGAGTTTAAGGGCGTGGTTGACCTGATCCGCATGAAAGCCATTATGTGGAATGAGGCTGATCAGGGCATGAGTTACGAGCTGGAAGATATCCCGGCCGAGCTGCAGGACAAAGCAGAGCAGCTTCGTGAAGAGATGATCGAAGCTGCAGCAGAAGCCTCTGACGAGTTGATGGACAAGTACCTTGAAGAAGGTGAATTGTCCGATGAAGAGATTAAGGCTGGACTGCGCCGCCGTACCCTGGATAACGATCTGGTTCTGATGCAGGCAGGTTCTGCATTCAAGAACAAGGGCGTACAGGCAGTACTGGATGCGGTGATTGAGTTCATGCCATCTCCTGTCGAAGTTAAAGCGATCGAGGGTACCCTGGATGACGCTGACGAAACGACAGCAACCCGTGAAGCAGACGACAATGCGCCGTTTGCAGCTCTGGCATTTAAAATTGCGACTGACCCGTTTGTGGGCACGTTGACCTTTGTCCGTGTTTACTCCGGTGTTCTGGCTTCCGGCGACAGTGTTGTTAACTCTGTTAAGGGTAAGAAAGAGCGTGTTGGTCGTATGGTGCAGATGCACTCCAACAACCGTGAAGAGATCAAAGAGGTTCGCGCAGGCGATATCGCAGCTCTGATCGGTATGAAAGATGTAACGACCGGAGATACTCTGTGTAACCCGGACAATAAGATTGTTCTGGAGCGCATGGAGTTCCCTGAGCCGGTAATCTCTGTTGCGGTTGAGCCTAAATCTCAGGCTGACCAGGAGAAGATGGGTATTGCACTGGGCAAGCTGGCTCAGGAAGATCCGTCTTTCCGGGTGGAAACTGACGAAGAGACCGGCCAGACTATTATCTCTGGTATGGGCGAATTGCACCTGGATATTCTGGTGGATCGCATGAAGCGCGAGTTCAGCGTCGAAGCGAACATCGGTAAGCCTCAGGTGGCCTATCGCGAGAAAATCCGCAAGCCTGTTGATGCGAACCACAAGTTTGCACGTCAGTCTGGTGGTCGTGGTCAGTACGGACACGTTGTCGTCGAGTTCAGCCCGTCCGATGAGGAAGGTCTGGAATTTGTCAACGAGATTGTGGGTGGTGCGATTCCGAAGGAATACATCCCGGCAATTGAAAAAGGTATCGAAGAGCAGATGAAAAACGGCGTTATCGCCGGCTATCCGCTGATCGGCCTGAAGGCGCGTCTGTATGATGGCTCCTTCCATGATGTTGACTCTAACGAGATGGCATTTAAAATTGCAGCATCTCAGGCACTCAAGAAGTACGCGCAGGAAGCTGATCCGTGTCTTCTTGAACCAATGATGAAAGTAGAAGTTGTAACACCTGAAGACTACATGGGTGACGTGATGGGTGACCTGAACCGTCGTCGTGGTCTGGTTCAGGGTATGGAAGACAGCAGCTCCGGTAAGATAATCAATGCGCAGGTTCCTCTGGGCGAGATGTTTGGTTATGCTACCGATCTGCGTTCCGCAACCCAGGGTCGTGCAACCTACTCAATGGAATTCTTTGATTATGCTGAAGCACCGAATAACGTTGCTGAAGCAGTAATCAATGCAAGATAATTTGCCCAATATATTAATGAGGTATTAATCGTGGCTAAAGAACAATTTGAACGCTCAAAACCGCACGTTAACGTTGGTACAATCGGCCACGTTGACCACGGTAAAACGACTCTGACAGCAGCACTGACTCGTGTAGCGGCAGAAGTATTTGGTGGTAAAGCGGTAGACTTCGCTAACATCGATAACGCGCCAGAAGAACGTGAGCGTATCACAATCGCGACTTCTCACGTTGAATATGACACGCCAGATCGTCACTACGCCCACGTTGACTGCCCAGGACACGCGGATTACGTTAAAAACATGATCACCGGTGCTGCACAGATGGACGGCGCTATCTTGGTATGTGGCGCGACTGACGGCCCTATGCCACAGACACGTGAGCACATCTTGCTGTCTCGTCAAGTAGGTGTACCTTACATCGTAGTATTCCTAAACAAGGCTGACCTGCTTGCAGAAGACTG
>JAOXSA010000146.1 GCA_025800245.1 Amphritea sp. | reverse complement strand
GACGAAGTAGAGCGTCTGGCGGTTGAGCACAAGCCAAAAATGATCGTTGCAGGTTTCTCTGCTTACTCTCAGATCGTTGACTGGCAGCGTTTCCGCGACATCGCGGACAAAGTAGGCGCTTACCTGTTCGTCGACATGGCACACATTGCCGGTCTGGTTGCAGCAGGTCTGTACCCGAACCCGGTTCCACTGGCTGACGTTTGTACTACCACTACTCACAAAACTCTGCGTGGTCCACGTGGTGGTCTGATCCTGTCCCGTGACAACGAGCTGGAGAAGAAGATCAACGGCGCAGTATTCCCAGGCGGCCAGGGTGGTCCTCTGATGCACGTTATCGCAGCTAAAGCTGTAGCGTTCAAAGAAGCACTGGATCCAGCATTCAAAGCGTACCAGGAGCAGGTTGTTAAGAACGCATCTGCAATGGCTGACGTACTGGTTGAGCGCGGTTTCGAAATCGTCTCCGGCGGTACTAAGAACCACCTGTTCCTGCTGAGCCTGATCAAGCAGGGTCTGACCGGTAAAGACGCTGATGCTGCACTGGGTCGCGCGAACATCACTGTGAACAAGAACGCTGTTCCAAACGATCCACAATCTCCATTTGTAACTTCTGGTCTGCGTATCGGTTCTCCGGTTGTTACCACCCGTGGTTTCAAAGAGGAAGAGTGTCGCACACTGGCAGGCTGGATCGCGGATCTGCTGGACGTTCTGGATCAGCCAGAAGCACTGGAAGCTAAGATCGC
>JAOXSA010000017.1 GCA_025800245.1 Amphritea sp. | reverse complement strand
ATTCGCCAGCGATTTGCGTTTATCAACTGACGCCAGCCCTTCGCCCTCGACATAGGTTTCCAGCAGATCGATAGTCGGCAGAATACGCACCACGGCCAGATGCAGTTCGGTCTCATCATCAATTTCAGCGCCCTGAAGCCGCTGTGCGAGCAAACGCCAATCGTCCGCTGTCATTGCCTGCAGTTCTGCATTTGATTTATCAAGCAGGCCCAGAGCGGCCAGATACGCAGGATTATCGACAGTCACGGCATTACCGTCATCATCGATCTGCTCAACCGTTGTCGCCAGCGGCTCAGCACCATTCAGCAACCGATCAGCCCGATGCCAACCGGCCAGCGCCTCCTGCTGGCCGATCAGGGCTTCCAGCTTCTTGTTATCCGCTACGGCCTGTCGCGCAACCATGCCGCCGAGCTGAGCCTGAGGCAGATAAGTTTCTTCCAGAAAATGAGCCTCGCCGAGAGTGCGATCACGCATACCCAGCAGCTGCGCATCGTTGATACGAGCGAGCAAATCTTCATCGCCATGGGTCTGCACCTGATGAATCACTGCCTCGCTGCGTTTACGGATCTGGTTGCGGGTCCACGGCTGCGCATCACGGATCAGATCAACGACTACAGGAATAGAACCAGTCATAATCACACCTCCACCGCGTCACAGTCGATATCGAATACACCCGGCGCTACAGCAAACCGGATAAACCAGCGATAGCCATCAAACAGCGGTTGCCAGTCATCCTGAGCACCTTTGCGTTTTTTAGCGCCGTTCACATACGCACGCGTCGGCTTCCAGCCGGTTGGCAGATAGAAATCGGTTTTAGCCGAATCGCCCTCGCCCAGCTCGAACGGCTGTACCGATTTGCTGGATTTAACCACCGGCTCTCGCAGGTTTTTCTCCGGCTGATTAACCCAGACGCCCGCAGAGCCACCTACAGTGATATCGCCATCATTAACGGCCAGGCTTTTGATATCACCTACACCGACAGGCACATCAACAGTCTGCTCAAACGTGGTACCACGCGGCGTCAACCGGTGCAGCTTGCGGTCTGAACACGCAATCCAGTCATCGCCGCGCACTGGGTCGTGCGCCACCGCTTTAACCGTGCCGGTTAGCGCAGACGGTTTTTTCAGCTTGTTGAGCATATCGCGATGGATGTTGCGAATCTGGTCGTCTGACGGGGCGGTTTTTGAGTAAACCGGCGCTGACATCCAGCCATTCGATAGCAGGATGCGGAGGTTGTCCGCTGCTGCTGCACCCGGATCTGAACTCCAGCCCGTTCGACTGCCAATTTTACGACCGTTTAACCAGCAGAACAGCTCATCACCACGTTTTACAAACGCCATTACCTTCAGCGAATTTGATTCATCCCACTGATCGATCTGAAGATAGCGATCACCATGCAGCCCAGCCCCGTCATGCCGCCGCGCACGAATATCTTTTGAGCCCACAGAGCCAGACACATAAATATTCATGCCTGGATCTGTAGAACTCCACGCGCCGTTCACGCCATGCTGAGATAGCACAAAATCACTACTGCTATCAGTCGCAAACATCAGCGACCAATCCTCATCATGCGGGAACCAGTCTTTTGAATTTGCCAGTTCAACATTGTTGACTGAACTAAACCCACTCCACACAGCAATATCAGAGCCTGACGGTTTAGTACGATTCAGCGTGCCGTGAATTTTCGCGTGATTATCGCGGCCAGAACGGTCGGTAACCACCTTATGAACCGGGGCATGCAGCTTAAACCGGGAGGTAATACCCGGCCCCAGGAACAAACAGAACGCCAGTGGACCATCTTCCTCTGCTACAAAGCTGGCATCCCACACCGCGTCACCATGTGTATACTCTCGAAGAATTGTACTTGCATGCGCGGTATTAACCCCCTGCGCTGCTCGCACCTCATTAACGCCGCTACCGGAGACGGTGGTCAGCACAAACGAGAATGCAAATCGCTCTCCGGCTTTTACATTCGGAATCAGATAGCGCAGCGCCTGGTGATCAGAATCGCTGTTCACAAACTCCAACGTATCGCCATCAACCAGAGTCGGCGCGCCCAGGGATGGGTTAGATACCGCAGCACCTTCATCGTTAATGATCTCCCAGCCCGTCACGCTCGTTGTCAGCGGAATAACATCCTCACCAACAACCACCCCCTCTTCACCGTCACACATAATCGCGGACTGCACATCGCCAGGCAGGAAAGGGGTGGAGTAGTTCTCAGACAGATGAACAACCATGGCACTATCAGTATCAGCAGGATTATCATGCAGCAACGACATGGCCGAACCGTCCGTCATACTCCCCATGATTAACTGACCAGACGCAACATTACGAGTACTGATCATGCTGACCGGCTTTGAACCCGCATAAATTTTTCCCGAGTCGGTACCAACCAGCCCTACGTGCTGACTGAGATCGTACATAAAACGATCATAGCCACGCGACGCGATCAGACGGTCATTGTGATAAATCACTCTATAGCTGCTTTCAGCAACAGATGCAGCCCAGCTTTTTACACTCCACCCGCCCTCACTATTCGGCACCAGCTCGGACACCCCGCCATCCGTCGCAATAGCAATATGCGGCATAGGCAGTCCGGAAACCGGGTGTTTTGGGGCATCGGGTGCAATACGGGCAGCTACGTCGTTGATATGCTGCTGCTCATCGTCATCGCCCAGCTTTTGAACCACCGCAGTACTAATCTCGACATAACCTTTATTCCCATTGGCATCAGCAACC
>JAOXSA010000124.1 GCA_025800245.1 Amphritea sp. | reverse complement strand
GGTTGATCCGGATCAGGTACCGCATTACATCGAACAGATTAAAAGCACCGAGCAGCTGATGCTGGGCGGTGACAAGCAGATTGAATTCCGTATCGATGAACATCTGCCATTTTTCTTTGGTGAGTCCCTGCCAAAACACCCTAACGGTATGCGCTTTCAGGCGTTTGATGCTGCCGGCGTGATTATCCGCGACAGCATCTATTACTCCGTGGGCGGTGGTTTCGTTCTGAGTGACGAAGAAGCAGGTAAGCCAAAGGGCGAAGCACCAGCATTCAAGCTGCCATATCACTTCGATAACGGTGCTGAACTGCTGGAGGTCTGCGAAGCCAATAACATGACTATCGCTGAAGTGGTGCAGAAGAATGAGCTGCACTGGCATAGCGAAGAAGAATTGAAAAAACGCCTGCGTCAGATCTGGCAGGTAATGGATCGCTGCATCAAGCGTGGTTGCGGTGAAGAGGGCGAACTGCCTGGCGGCCTGAACATTAAGCGTCGTGCCCATGAGCTGTTCGAAGAGTTGAAGAATAGTCCGGAAGCAGCACTGAAAGATCAGCTGACAGTGATGGACTGGGTCAACCTGTTCGCGATCGCTGTGAATGAAGAGAATGCTGCCGGTGGACGGGTAGTGACCGCGCC
>JAOXSA010000101.1 GCA_025800245.1 Amphritea sp. | reverse complement strand
CAGTAACGCACCCGGCTTTGCAGTAACAGATCAGCCTGCTCGCGGTACCAGCGTTCCAGCTGTTCCTGTAAGGCTGCAGATTCTGCCTTACGAATGCGGCGGGACAGCGAGACCCGTATCTCACTGCCGCACTGTTCGATCACCGTCTGCGGCCCCCGCGGTAACACCGTCAGATCACAACGTTCCCCCAGCCATTGCAGTGTCGCGCCATGTTCCAGCGCCTTTTGCGTGTAAGGTTCAAGCTCAGTTAAACGACGCTGAAGCTCCCGCTGGCGCTGATTGATCCATTCCGCTTTCTGTCGGACAAACTGGTCGATCCGGGATCGGGCAACTCTGCTGGGGGCAAGCACCCGCACCCCTTCAGGCCGTACCTGAATCTCTACGGTACGGCGGCGGGAACTGCGTTGCAGAGTATAGGCTGGACAATCAGATACGGCAGGCATTAATACGATAACTCAGAAAAGGATATTAATATCAGGGCAGCTGATCATAACAGCGTTGCAGCTGCTGATGGAATTGGTGTTGCAAGCGGTCGGAAAGATCCTCCCGATACAGAATATCCTGATGATAACGTCCCAGTAACATCAGCTGTTCTGCCAGCGCCGGATGATAACCCGCCAACCTTGCCATATGCTGCATCACCGTCTCACCGGTTCGCCGTTGCTGCTTACGGCTCGCCAGCTTTCTGTCCAGCTTTTCCAGCCCTGCAGTTATCGGGTCAGGCTGAGGTTTACGACGATACAGAAGCTGCAGGGCAACACCGGCAAACACCAGCCCGGTCGGTACAAACAGGACCAGTAGTATGCGCTGCCAGTTCAGATCGCCCAACAGCGACTGTAGAATTCCGGTCTGACGGTCATGAAAGTTCAGCACCCAGCGATGCCAGCTGAAGTTCAGCGCATCATACTGCTGCTGCAAACTTTTCATCCAGTCAGCACTGAAAATACCACTGCGGTAAAGCAGAGAATCCGCCAGAAAACCGGGCTGATCCCGAAACAACTCATCCAGTGGTTGTTCGAGACGGTCGGGCGAAACCACAGCTGTCGGATCAAGCCTCAGCCAGTGTTCGCCATCCCAGTACTCCAGCCAGGCGTGGGCCGCATATTGCCGTACTATCAGCGTGCCATCCTCAGGGTTGATCTCCCCTCC
>JAOXSA010000075.1 GCA_025800245.1 Amphritea sp. | reverse complement strand
AGACGCAGCAGTGGCTGATGTTTCAGATGGGCGGAGTAGGCCCAATGTTCGGACAGCTGGGATTTTTCCACGCCTATGCAGGCAAGGACATTGAAGATCCACGCCCACGACAACGCTATATCGATGAAGTGAAACGTCTGCTGAATGTACTCGAGCAGCAACTGGCCGATAAAGAATGGATTACCGGTGAGTTCTCGATTGCCGATATCGCCATCGTGCCATGGCTGCAAACTATCGAGAAATTCTACAAAGCCGGGGAGGAAACCGGCATCACCTCACTGCCGAATGTTCAACGCTATATAGAACGTTTCAGTGAACGCCCGGCAGTACAGCGCGGTTGGCAGATCCCCGCAGCAGAATAATCCAGTGGCCTGACCGGTAACGGTCAGGCCTGCTCTCCCGCCACGCGGTCCATAACAAAACCCTCGTGACGTTTGTCAGATAACCACTGATCAACCTGAGCCAGAGACCGACCAAAGAACACCACCCGAGGACGGCTGCTCAACGAACCTCTGTTGCCCAGATCATACTTATATACCCACCAGCTATCGCTGGCTGATTGCTGAACACGGTACACATAACGAATCGGCAGAGCCGGATGCAGTGCGGTCATTACACAACCCTTTGAGTTCTTGTTATCGGCTGAGTTGGAGGTGGCGATTCTGACGTTTTTCCAATTGCCTGAAGGCATAGATCACCGCCATACTCATCACCAGATATAAGCCGCCCGCCGCCAGAAATATCTCAATCGGCGTGTAGGTGCGGGCAATGATAGTTCTCGCTGTCCC
>JAOXSA010000139.1 GCA_025800245.1 Amphritea sp. | reverse complement strand
GGTCAAACGGCTATTCCAGCTGGAGTTGAAAGCATTTCCGGGGGTGGCTGAGGCTCTGCAGCAGCTGCAGGATAGGGGCATGACACTTTGCATCGCTTCTAGTGGTCCGCAGGCAAAAATCGCCGCTGCGCTGGATCTGACAGGGCTGTCTGCCTTTTTCGGGGCGCGTATCTATAGTGCTTATGATATTGAGCGCTGGAAGCCTGATCCGGCACTTTTTTGCTATGCTGCACAGCAACAAAATGTTGCACCAGAGGACACGCTGGTCATCGAAGACAGTGATGTCGGAGCCATGGCCGCACAGGCTGCAGGCATGCATTGTTTGCTACATGCGCCCCATGAAATCACATTGCCCAAGGATGTCCGTGTTGCTGGGGTGTTTCAGAGATATGAGAGCCTGTTGCCGAACCTTGTCAAACTTGGCTTTATTTCCAGCTGAGCGTCAGTCCGCGTGTGATCCATTTCTGGGTGAATAGCATCAAGAGGAGGGGCGGTAGCATTGCCAGCACGGCAAAGGCCTGCCCCTGCGGTCCAGAAGCGCCAATACGTTCAATGCCTCGCACGATGGTATAATGCTCTTCTGATGTAGTTGCGACCATAAGAGGCCATAGATACTGGTTCCAGCCTAGGACAAAAAGGATCGTGAACAGCGCAGCGATCATAGGGAGCGAGACCGGGAGCAGGATCTCCAGCAGGTAGCGCAGTGGTCCAGCGCCATCAAGTCGCGCCGCTTCCATCAGGTCAGGTGGCATCTGTTTCAGGTGCTGACGAAAAATCAAGACTC
>JAOXSA010000058.1 GCA_025800245.1 Amphritea sp. | reverse complement strand
GGCGCTATTGCACCCTACAATATTGAACAATGTTCGCCACTCGCCACTCGTCACTCGCCACTCGCCACTCGCTACTCGCTACTCGCTACTCGCTACTCGCTACTCGCTACTCGCCACTCTTCTACTCTCTAACCTGAAAATGACATCTGTCATCCCGTAACGGTGTCAGGAGTGGTATCATTATTCCCGGTTTACTCAGGCAGCCAACAGGTCTCAATTTTAAAATGCCCTGTTACCCGGCTTACGGAGTAGTAGATAATCGATAACCTGAAGCAGGAAAGAGATGTACAGCGAAGAGGATATTCGTCGTTTACGCTGGCAGAGCCGTCGCGGCATGCTGGAGTTGGATGTATTGTTTGTGCCGTTTGTTGACGAGGCGTTCCGTGATCTGGATGTCGAAGACCAGAAGCGCTTTGTTGATCTGCTGGCATGTGAAGATACCGATCTGTTTGTCTGGCTGACTGAGCGTGAAGAAGCTCCGGATCCTGACATGCAGCGCATTGTTCGGATTATTCTGGATCGTGTTCAGCCCGCTTCTGCTTAAGATCAGCCCTTCTTTAACAGGTAAGCTGGTCGTTTCAGTCCTGGCAGCATTGGCTGTCACTGGGATGGCGGCCAGTTCCCTGTCTGTTCCGCTATTGGTATTACTGAGTCTTATTTTACTGGTTCTGTTCTGGCTGAACTGGGATCGCTATCTCAGCCTCAGACACCCGGATTCTATCATTGCTGTTCATTGGGTTGCTGATACAAGGGTTGTCGACCTACAGCTGGCCAGTGGGAAGTGGGTAACCGTTACCAGGATAGCGGGGCGGGTGAACGCCCCGTTTATGCTGGCGGCTGAGCTATATAGTGATGACCGCCGAGCGCCCTATAAACTTGTGATCTGGAATGACTCTGTAGACAGAGATACTTTTCGCAGGCTGAAGGTTATGTTGCGCTATGCGCCTTCACCCTCTAGCGCCACTCATAGTTAACCGGTGTCAGAATAGTGTCACGGGGTTCTGGATGGGTTTTAGGATAGTCCAGAGTATAGTGCAGTCCACGGCTTTCTTTACGGTGCATTGCTGAGCGAATGATCAGGTCGGCAACGACTGCAAGATTCCTCAGCTCAAGCAGATCGCGGCTGACTTTATAGTTGCTGTAGTATTCGCTGATTTCCTGCTGGAGCAGGTCTACCCGGTGTTTAGCCCTTTGCAGCCGTTTAGTGGTGCGCACGATCCCTACATAGTCCCACATGAAGCGGCGTAGCTCATCCCAGTTATGCGCGATGATAACGTCTTCATCTGAGTCAGTTACCTGAGACTCATCCCAGCAAGGAATGACCGGCAGTTGATCTTCAGCAGGGCGGTTATCGATGATGTGCTGTGCTGCTGACGAAGCATAGACGATACATTCCAGTAACGAGTTACTCGCCAGTCTGTTGGCTCCGTGTAAGCCGGTAAAGGCTGTCTCACCAATAGCGTAGAGGCCTTTGACATCTGTCATGCCAGCTTGATTGGTCATGATACCACCACAGGTATAGTGTGCAGCAGGTACCACGGGAATTGGTTCCTGAGTAATATCTATGCCATACCCAAGACACCGTTCATAGATCGTGGGAAAGTGCTGCTTAACGAACTCTGCTGGTTTATGGGATATATCCAGGAACAGGCAGTCTGCACCAAGACGTTTCATTTCATGGTCTATTGCCCGTGCAACAATATCCCTGGGCGCCAGTTCACCCCGTGGGTCAAATTTATCCATAAAGCGGCTACCATCAGGTAGCAGCAGGCGGCCGCCTTCGCCTCTCACTGCTTCGGTAATCAGGAATGATTTAGCCTGAGGGTGATAGAGGCAGGTTGGATGGAACTGATTGAATTCCAGATTACCGACCCGGCAGCCTGCACGCCATGCCATGGCGATGCCGTCCCCAGATGCACCATCCGGATTACTGGTGTAAAGATAGGCCTTGCTTACGCCACCTGTTGCCAGCACCACTGAGCCGGCTTTGAATACCTCGACGTGTCCGGTTGCATTGTCCAGAACATAAGCTCCGATACAGCGGTTGTCGGCCAGATTGAGTTTATGGCGGGTAATGAGATCTACCGCGATATGGTCTTCGAACAGATCGATATTGTCACTGTTACGGGCTTTTTCGATCAGTGTTTGCTGGATCGCCTGTCCGGTTGCGTCTGCGGAATGGATAATCCGTCGATGACTGTGTCCGCCCTCTTTGGTCAGGTGATATTCATCGCCTTCGCGGGTAAAAGGAACGCCCTGTCGGATCAGCCAGTCGATGCTTTCTTTACCGTGCTGTACTGTAAATTCAACAGCATCGCGTCGGCTCAGGTTTGCACCGGCAGTAATTGTGTCGTCAATGTGTGATTGCGCGCTGTCGTTGTTATCAAGTACGGCTGCGACGCCACCCTGAGCCTGATATGTAGAGCCGCTGGTCAGGTCTGCCTTGCTCAGTACCGCAATCCGGAAGTCCGCAGGTAGTTGCAGGGCCAGTCCGAGGCCGGAAGCGCCGCTGCCAATTACCAGTACATCGTAGTTAAACTCTTTGCTCATTGACGAGCTCTCTCCAAACGTGCAAAGCGCAATTATTGCCTGAAGTCCTTTCCGGAACCAGTCTCGGAAGAAAAAATATTTTTTACATAGCCATGGAACTTAATGGGTTATGCAAGTTCTTACCTTATAACTTGGCACCCCGGCAATACCGCAGGGTTGCAAAATTGAGGGGGTGACATTCATACTTCCTTGAAATAAGAGTCTTATTTTCAGTCTGGTTTTTTCATATTTAAGGAAGCGAATGTCCACTGAAAGCCAAGCATCGATTGATAAGAAGCTGGTTCAACGGGTCCAGGCAGGTGACAAAACTGCATTCGACCTGCTGGTTAAAAAATACCAGCACAAAATTATCGGTCTGATTGGTCGTTATGTATACGATCATCACGAAGCAATGGATGTGTCTCAGGAGGCCTTTATCAAGGCTTACCGCGCACTGCCTAATTTTCGTGGCGATAGTGCCTTCTATACCTGGTTGTACCGGATTGCTATCAATACCGCTAAGAACCACCTGGTAGCCAAAGGGCGCAGACCGCCGGATATGGATATCGACGTTGACGATGCTCATCATCTGGAGGGAGATCGGGGACTCAAGGATATAGAGAATCCTGAGAACAATTTATACCGGGATGAATTGTCCCGGGTTGTCAGAACAGCGATGGATCGTTTACCTGAAGATCTTCGCGCAGCATTGTCGTTGCGTGAGTTTGAAGGCCTGAGCTATGAAGATATAGCGCAGATTATGGATTGTCCGGTAGGCACTGTGAGATCACGTATTTTCCGGGCACGGGAAGCGATCGATAAAGAGATTGCTCCACTGCTGAATTAAACAGCAACTGAACTAAACAAGAGCTGAAGCTAATTCAGCCAAACTGAACACTGGTTGAGGAGTCGGTCAATGAGCCAACAACCCAAAGAGATGCTCTCTGCTTTGATGGATAATGAAGGCAGTGACTTTGAGTTGCGCAGAACGCTGGAACAGACAGCTGACGATAAACAGTTAGGAGAACAATGGCGTCGCTACCATGTGACCCGCTCCGTTCTTAAACAGGAAACTCTGGCTTCAGGAGATATCAGCAGTGCGGTAATGGCTGCTCTCGATGAAGAGCCAGCTTACCAACAACAGCCCGCTACAGAAGCTCAGAGCCGTCAGCCTGCCAGAACCGGTTTTTTCAAACCACTGATCAGTATGGCTGTTGCGGCTTCGGTTACTGCCGTTGTGATCCTTGGTGGTCAGAATTTCGGTGTCGGGGTACCTGCTACGGATAATACTGTAGCAACGAATGTACCGGGTTACTCATTACCAGCTTTGACAGCGCCTACCGACTTTATGCGAGCACAGTTTGGTCGACCTGATACTGCCGTTGATATTGGCGATGAGGCTGACATTATCCGGCTTAATAAAGGTCTGAATAGCTATATCCGTCAACATCAGGTGCTGACGACGACAGACCTTGCCAGCAGTAATCCAGGCTGGCTTCCGGAAGGCTACTCTCCGGTGAAGAATGCAGTGGCCCCGGGTACTGATATCACCGTGTTCAGCAACGGAAAGAACTCATTCACTCTGTGTATCGAGCGTGCGGGTAATGCTGCTGTGCCGGAAGGCGCAACGCAAGTTGGTGAAATGGTGGCTGTAGGTAAGCGTGTTAATCAGCACTTTATCACTGTGGTGGGTGATGTGCCGTTACTGGTTGCTGACAGGGTTGCAAATTCACTGACGAGTACCCATTAACTTTTCTGTATTCACTAGTGAAGGCAGAAACGGGTAGCGTTTTATGATTGAAGAAAGTGGCCGGGTTGTCAGAATCGCTGATAACCAGGTCTGGGTGGAAACCGTTAAGCAGAGTGCCTGCGTTTCCTGTAGTGCGCAAAAGGGGTGTGGGCAGAGTCTGCTGGCCAGAGTAGGTGATGGCCGGCGTCTGGAAATTCAGGTCGATAATCCAGACCATCTGGCCGTTAGTATCGATGATGAGGTAGTGCTGGGGGTAGGAGAGCGCTCATTTATCACCGCATCTTTGCTGGTTTATCTGGTGCCGGTACTGGCAATGTTTATTGTTGCTGTGATTCCTCAGCAGGCAGGTTTTAGTGAACCCTGGGTGATAGCCGGAGGATTGCTGGGATTGGCCTCAGGTTTTGGTCTGACCCGACTGATCTCTGATCGGATGAGTCAATCCTGCAGTTACCGTCCGGTGCTGCTGCGTCGGGTTTCAGTTTAAGTTCTGATTCTTAATGTATCTATTCAGATGTACAGGTAACAGACTATGAAATTGCTTAAAGCAACGTTCAGTTTGGTGTTGTGTCTATTGGTTGTCGGTCGTGCTCATGCTGAGCTACCGGAGTTCCGGGAACTGGTAAAAGAGGCTTCACCTGCGGTAGTAAATATCAGTACTGTGCAGGAAGCACCGGCCCGTAATTCCAATGCTCCGCAGTTTCAGTTTCCTGAAGGCCAGGATATCCCTGAGATATTCCGTCATTTTTTCCGTATGCCACCTAACTCAGGTGGTAATGTGCCGCGGCGCCCGGCACCACAATCTCTGGGATCTGGCTTCATTATCTCTGAGGATGGCTACATTCTGACCAATCACCATGTTGTTGATGGGGCAGAGAAAGTGATTGTGCGTCTGAATGACCGTAGACAGCTTGAGGCGGAAGTCATCGGCTCGGACAAGCGTTCGGATGTTGCTTTGCTGAAAATAGAGGCAAGCGATCTTCCGGTGGTGAAGGTAGGTAATTCGGATCGTGCAGAAGTCGGAGAGTGGGTGCTGGCGATCGGGTCACCATTTGGCTTTGATTACTCTGTCACCGCAGGCATTATCAGCGCGACTGATCGTAGTCTGGCGAACGAAACCTATGTTCCTTTTATTCAGACCGACGTTGCTATCAATCCGGGTAACTCGGGCGGCCCTCTGTTTAACCTCGACGGTGAAGTGATTGGGATTAACTCTCAGATCTATACCCGCTCCGGTGGCTTTATGGGCCTGTCTTTTGCGATTCCTATGAATGTTGCAATGGAAGTGGCGGGTCAGCTGAAACAGGACGGTCAGGTCAGTCGAGGATGGCTGGGTGTGATTATTCAGGAAGTCAGTCGTGATCTGGCTGAATCCTTCGGTCTGGATAAACCGGAGGGAGCTCTGGTAGCGAAGGTCCTGCCTGATAGCCCGGCTGAGGCTGCGGGGCTGAAAGAGGGAGATATTATTTACAGTTTCAACGGTCAGGCTATCAACCGCTCAGGTGATCTGCCGCATCAGGTGGGTCGTTATAAGCCTGAGACCGAAGCGAAAGTAGGTGTGGTTCGTAATGGTAACAAAGAGACCATCCGGGTCACTATCGGTCTGTTGCCTGATGCCGGTCAGACTTCAAAGCGTGGTAAAACCAGCAAAACCGAGCCGGCTCTGAACCGCCTCAATATTCAGCTGAGTGAGCTGGATGATCAGCAGAAAGAGCGCTGGAATGTGACTGCCGGAGTTGTGGTCCGCCGGGTTGAGCCGGGAGCAGGTGCTGAAGCAGGTCTGGTGGTCGGTGATGTGATTACCATGCTTAATGGTAAGGAAATTGACTCCATTGATACTTTTGCCCGGGTGGTGAAGGCGATCCCTGAAAATAAGGCTGTGCCAATGCGAATCGTGAGACGGGGCAGTCCGTTGTTTATACCGTTGAAGGTAAAGTAAGACGACATCAGAACAGGGGGCCACAGAGCCCCCTGTTTATTTTCTGACGGGGCTTATTTTAAGGGCCTAATTTAACGGCTTGTTTTCAGGGCTTGCTTTCAGGGCTTGCTTTGATGGTGGTAGGTCATGAAATACGGTACACTTGCCCGCTTCAGAAAGATCCCCGTAATTCCTTCGGGTTGACGTAAATAGAATGGCTGGTGATTCCACGGTGAGTAAGCTCGAACATATTCGTAATTTTTCGATTATTGCCCATATCGATCATGGTAAGTCGACCCTGGCTGACCGTTTTATTCAGACCTGTGGTGGTCTCTCCGAACGGGAGATGGAGCAGCAGGTACTGGACTCTATGGATCTTGAGCGCGAGCGTGGGATCACCATCAAAGCTCAGAGTGTAACCCTGAACTATACCGCTAAAGACGGTAATACCTATCAGCTCAATTTCATCGATACACCTGGACACGTAGACTTCAGCTATGAGGTATCCCGTTCACTGGCTGCCTGCGAAGGGGCGTTGCTGGTTGTGGACGCGGCTCAGGGCGTTGAAGCACAGTCAGTGGCTAACTGCTACACCGCGCTGGAGCAGGGGCTTGAAGTATTGCCTGTACTGAACAAAATGGATCTGCCACAGGCAGAGCCTGAGCGGGTCCGTCTGGAGATCGAAGAAGTTATTGGCATCGAAGCTGACAATGCGGTGCCTTGTAGCGCCAAGAGTGGTCTGGGTATCGAAGACGTTCTGGAACAGCTGGTAAAGGATATCCCGGCACCGGAAGGTGATCCGGATGCACCACTGCAGGCGCTGATTATCGATTCCTGGTTCGATAATTATCTGGGCGTAGTGTCTCTGGTGCGTGTTAAAGAAGGCACTCTGCGCAAGAAAGACAAAATTCAGATTAAGTCTACCGGTCAGATTCAGCCGGTTGACGGTGTGGGGATCTTTACCCCGAAACGCCATGAAACCGGTGAGCTGAAAGCCGGTGAAGTAGGTTATGTGGTTGCTGGTATCAAAGATATCCACGGTGCGCCGGTCGGTGATACCATCACTCACGCTAAAACGCCGGAAGTGGAAAGCCTGCCGGGCTTCCAGAAGGTACAGCCTCAGGTGTATGCCGGTCTGTTCCCAACCAGTTCCGATGACTATGAAGATTTCCGTGAAGCGCTGGATAAGCTGACCCTCAACGATGCCTCTCTGTTCTTCGAACCAGAATCTTCGGATGCACTGGGCTTTGGCTTCCGTTGTGGTTTCCTGGGCATGCTGCACATGGAGATCATCCAGGAACGTCTGGAGCGTGAATACAATCTGGATCTGGTGACCACTGCGCCAACCGTAGTGTACGAACTGGAACTGAATAACGGCGATGTGATTCATATCGATAGTCCGTCAAAGCTGCCGGATCCGGGCACTATCAACGAGATGCGGGAGCCGATCGTTGAAGCGAATATTCTGGTGCCGCAGGACTATCTGGGCCAGGTCATCGGTCTGTGTGTGGATAAGCGTGGCGTACAGAAGAACATGAACTTTGTTGGTAATCAGGTTCAGGTGTCTTACGAGTTACCGATGGCTGAAGTGGTATTGGATTTCTTCGATCGACTGAAGTCAGTCAGCCGTGGCTATGCGTCTCTGGAATATAACTTTGTGCGCTTTGAACCAGCGCATCTGGTGCGCCTGGATATCCTGATTAACAGCGAGAAAGTCGATGCACTGGCGGTCATCCTGCACCGGGATAATGCTCAGTACCGTGGTCGTCAGCTGTGTGAAAAGATGAAAGAGCTGATTCCACGGCAGATGTTTGATGTAGCGATTCAGGCAGCCATTGGCGGCAAGATTATCTCCCGGACCACAGTGAAAGCACTGCGTAAGAACGTAACTGCTAAATGTTACGGTGGTGACGTGAGCCGTAAGAAGAAGCTGCTGCAGAAACAGAAAGAAGGTAAGAAACGGATGAAGCAGGTAGGTCGGGTAGAGATCCCGCAGGATGCCTTCCTCGCCGTGCTTAAGGTAGATAACTAAGGACGGTTCCTTATGAATTTTGACTTTGCGCTGGTTCTGGTTGTACTGACGTTCATTACAGCACTGGGCTGGATCTATGATCGGGTGGTCCTGGCAGGACCGCGTCGCGCACGGATCGCTTCAGCACAGCAGATGGCTTCTGAACCGCTGCCTGACGAGGTGCTGGAAGGCCTGGGCAAAGAGAATGGGGCGGTTGATCTGTGCCGTTCACTGTTTCCGGTTTTGTTGATTGTTCTGATACTGCGTTCCTTTGTTGTGGAGCCATTTCAGATTCCGTCAGGTTCGATGAAACCGACGCTGGAAGTGGGCGATTTTATTCTGGTGAACAAATGGCATTACGGTTTCCGTCTGCCGGTCGCGGGTAACAAAGTGATCCCGATGAACGACCCGCAGCGCGGCGATGTAGTGGTATTCAAATATCCGGAGCAGCCAGGCATCAATTACATCAAGCGGGTTGTGGGTTTGCCGGGTGATACCGTGCGGTATCACAATAAAGTCATCTATATTAATGGTGAGCCACAAGCGCAGGAACTGCTGGCGCAGTTGCCGCCTCAGAATCCAAGCGTTCTGCTTGTGGAAGAGCAACTGGGCGATGTCAGTCACGAGATTTACCGTGACGTGACCCGTCCCCGAATCTCAGCAGAATGGGTAGTTCCGGCTGGTCAGTATTTTGTAGTGGGTGATAATCGGGATAACAGTAACGACAGCCGCTTCTGGGGTTTCGTCCCGGATGAACTCTTGGTAGGTAAGGCCTTTGCCGTGTGGATGCACTGGGAAACCTTCTTCAGCCTGCCTGATTTCAGTGCTGTAAGATCCATTAAATAAACCTGATCGTGAGCAGGGAGATAACGATGACAGCTATGGCTAAACAGAAGGGCATGACATTCTTTTCGCTGATGATCGTGCTGATTGTTGCGGGAATTTTCTTCTCAGTTGGCTTTAAACTCTATCCGGCCTACTGGGACAATCACTTGGTGAAGTCTGTGTTGACTGATCTGGTCGCAGAAGACGCCACGCGCGATGATTCTGTGCACGAGATTCGTTCAAAGATTCAGAAGCGCCTGCGGATCAACCAGGTTAAGTTGCCATCCCAGGAAGCGATTACCTTTAAAACCGACGAGGGTGTAAGAACTATCACCCTGGCATATGAGGTACAGGTGCCGATGTTCTATAACGTTGATGCACTGGTTAAGTTTAACGAGCAGTATAAAGTGATTCTCCGTTGATTATTAAGTCTGGAACTGATCTGGCGAAAAAGCTGGATTACACATTCACCGATGAGAGCCTGATAGAGCTGGCGCTCACTCACCGCAGCCACGGCAAGCGTAATAATGAACGGCTTGAGTTTCTGGGTGATTCAATTCTGAACTTTGTTATCGCTGAAGCCCTTTACGCGCGTTTCCCTGAAGCGAAAGAGGGGCAGTTAAGTCGCTTGCGTGCTCAGTTGGTGAAAGGTGAGACACTGGCAGAACTGGCTCGTGAAATGAAACTGGGTGATTACCTGCGTCTGGGGTCTGGTGAGCTGAAAAGCGGCGGTTTTCGTCGTGATTCTATTCTGGCGGATGCGGTAGAAGCGATTATCGGTGCTATCTATCTCGATAGTAATATGGATACCTGCCGGCCTTATATTCTGCGCTGGTACGCAACCCGTCTGGAAAAAACCTCATTGCAGGATACCCAGAAAGATTCGAAAACCCGTTTGCAGGAGTTTCTGCAATCGCGCAAGGTTCCGTTGCCGGAATATGAACTGATCTCCGTAACGGGTGAAGCGCATAAGCAGACATTCGAGATCCGTTGTCATGTGACGATGCTTGATCAACCCTCTCCGGGGGTGGGCAGCAGTCGTCGTCAGGCCGAACAGGAAGCGGCAAAACACGCACTGGATGCACTGAAGGTAGGTGTAAAATGAGCCGTGATCTGAGCTATATGCTCGATGAGCCGAATGAAGATCAGCGCTGTGGCTTTGTTGCCATTGTTGGTCGCCCGAATGTGGGTAAATCCACGCTGATGAACAACATTCTGGGCCAGAAGCTCAGCATTACCTCGCGTAAACCGCAGACCACCCGTCATCAGATTGTCGGTATCAAGACCGAAGGTGATGTCCAGGCGGTGTATGTTGATACGCCGGGTCTGCATAAAGATCAGGACAAAGCGATTAACCGCTACATGAACAAAGCAGCCAGCTCTGCGCTGCGTGATGTTGATGTGGTGGTATTCATCATTGACCGTACTGCCTGGACTGAAGAAGATCAGATTGTCTTTGATAAAGTGCAGGGCGCCAAATGTCCGGTGGTACTGGTGATCAATAAGATCGATCAGCTGGAAGATAAGGAATCGCTGCTGCCGCATCTGGCAGAGCTGTCTCAGAAAATGGACTTCCTGGATATCGTACCGATCTCTGCTAAGAACGGTACCAGCGTTGACCGCCTTGAAGCGGTGATTAACGAGCAACTGCCGAAAAGTATGCACTTCTATCCTGAAGATCAGGTCACTGATCGCAGCTCCCGCTTCCTGGCGGCAGAGCTGGTGCGGGAAAAACTGATGCGTAATCTGGGTGACGAGATTCCCTACGGTACCACCGTTGAGATCGAAGAGTTCCGTCGCAGTGAGACCGGTACACTGATTATAAGCGCACTGATCCTGGTTGAGCGTCAGGGGCAGAAACGCATCGTGATCGGTGATAAAGGTGCCAAGATCAAAGGCATCGGTCGGGACGCCCGCCTCGATATGGAGCGTATGTTCGATTCTAAAGTGATGCTTAATCTCTGGGTTAAAGTACGCAGCAACTGGTCTGACGATGAGCGTGCCCTGCGTAGCCTTGGATATAACGACATCGACTAAGCGCAGGCACTGAGCTGATGAGTTTTCAGGTTGAGGCTCAGGCCGCCTATGTCCTTCATACCCGCCCTTATCGGGAAACCAGTCTGCTGGTGGACTTCTTTACCCTTGAGCAGGGTAAGATCAGCGCCGTTGTAAAAGGTGCGCGAAGTCCGCGCTCCAGAATGCGGGCGATGATGCAGCCTTTTACGCCTTTACAGATCAACTGGCGTGGCCGGAATGAACTGAAGTCTTTGCTGCAGGCTGAAGCGGTTGCTGCACCGATTATGCTCAAAGGCACAGCACTGATGTGCGGTCTGTATGTCAATGAATTACTGGAGCGATTGCTCCAGCCTGCCGATCCTCACCCGGAACTATACGTCTATTATCAGTATGTACTGAACGAGCTGCTCAGTGGCGAAGATATTGAGTTAGCACTGCGTACCTTTGAACAGCAACTGCTGCAACAGCTGGGCTATCAGTTTGATGTCAGTCACTGCGTGCCGGACAGTATCTACCGTTATGATCCTGCACAGGGCTTTCTTCCGGTTACTCAGTTAACCAGCAGTATCCGTCCATTCTGTTTTACCGGATTGCAGCTTCAGGGGGTGGTTGCCGAGCAGTATCAGCAACCGGAGATCCGTCGGGCTGCGAAACGGCTGATCCGTCTGGCACTTGAAGCGCAGCTGGGTAGCAAGCCATTACGCAGTCGCGAACTGCTGCAGAAATACAGCACTGGTAATAGTGCTCGGAGCTGACCCGGAAAAGTGATAGGTCCTGATCGCTTTTTGCAGTAAGCTGTCGGGCAGTTAACTAGCTAGTTTATGAATAACGAGGTTTATCGTGGTAGAACCAAGCCGCTTACTTCTGGGTGTGAATATCGATCATGTTGCGACGCTGCGTCAGGCGCGCGGTACCCGTTACCCTGATCCGGTGCAGGCCGCAGCGCTGGCTGAAGAAGCCGGTGCTGATGGTATTACCGTGCATCTGCGCGAAGACCGTCGTCATATCCAGGACCGTGATATCTATATGCTGGCAGAGACTCTGCAGACGCGGATGAATTTTGAGTGCGCGGTAACTGAAGAGATGATCAGCATCGCAGAGAAGGTAAAACCAGCACATGCCTGTCTGGTGCCTGAAAAGCGTGAAGAGCTGACTACTGAAGGTGGTCTGGATGTTGTCGGACAGGAAGCGCGGATCAAAGAGGCTTGTGACCGACTGGCTGCTGCCGGTGTTGAAGCATCGCTGTTTATCGATCCGGATAACGATCAGATTGATGCCACGCTGCGTTGCGGGGCTCCGGTCATTGAGCTGCACACCGGTGCATACGCGGATGCTGAAACCAGTGCTGAACAGAAAGCAGAACTGGAGCGGATCAGGCAGGCTGCCCGCTATGCCTTCAGCAAGGGACTGATCGTGAATGCCGGCCATGGTCTGCATTATCATAACGTAGAGCAGATCGCCGAGATCCCGGAACTCAATGAACTGAATATCGGTCACGGCATTGTTGCCCGCGCAGTATTTGTGGGGTTGAAAGAGGCTATTGCCGAGATGCGTCGCCTGATGATGGAAACCCAGGCCCGGGTTCAGTCTGCGCGGGATGCAATTCGCGGATGATCTTTGGCATTGGCACTGACCTGCTGGATATCCGTCGTATTGAAAAAGCGCTGGCTCGCACGCCGCGCTTTGCTGAACGGATTCTGACGCCGGCTGAACTGCAACAGTTTCAGCAGTCCCGGCGGCAGGTCAACTTTCTTGCCAAACGCTTTGCGGCTAAAGAGGCCGCAGTAAAAGCGCTGGGCACCGGTATTGGCCGGGGGATCAGCTGGCAGCATTTTGAAGTCAGTTATGATGAGCTGGGTCGCCCTTTGATGACTCTGAGCGGTAATGCTCAGATCCGTGCTGAACAATCGGGGATCACCAGGCTTCATCTGTCCTATACCGACGAGGGCGATCACATCGTCGCTTTTGTCATTGCTGAAATCTGACAATCTTCCCTCTAAAGTCTATTCGATTAGCTCAGTTGAAATAATTGTGATTGAGCTTTAATGGAACCCTCGTTACTATTCCGACTCTATTTGTCGGGTATATAAACCCTTTTATTAATCCCTTCTGGTTATAACTATATGAGCATTGAGTTTCCCACCATCGAAGATTACGTCGGCAATACGCCGCTGGTCCGTCTGCAGCGTCTCAACGTTGGCCGGGGCAATACGGTACTCTGTAAACTGGAAGGTAATAATCCTGCGGGTTCCGTAAAAGACCGTCCGGCACTGAGTATGATTCAGCGAGCAGAGGCCCGCGGAGATATCAGGCCTGGCGACACACTGATCGAAGCCACCTCCGGAAATACCGGTATTGCACTGGCAATGGCTGCTGCGATCAAAGGCTATAAAATGAAGCTGATCATGCCGGATAACAGCAGTGAAGAGCGAAAGGCATCGATGACTGCTTACGGTGCAGAGTTGATTACCGTGACCAAAGAGGAAGGTATGGAAGGTGCCCGAGATCTGGCGCTGCAGATGCAGTCAGAAGGTCAGGGAATTGTGCTGGATCAGTTTGCTAACTTCGATAATCCGGAAGCCCACTACCAGGGTACCGGACCTGAGATCTGGCAGCAGAGTCAGGGACAGGTTACTCACTTCGTCAGCTCGATGGGTACAACCGGCACGATTATGGGAACCTCCCGCTATCTGAAAGAACAGAATCCGGAGGTTCAGATCGTTGGCTTGCAACCGGCAGAAGGTGCCGCGATTCCGGGAATTCGACGCTGGCCGGAAGCTTATTTGCCATCTATCTTTGAGTCCAACCGGGTCGATCAGGTACTGGATATTACTCAGGAAGAAGCTGAAACCACGATGCGTGCACTGGCCAGTGAAGAAGGGATCTTCTGCGGTGTTTCATCCGGTGGTGCCGTAGCCGGAGCCCTGCGCCTGGCGCAACAGGTCGAAAATGCAGTGATCGTTTGTATTATCTGTGACCGTGGCGACAGATACCTGTCGACCGGGGTATTCAGTAACTGAGTGTACACTGATCTGATGACAAAGATTTGATGAAAGGGGCCTGAGGCCCCTTTTCTGTTTCTGTTGAAGCAGGATCAATGAAACGCTTGAAAAAGCTCCAATGTGTCCAGAATGGGCAACAGTTAAAACTGAACTTACTCGCTATTACCGGTCTTAAAGACTAGAATGTGCTCCCTGGACAGGCCCGGTGTTTTGGCATTTTTTAGAGTTTTCCGGGCAACAAAAATAACAATAGTGATAGCAGGTAAAGGCCAGCCCCGGGATTGTTTGCTACCCGTGTGCCATTGGGCAGGTCAGGTTAGGAGTGGCATTGTGCCATGGTAAAAGTACGCGAAGATCACCCGATTCATGACGATGGCAGTGTCGATCTGGAGCTCTGGCTGGAACGGCTGCAGGAGCAGGTCGAAGTCAAGGATATAGAGACGGTCCGTCAGGCCTGCCTCTATGCCAAGCAGCTCAAAGACGAAGGCGAGCCCTCGGAAGATTCCTGGAAAGCTAAGGATAGCTACATCACCGGACTGGAGATGGCGCAGATTCTGATTGAACTCAATCAGGATGAAGACGCGCTGGTTGCGGCGATTCTCTATCGTAGCGTACGGGAACAATATACAACCCTCGATGATATTCAACGGCGTTTTGGTCAGACTATTTCAGGTCTGATTCAGGGCGTGTTGCAGATGGCTGCAATCGGCAGCCGACAGAATCCCCGTCGCGAGAATGTTTTAGGACAAAGCGGTAACCCGCTGGATAACGTTCGGAAGATGCTGGTGGCGATGATCGACGACGTGCGCGTTGTGCTGATCAAGATTGCCGAGCGAACCTGTGCCATTCGTGGCGTAAAAGAGGGGTCCCGCAAAAAGCGTTATCTGGTTGCCCGCGAAGTATTTGATGTGTATGCGCCACTGGCGCATCGACTCGGTATCGGCCACATTAAGTGGGAACTCGAAGACCTTTCTTTCCGCTATCTCAAGCCTAATGACTATAAGAAGATCGCCTCGCTGCTGTCTGAGAAGCGTCTTGAGCGTCAGCAGTTTATCGAGGATGTGATCGGTATTCTGGATGGCGAACTTGATAACGCAGGTATCGATGGTGACGTCAGTGGTCGAGCCAAGCATATCTACAGTATCTGGCGCAAAATGCAGCGCAAGAATATCGACTTTAATCAGGTCTACGATATTCGCGCGGTACGTATTCTGGTGCCGGAGATCCGGGATTGTTACACCGTACTGGGAATCGTGCACGGACTGTGGCGTAACATCCCCCATGAGTTTGATGACTATATAGCATCACCGAAGCCGAACGGTTACCGCTCATTGCATACCGCTGTTTTCGGACCTTCCGGTAAAGTTCTGGAAATCCAGATCCGCACCTATTCAATGCATGAGGAAGCGGAGCTGGGGGTATGCGCTCACTGGTTATATAAAGGCACGGATACTCAGTCTCAGAGTAACAGTTACGAAGAGAAAATCGCCTGGTTGCGGCAGGTGCTCGAGTGGACTGAAGATCTGGGCAGCAGTGAAGAGTTCTCCGATATGATCGGTTCGGATGTAACCCATGACCGGGTCTATGTCTTTACTCCGGATGGCCACGTGGTCGATATGCCGATCAACTCCACACCGGTGGACTTCGCCTACCGGGTACACACCGAAGTCGGTCACCGTTGTCGTGGCGCTAAGGTCAACGGCCGGATTGTGCCACTGACCCGGGCCTTGCAGACTGGTGATCAGGTGGAGATCCTGACCGCTAATACTGAACATCCGCGCCGTGACTGGCTGAACCCTAACCTGGGCTATATCACCAGTGCCCGTTCCCGGGCCAAGGTGCAGCAGTGGTTCAAGCTGCAGGATAAAGATAAGAACGCCGCCGCAGGTAAGAAGATCGTCGAGCGCGAATTCCGTCGTCTGGCGCTGGATCTGGCTGATCTGAACATAGAGCGGATGGCTGAGGCGGTTAATTATAAGACCGCTGAAGATATGTACGCAGCACTGGGGGCTGGCGATATTCGTCTCTCCCAGGTGATCAATGCGGCTCAGCAGCAGGTTGATACTGTTGCTCATGATGAGCAGCTGGATCTGGCATTGCCGGTCAGCGCCGATAAGTCCAGTACTGAGTATGACGGTATCAAGATTCGCGGTGTCGGCAACCTGATGACCTCAATCGCACCCTGCTGCCGTCCGGTACCGGGTGATCCGATTATCGGTTATATCACCAAAGGCCGGGGCGTTTCGATTCACCGGGAAGACTGTACTAATGCATTCCAGCTGCGCGAGCATGAAGGTGAGCGGATTGTCGAAGTAAGCTGGAGCGATGATGGCGAGTCGACCTATCCGGTGGATATCTTCGTAGAAGCCTTTGACCGTTCCGGTCTGCTGCGCGATCTGATGATCGTACTGGCCAACGAAAATATCAACGTGGTGGCGGCGAATACACTCTCAGATAAGAAGAGCAATATCGCCCGTTTGTCCCTGACCGTTGAGATCGCTCGTCTGGAGATGTTGGGTAAGATCATGGATAAGATTAATCAGATTCCGAACGTCACAGACGTTCACCGTCAGCGCAGTGGTTCCTGAGGCGGCTATGTCACAGAACAAACATTCAGAGCAATACAGCCTGGACGATCTGCTGTACCTGATGTCCCGGCTGCGGGATCCGGAGACCGGCTGCCCCTGGGATATCAAACAGACCTTCGCCACCATTGTTCCCCATACACTGGAGGAAGCCTATGAAGTGGCAGATACCATTGAGCGGGAAGACTGGCCTCATCTGCAGGGAGAGCTGGGTGATCTGCTGTTTCAGGTGATCTTCTACGCTCAGATCGCTCGCGAAGAGCAGCACTTTGAGTTTGAAGATATTATCCACACGCTGGTGGAAAAACTGATCCGACGTCATCCCCATGTATTTCCTGAAGGCACTCTCGAGAGTCGGCGGGCTGCGGGAGAGCCGGACGAGGCGCAGATCAGCAGTACCTGGGAAGCGATCAAAGCGGAAGAGCGTAAAGACAAACCGGTCGCTAAAGTCCGTGTGCTGGATGATATCCCCGCAACGCTGCCAGCCCTGAATAGGGCCGATAAGCTACAAAAGCGGGCTGCCCGGGTAGGTTTTGACTGGGGCGATCCACTGCCGGTACTGGATAAGATCGAAGAGGAGATTGCGGAACTGCGTGAGGCGATCGCCAGTGGCAATAAGACTGAGATCGAGCACGAACTGGGTGATCTGCTGTTTGCGCAGGTGAATCTGGCCCGTCATCTTAAGGTAAATCCGGAAACGGCACTGAGGCATACTAATCAGAAATTCACTCGTCGCTTTGGTTTTATTGAAGACCAGGTCGATGCGAGCGGTCAGGACTGGAATGATTTCTCGCTGGATGAGCTGGATGCCTGGTGGGACGAAGCCAAGCAGAAAGGCCTCTGACCGTGAAAAAGGCAAAGTCGATGCAATGGATTATTCTGGCGATAGTCGTCATGGCTGCGTTGGGCTATTGGAATTATCAGCGCACCCAGGGTCAGCAGCAGGCGCTGCAGAGTGCCGGTTTTGTGGTCAGTGATGATCTGAAAGGTAATCCGAAACTGCTTATCAGCACCTCTCAGCGGCAGCTAGCTGTTGTCAGAGGCGGTGGTTATCTGCGTCTGGATTTTGCTCAGGTACAGGATGTTGCAATCGTCTTTGATAGCCATGAGTCCGGTGAACGTAACTACCGACTTCGCCTGGCGTTACAAGGAGTGCCTGAAAACGCGGTAGAAATTGGGTATCAGGACGAATTTCAGGCCGAATCAGCCAGCAAACAGCTTAAAAAGATCCTCGGGCTGTAATCTCTTTTTCACCTTCCTCTGTATTTAATTCACCGACTTAAGTGTGAGTTTAAATATTTGTGCAATGCACAGTGAATGTAGTATCAATAAAGGGAGCCTTTGAATAGCTGCCGTAGAGCATCTGGCATACGGGAAAGTTCATAGTCCAGGCGGCGCTTGGCAGGCATACAATAGGTATGTTAGCAAGCGCTAACACAGATTATGGGCTTTCCCGTAAGCCCCAGAGGGTGGACATTAAAGTCTGCATCTACTTTGTTACAGCGCTAGCCAATGGAATAACCATTGTCGTCACGCTAAGCCGTGTAGCTACAGACTTTAATGCCCACAGATGGCTAACGGAAGCTGTTCACAGGCTCCCATATGTGCTGCCACAGGGGATAGTTATGACGACGCTTCATGAAGACCTGCGCGACGATGTCCGGATGCTGGGAGAGTATCTGGGACAGACCATAGCCACGCACAAAGGCCAGGATTTTCTCGATACCATAGAGACCATTCGTAAACTCTCCAAAGCTGGCCGGTCATCCGGACAACCGGCGGATGACGAGTTGCTGGAAACTCTCTCCCAACTCAATGACGACGAGCTGCTACCGGTTGCCCGCGCGTTCACCCAATTCCTTAATCTGGCCAATATCGCTGAAGAACATCACCGTGTCCGACGCCGCTCCGGTGTTATGGATGCCTGCACCAGTGATTCATTCTGCGGCTTGCTGGGCCGTCTGTTACATAAAGGCCTGAGTAAGCAGGAACTGGCTGAAACCGTCAAAGAGATGGATGTTGAGTTAGTACTTACTGCTCATCCGACAGAGGTTAACCGCCGCACGCTGATTCAGAAGTTCGACTCGATTACCGATTGCCTGCAGCGGATCGATCGTGGTGAGAATGTCCGTCACCGTTTGCGAGAGTTGATCAGTCAGGCCTGGCATACCGATGCGATCCGAAAGCAACGTCCGACCCCGGTTGATGAAGCCAAGTGGGGCTTTGCGGTCATAGAAAACTCGCTCTGGGAAGCGGTGCCGGTATTTCTGCGTCATATTGATCAGCAACTCTTCGATGCCACTGATGAGCATCTGCCTCTGACCCATTCGCCGGTGCGGTTTGCCTCATGGATGGGGGGAGACCGTGATGGTAATCCCAATGTTACCTCTGTTGTGACCGAGAAAGTCTTGCTGTTATCCCGCTGGATGGCGGCGGATCTGTATCTGAAAGATATCGATACACTGCGTAGCGAACTGTCGATGAATCAGTGCAGTGCCGCTTTACGCGCACAAGTCGGTGAACATCCTGAACCCTATCGAGAGCTGTTGCGTGGAGTACGTGACAGCCTGCGGATGACAAAGTTCTGGGCTACAGAATTGCTGGATGGGCGCTTGTGCGAAACCGATGATGTCTATTTGCAGCCGGAACAACTGCTTGACCCTCTGTTACTGATCGAAGCTTCCTTGCGTGAATGTGGTATGGAAGTGATTGCCGAAGGCCTGCTGACCGACACCATTCGCAGGGTAGCCTGTTTTGGTATGACCCTGGTTAAGCTGGATATCCGTCAGAATTCGGATCGGCATATGGAGGTTTTTGATGAGCTGACCGGCTACTATGGACTGGGATGTTACAGCGAATGGAGCGAGGTGAATAAGCAGGCGTTCCTGCTGAAAGAGCTGCAGGAGAAGCGACCGTTGTTGCCCCGGGACTGGCAGCCTTCCGACAATGTACGGGAAGTGCTGGACACCTGTCGCGTGGTTGCACGGGAAGAGCAGAGTTCGCTGGGCTCCTATGTGATCTCCATGGCCAGCCAGCCATCAGATGTCCTGGCGGTAATTCTGCTGCTGCAGGAGTGCGGTATTCAACACAATATCCGGGTCGCGCCACTGTTTGAAACACTGGACGATCTGGATAACGCAGAAAGCTGCATCCGGCAGTTGCTGGATATTCCCTGGTATAAGCTTTACACCGAAGGTCATCAGGAAGTGATGATCGGTTATTCCGACTCATCCAAGGATGCCGGTCAGCTGGCCGCTGCCTGGGGACAGTACCGGGCTCAGGAAGCTCTGACCCGACTCTGTAAAGAGCATGATACCCATCTGACGCTGTTCCATGGCCGCGGCGGTACCGTAGGCCGTGGCGGTGGCCCGAGCCATACCGCGATTCTGGCTCAGCCCCCGGGTTCCGTCGCAGGCAGCCTGCGGGTAACAGAGCAGGGTGAGATGATCCGCTTTAAGTTCGGTGTACCGGAAATTGCGGTGCGCAATCTGGAACTCTATACCTCAGCGACGCTGGAAGCCTCACTGGCGCCAGCACCTGAACCGAAGCCAGAGTGGCGTGATCTGATGGACAATCTGGCAGGCAGTGGCTTGCAGTCTTATCGGTCGATTGTCCGGGAAGATGCGCAGTTCGTGCCTTATTTCCGCGCAGCGACACCGGAACAGGAGCTGGCGAAGCTGCCTTTAGGTAGCCGGCCTGCCAAGCGTCGGGCTGATGGCGGCGTGGAAAGCCTGCGGGCTATTCCCTGGATCTTTGCCTGGACTCAGATCCGTCTGATGCTACCAGCCTGGCTGGGCAGTGATACCGCTCTGCAGAAGGCGCTGGATGAAGGGCGTTTCGATCTGGTGCAGACGATGCGTCGGGAGTGGCCGTTTTTTCAGTCCTATATCGATATGCTGGAAATGGTGGTCGCCAAGGCAGATGCCAATATTGCGGCGTACTATGAAAAACGTCTGGTATCCGAAGAACTCGGTGTACTGGGGGCAGATCTGCGTAACCGGCTGAGCAATACGGTTGAGCTGGTGAAGAAGATCAAACAGCAGGATGAACTGTTGCAGGAGAACCCGATCATTCGACAATCCATTGATGTGCGTAACCCTTATATCGATCCTCTCCATTTCCTCCAGGCAGAGCTGTTGCACCGGGACCGGAATCAACCTGATGAACGTCTGGAGCAGGCCCTGATGATCACTATGGCCGGGATCTCTGCCGGTATGCGTAACACCGGCTGATAAACTGGCAATAAACAACCTTTCTTTCCCTGCTTGTGGGTGTCGCTTATCAGCAAGTAGGGAAAGACGTTCTTGTTTACGATCAGAATGGATCAGATCGGCGTGATCCGGCGCATGCAGGATTGTAAAAGCAGTGGTGTTATCCCTTTGGGGGGTTGATACCTCGCCTGCTTTTGTCTAACCTCGAGCGTTCGTTTTAACGGCTTTGTCATATGATAAGGCGCTATAAAACCTGAAGTCGCCTCCTGTGGACAACCTGGCAGAGCCAAAACTGCCGGAGTAGACCAAATGTCCAATTGTCGGTTGCAGGCGCCGGGCGGTATTGTCATAGCCACTTTTGTAAGTGCTTTTTTGTTGGCACCTTTGTCAGTGTCGCTGTGCAGTACGCTCAGACAGAATTCAACAGCCATCACACAGGCTGTACAGCTTTTTGAAATTATAAAATTAGAAATGGAGCAATCCTGATATGCGTATCATTCTTTTGGGAGCACCGGGTGCCGGTAAAGGCACACAGGCCCAGTACATTTGTGACAAGTACGGTATTCCACAGATCTCTACCGGCGACATGCTGCGTGCAGCAGTTAAAGCGGGCACTCCACTGGGCGTAAAAGCCAAAGAAGTGATGGATGCCGGTCAACTGGTATCCGATGACATTATCATCGGTCTGGTAAAAGAGCGTATCACTGAAGCTGATTGCGAGAAGGGTTTCCTGTTTGATGGTTTCCCACGTACCATTCCTCAGGCTGATGCAATGAAGGATGCGGGTGTATCCATCGATGCTGTTGTAGAGATCGATGTTGCTGACGAAGAGATCGTTAAGCGTATGGCGGGTCGTCGCGTACATCCGGGTTCTGGTCGTACTTACCACGTGGTATTCAATCCACCTAAAGAAGAAGGTAAGGATGACGTAACCGGTGAAGAGCTGGTTCAGCGTGCAGATGATGCTGAAGAAACTGTACGTGATCGTCTGAAAGTCTACCATGACCAGACTGCACCACTGATCACTTACTACAAAGGCTGGTCTGAAGAAGGCGCAGCAGAAGCACCTGAGTACAACTACATTCCGGGTGTTGGTAGCGTAGAAGATATCCGTGATGCAGTGTTTGCTTCTCTGGAAGGCTAAGCTAAGAGCTTAAGCCTGACTAAGAAGTCCGACTGAAAAGCCTGTTTAGAAAAACCGCTCAACTGAGCGGTTTTTTATTGCCTGTAATTTGCGATAATAGCGCTCTTTCTCTTGCATGGACCGATACTGAATGAGTCAGTCTAAAACTGCAGTATTGCTGGTAAATCTGGGATCACCGGACGAACCGACCCCGGGCGCAGTGCGCCGCTATCTGAAAGAATTTCTATCCGACCGCCGGGTAGTAGAAGGTGACGGACCGATGCGTCTGGTCTGGTTGGCGGTACTGAATGGTATTATCCTGACCTTCCGACCGAAAAAGGTCGCTAAGCTCTACGCTTCGATCTGGGATGAAGATTCGCCATTACGGCTGATTCTTAACCGCCAGGTAGCGGCGCTGAATCTGAAGCTCCAGCAGCAGTACCCGGACAGCGGTTTGCAGGTCTTTTCTGCGATGACCTACGGGAACCCGGGCCTGACCCCCCGCTTGCAGGAACTGACGGACGCCGGTTACGAGCGAATCTTTGTTATCCCTCTGTATCCGCAGTATTCTGCGACTACGACGGCGCCGATCTACGATCAGATTAACCGTTTCCAGTTGAGCCGCCGTAATATTCCGGATATTCGCATTGTCCGTGATTATCATGATCATCCTCGGTATATCGAGGCGCTGGCTGAATCCGTACGTAGCTTCCGGGCCGATAAGCCTGCAGTGGATAAACTGGTGCTGTCATATCACGGTATTCCGAAAGAGTACGCCGACAAGGGCGACCCATATCCGCAGCAGTGTCACCGCACCTCTGAACTGCTGGCTGAAGCGCTGAACCTGAAAGACGGTGAATGGCTGACTACATTCCAGTCCCGTTTCGGGCCAAAAGAGTGGCTCCAGCCATACACCGACAAAACCCTGGAAAGCTTTCCGGAGCAAGGGATTAAAAAACTGGAAGTTATCTGCCCGGCGTTTGCTGCAGATTGCCTTGAAACACTGGAAGAGATCGCTGAAGAAAACCGTGAAGTCTTTACCGAAGCCGGTGGTGAGCAGTATCAATATATCCCTGCACTGAATGATAATGAACCGATGATCCAGCTGCTGCTGACGCTGATACAGCAACAGGCAGGTGACTGGTTGGGAAACCGTGCTTAACGGTATGCACCAAAAACTGAAGAGAACAGACAAAAGAGGCGCCGATGCGACCTGAGTATATTTTTGGCATTCATGCCGCGACTACCACCCTGAACCGTGACAGCAAGCGGGTCAAAGGGATGTGGATCCAGAAAGGCCGCAACGATAACCGGATGCAGAAACTGCTGGATCTGGCCGCTCAACAGGGAATCCGGATGCAGTGGACCAGCCGTAAAGAGCTGGATGATATGGCTGAAGGCGGTGTGCATCAGGGCGTCGTTGTTGCAGTAGAACCGATTCAGGCCAAGAACGAACAGTTTCTGGATAGCATGCTGGATAAGCTCGAAGAGCCCGCTTTTCTGCTGGTACTGGACGGAGTAACTGATCCTCATAACCTGGGGGCCTGTCTGCGTACTGCCGATGCCGCCAGTGTGCACGCCGTGATCGCACCGAAAGATAAATCAGCGCCTCTGAATGCAACCGCAAGCAAGGTTGCCTGTGGCGCTGCTGAAGTCGTGCCCTACGTGCTGGTTACCAACCTGGCCCGTACTCTTAAGGATCTGCAACAGCGGGGCATCTGGATTACCGGTACTGCCGGCGAAGCACAAACCCTGATCTACGATGCCGATCTGAAAGGCCCGATGGCATTAGTGATGGGCGCAGAAGGCAAAGGCATGCGCCGCCTGACCCGCGAACATTGCGATCACCTGGTGAAGATCGATATGGCAGGGGAGGTGTCTTCTCTGAACGTCTCCGTAGCGACCGGGGTTTGTTTGTTTGAGGCGGTCAGACAAAGGAAAGCGGGTTCGTAGCTCGTGGCTGGAACGGCGGGCTAAAGCCCGCCTTGCTCGACCGCGGCAAGCCGCTTGCTGGAAAAAGCGAGAACTCCTGAAGCAGGATAAGTACGCTGTAGTGAGGCACGCCCTCGTGCCGATATGTGATGGAGAGGGTAGTGGTTGGAAAGGCTGAAGAGATAATGAAACTCAATTCCGATCTGAATACCGTCTTGTCAGAGATAGAGCAAAGCCCTTCGGTGTTGTTGTATTTCAGCGGTGAGAACTGTTCGGTTTGTGAGGCACTTAAGCCTAAGATTGCACAGATCGTGGGGGAGCGTTTCCTCCATGTGCAGCAGATTGAAGTCCATCTTCAACAACTCAACATCATCAGCAGTCACTTTGGCGTATTCAGCATCCCTACCATTCTGTTTTTTCGAGAGGGTAAAGAGTGGCTCAGAGAGGGCCGTAACCTCAGTGTAGGCCAACTGGTTGCTGATATTAAGCGGATTATGAATTACTGAATACCTTGTGCAGGGGAATAGTATTTTTCAGATAATCCGCTCGCCACTCGCCACTCGCCACTCGCCACTCGCCACTCGCCACTCGCCACTCGCCACTCGCCACTATAGCCCGTCCTCCCATTCCACATACCAGACTTCCGTTTCAATTCCCTGAGCAATCAGAAACTCTATCCACAGTCTTTGGTGGTCCTGTAGCCTGTCGCCCGGGCCTTTTACTTCGATCAGTTGGTAGGACTGATTGGCCGGATCGAAACAGGTCAGATCAGGCAGGCCGCGTCGATGGTGCTTAAGATCCAGAAGCAGGTGTTCAAAAACGGTTTTAAGGTGATCGGACGGAATAAGATCCAGTGCAAGATCCAGCAGCTCAGAGGGCAGTGAAGGCCAGTGGATCATGGCGCAACTGGTGCCCAGTTTCTGGTGGTATGTGCTATGGATCTGCTGTTTGTACTGATCACTGTCGAGGCTTTTCAGTAAGGAATCGATCAGGTTCTGCCTGGGTGTTGTAAATGCAGGGTCGTAGAGGTCGGCGGGCCCACTCTGGAAGGGGTGGAAGAAGGTGCCTTTTACCGGACTGAAAATTGCGGGCCAGAATAGCAGGCCGAACAAGCCATTGATCAGTTGGCTTTCAGTATGAAAGGCTCTGTAACCCTGCCGGGTCAGATGGTCGATTACCTGTTGCTCGACACTTTTATCCTGCTGTCTGGGGAGTGTAAGACGCTGTTCAGGGAGCTTTATCTTTGCTGGACGTGAATGACTGATACCGGCTTTACGGGCACAGCGCTGGCTGACACGTTCAAAGCTGATGCGATATTCCGGTTGCTGATATTTCTCCGAAAGTGCCTGGGCTTCCCGGTAAAGAGCGCAATGGTCGTTATCTGGTTGCTTCTCCTTTACACGGAGTGCGCGTATAGCTGCCTGTGGCGTGTTACTGCGCTGATACAGTGCCAGGGCTGTGGATATGTCGCCTTGCCGTTCGGCACTGTGGCCCAGCTCAAACAGAACCTTGTGGTAGCGCCGGTTGAGCCAGTTATTGTCAACCTGGGTGGGAAGGTCTGCAGCCAGAGTACTTGAGCTTTCTCCCTGCTCTAATGCATCGTAAACAGCCTGCATCTGCAGATACAGGTCAACATCCTGGCGGGAGGAGAAAGCTCTGGACTCCCGGTTCAGCGTGACAGTTTCATAATGCTGGATGCCCAGCTCGGTCAGTACAAACTCAGACCCGTCCTGATGCAGGTTGCCAAAGAACATCAGCCGCAGTCTTTCAAACAGTGGCATCACAGTGAGCTGCAGCAACGACGTTGTGGCCGATGGCCACCACTGTGAAAGCGAGCGTGGAGGTGCATCTGCAAATTGCATCAGCAGTTCCTCTGTCAGGAGTGCTTTGCTGGTGGAGGCCGGAATTTGCTGATCAGGAAGCAGGCTACGGGCAAGTATCAGGCATTCTGCTTTACGCAGTAACCGGCATAACTGTTCTATGTTCAGCGCCGGATCTGTGTGGACTAGCCCCTGTTGTTCCAGGCTTACTATTGCAGAGAGGCTATCCGTAATCTCGCGATATTCCAGGCTATCCAGGCGAAACAGTTCACCTTTACGCATCACCATCCGGATCAGCAGTGCCTGCGTGTCATCAGAGGTTTCCAGCAGCCTGTTTAACAGCGCGACCTCATCAGGCAGTAACAAGTCATGGTGGTGTTCCAGTGACCACTGGATCAGTAACCGGGCATTGGCCAGATAGTAGAGAGGATCAGAGAGTGACGCGGGTTGAAAAGAGATGTCTGCCATAGCCGCTTATTCTAGCAAGCGGTATGGCAGTCTCCAACGAGGGGAGGGAAGCTCCTCCGGTGAGTCAGAATCAGTCTTCTGACAAGACTTCCTCAGTGTGTAGCGCGATCATCGCTTCTTCGTTGGTTGGGATCACCCGCACCGTTACCGGGCTGGTGGCCTTGCTGATAATCGCTTCAGCTTCCTTGTTGGCGGATTTATTCAGCTTAACACTCATCCAGCCGAGCTGGTCACAGATACGCTTACGGATCTTGCTGTCGTTTTCACCCACACCGCCGGTAAATACCAGTTGTTCCAGCCCCTGCAGCGCAGCACTCAGACGGCCAATTTCCAGTGCCGCACGGTAGCAGAACATGGCGATCGCTTCTTCTGCTTCCGGTTGCTCAGCCTGCTGCAGTTCCAGCATATCGGAGCTGATGCCGGAGACACCCAGCCAGCCTGCTTCTTTGTACAGGAAGCTTTCCAACTGATCGACGTCCATATCGTAATGTCGCTGCAGATACAGCAGTACACCCGGATCGATATTACCGGTGCGGCTGCCCATAGGCAGACCGTCAACAGCGGTAAAACCCATAGTCGAGGCGATCGATTTACCATTGTTCACCGCGCACATGCTGGCGCCGGCACCCAGGTGGCAAATGATGGTTTTGCCGCTTTCGAAGCCCTGTCCGATATGCTCCAGTGAACGCTGAATGAACTCGTATGAAAGACCATGGAAGCCGTATTTATGGATGCCTGCCTCGGTATATTTGCGAGGAATCGCGTAGTGTCGCTCGACCTGTGGCTGGCCGATATGAAACATAGTGTCAAAGCAGGCGATCTGAGGCAGTTCCGGTTCCAGTTGCTGGCAGGCGCGAATCAGCTTGAGGTTGTAAGGCTGATGCAGGGGCGCCAGAGGAATAAACTCCTCCAGCTGTTGCAGAATATCTTCGCTGATCATTACCGGATCGCTGAACGCCTCGCCACCATGCACAACCCGGTGTCCGAAGGCGCTGATACGGCTATCTGGCAGCTGCTTATGGACCCATTGAATCACCTGGTCCAGACAGGCCTGATGGCGGTTGTCCCGATCAACTTTCGCCATGTCCAGCTGCTGTTGTTCCAGTGTTTTACCGTTGCCAGCAATGACTTTCAGGGTTGGCGTGTTGAGAATATTGCCCAGCTTAAACTGGTACAGGCATTCACTGTTCTGAGTGTGTCGGGAAAACAGAGCGCACTTGAGGCTGGATGAACCACCGTTGACTGTCAGAATCAGGCTCATATTACTTCTCTCCCTGAGGGTGCAGGACCATATGAGATGCCAGGGCGCAGGACGCCAGGCGGGCCAGAGTACCATCGGAACGGCTGTTCAGAATGATCGGTGCGCGGGCGCCCAGCGCGATGCCTGCGGACTTGGCGTCGGCCAGATAGATCAGTTGCTTGGCGATCATGTTGGCGGCCTCCAGATCCGGAGCCAGCAGAATATCGGCATCTCCTGAAACCGGTGAAGTGATATGTTTATCAATCGCTGCCTGCTGGGAGATTGCATTATCAAACGCCAGTGGGCCATCCAGTATCGCACCGGTGATCTGACCGCGGTCTGCCATTTTGCAAAGCGCAGCGGCATCAATGGTACTCGGCATAGAGGCTTTTACTTTTTCAACCGCGGCAAGGATCGCTACTTTCGGTTGCTTGATACCCAGCGCGTGACAGAAGTCGATCGCATTCTGAACGATGTCCCGCTTCACATTCAGATCCGGTGTGACGTTGATGGCAGCATCGGTGATCATCAGTGGCTTATGGTAGTTTGGCACATCCAGAACAAAGATATGGCTCTGACGGCGTTCGGTACGAATGCCCTGGGTCTTGTGAATTACCGCACTGAGCAGCTCTGATGTCCCCAGATCACCTTTCATCAGGGTTTCTGCTTTGGCTTCCCGCACCAGGCTGACGGATTTTTCTGCCGCTGCATGGCTATGCTCTACGTCGATCAGTTCATAACCGTCGATATTCAGTCCGTTGGCTTCAGCAGCTGCTTTAATGCGGGCTTCAGGACCGATCAGAATCGGTTCAATCAATCCCCGCTCTGCGGCTTCAACAGCCCCCATCAGTCCATTATGCTCAACCGGGTGTACCACTGCCGTTCTTACCGGGCGGGCTTTTACCGCTTCTTCAATAAAGAACTCTAACTGATTATGGATAGGGGGCTTTTCTGAAAGGATCATTCTGACAACTCCTGAATCGAAAGGGCACAGGATCACTGTAGCCGTCGCGATTATGTTCCGTGATAAAGACTGGCTTTACTCTATGGCATGAGTATGAACCTCTTATGACGCAGTGCAACAGGAATGATCACTATTTCGGGGGATTAGCAGATAAATTAGATGACAGTTGATATGACGCAGGTGCGGAAAAGTAGCGTAGCTGGAACGGAAGGCGGAGCCTTCCTCGCTGGACCGTCACGCAAGCGTGACTAGCTAGACGCAGCAAAGCTGCTTGCTGGAAAAAGCGGTCGCTGCTGCGGAGTTTCAGATTACATTGTGGTGAGGCACGCCCTCGTGCCGATAAGGGCGTTTGTGGCTCGAACGGTGAGCGAGCTCACCTTGCTGGAACGTCTCGCAAGCGAGACTCGCTGGACGCAGCAGAGCTGCTTGCTGGAAAAAGCGGTCGCTGCTGCGGAGTTTCAGATTACATTGTGGTGAGGCACGCCCTCGTGCCGATAAGGGCATTTGTGGTTCGAACGGTGAGCAAGCTCACCTCGCTGGACCGTCACGCAAGCGTGACTCGCTAGACGCAGCAAAGCTGCTTGCTGGAAAAAGCTTTACAGCATCCGTTAGTAAGCCAGGCTCTGTTCGCCACTCGCCACTCGCCACTCGCCACTCGCCACTCGCCACTCGCCACTCGCCACTCGCCACTTCCTCTCTTTCTGCCAATTTCTACTTGAACCTTTAGCTGGCGGGATGATGTAATCGGATCATTAATAATTTGGAAAATGATGAGTAACAACTATGGATGATCTGTTTCTGAAAATTGCGAATAAAGAGATTCCGGCAGATATCGTTTATGAAGACGATAAAGTAGTCGCCTTTAATGATATCAGCCCACAGGCACCGACCCATGTGCTGATTATCCCTCGTAAGCGTATCGCGACCCTGAACGACATTGAGCCTGAAGACTGCGAGCTGGTGGGGCATATGGTGATGGTAGCGGGTAAAATCGCTAAACAGCAGGGTTTTGCAGAAGACGGTTATCGCACCGTGTTTAACTGCAACAACCACGGCGGTCAGACCGTTTATCACATTCACCTGCACCTGCTGGGTGGTAAGCCGATGGGCTGGCCGCCGTATCAGGAGACGTTGAAGACGCCGGTTTAAAGCGAAGCGACAAGTGCGGACGAAGTCCGCCCTATCAGACCGCATTGCGTAGCAATGCTTGCTAGTGGCTGGAACGTCTCGCAAGCGAGACTCGCTCGACGCAGCAAAGCTGCTTGCTGGAAAAAGCAAAAAGTGTGACGGGTTTTGGCAGCGGGTAGGGTGCGTTACAACGCACCATTTTATTTGTGGTGCAATACGCTGGCGTTGTTGCACTCTACGAGAAAAAATAAATCATATTTTTCGCCACTCGCCACTCGCCACTCGCCACTCGCCACTCGCCACTCGCCACTCGCCACTCGCCACTCTTACGAGTGGCGTTACGCCGCATCCTCCGATTGTGGCAGCGGCGGGCAGTGATGCACAGAAACAACCTGGCCATCCGGATTGACCGATTCCATTCTGACATTAAAGCCCCACAGCAGATGAACATGCTTGAGTACTTCGTCGGTGGAGTCACCCAGTGGGCGGTCATTGTGCATATAGTGGCGCAGGGTCAGTGAGCGATCGCCTCTGACATCAACGTTGTACACCTGGATGTTGGGTTCACGGTTGCCGATATTGTAGCTGGCGGACAGGTCTTCGCGGATCTTCTGATATCCGGAGTCATCGTGAATCGCGCCCACCTGTAGGGTACTCAGTTTTGAATTGTCGGTGATACTGAAGAACTTCATCTCCCGGATCATCCGTGGTGACAGATACTGCAGGATAAAACTCTCATCCTTGTAGTTACGCATCGCGTGCTGCAGGGTTTCATTCCAGTCCGTGTCGACGATATCCGGGAACCACTCCCGGTCTTCATCGGTGGGGTTTTCACAGATGCGGCGGATATCCTGCATCATGCCGTAGCCCAGCGCATAGGGGTTAATGCCATTGAAGTAGGGGGCATCAAACGGAGGCTGATACACCACACTGGTATGGGAGTGCAGGAACTCCATAATAAATCCGTCGGTGACCAGACCTTCGTTGTGCAGATGGTTGAGCAGGGTGTAGTGCCAGAAACAGGCCCAGCCCTCATTCATCACCTGAGTCTGACGCTGTGGATAATAGTACTGCGCGATCTTACGAACGATGCGTACCACCTCGCGTTGCCAGGATTCCAGAAGTGGTGCATTTTTCTCGATAAAATAAAGCAGGTTTTCTTCCGGATCAGATGGGAAGCGCTGTACGGTGTCAGTGGCTTCTTCTTCCTTCTTAGGGATAGTGTTCCATAGTTGATTCAGATGACGCTGAATGTATTCTTCCCGCTCTAACTGGCGGGTTTTTTCCTCTTCCGGGGTGATCGGCTGTGGTCGCTGATAGCGGTTTACGCCGTAATTCATCAGCGCATGGCAGGCATCCAGAACCTGCTCGACGGCATCCACGCCGTAGCGCTCTTCGCACTTGTTGATGTAGTTCTTGGCAAACAACAGGTAATCGATAATGGCTGAAGCATCGGTCCAGGTACGGAACAGATAGTTGCCTTTAAAGAACGAATTGTGGCCGTAGCAGGCGTGGGCGATAACCAGCGCCTGCATGGTCATGGTGTTCTCTTCCATCAGGTAGGCAATACAGGGATCGGAGTTAATTACAATCTCATAGGCCAGGCCCATCTGCCCCCGCTTGTACTGCTGCTCAGTGGATACGAACTGCTTGCCGAAGGACCAGTGATTATAGTTCAGCGGCATGCCCACTGAGGAGTAGGCATCCATCATCTGCTCGGAAGTAATCACTTCGATCTGATTCGGATAGGTGTCCAGGCCGTAATGGGCTGCGACCCGGGCTATCTCATCATCGTAGCGCTGAATCAGTTCGAAGGTCCATTCAGAGCCGGTAGAGATCGGCTCGTACTTTTTTGTCGTCCCCTTCATAAACCTACTCCTTCTTCTCGAACAGTTTTCGGAACACCGGATAGATATCCGATGGCTCGACAATGGTCTGCATAGCGAAGGTTTCTTCGAACTGTTCGCGGATCTGTTCGTACTCCAGCCACAGATTCTGATGCTGGCCGGTGGTGATTTCGACATAAGCGAAATACTGCACCAGCGGCAGGATCTGTTGCTCCAGTACCTGACGACAGATATGAGAGTCGCCATCCCAGTTATCGCCATCAGAGGCCTGCGCAACATAGACGTTCCAGTCACCCGGTGGATAACGGTTTTTAATAATCTCCGCACTCAGATTCAGGGCGCTGGAGACGATGGTGCCGCCGGTTTCGCGGGAATAGAAAAACTCCTCTTCATCCACCTCTTTTGCGTGGGTATGGTGGCGTACGAACACCACCTCGATATGTTTATAGCTACGGGTCAGGAACAGATACAGCAGGATAAAGAAACGCTTGGCGATATCTTTAATCGACTGTGTCATTGAGCCTGATACGTCCATGATGCAGAACATCACTGCTTTTGAACTGGGTACCGGTGTACGGATCAGGTTGTTGTATTTAAGATCGAACTCGTCGATAAACGGCATCCGTTTAATCTTCTTGTTCAGGGTATCGATCTCTTCCTGAAGCAGACTGATCTGCTGTTCCGCTTCACTATCCGGTAAGCGGCTTTCCAGCGTGGCGATCTCTTTTTTCAGTTGCCGCACCTGGCGGCGTTCTTTACCGGACAGGGCGATACGGCGGGCATTGGCTGCCCGTAATGAACGCACTACATTGAGCTTGTCGGGTGAGCCAACGTTGGTAAAGCCGGCGCGACGTGTTTCAAAGCTGGTGGCATCGCGCAGCTGTTTTTTGATCATGTAGGGCAGTTCCAGATCCTCAAACATAAAGTCGAGAAACTCTTCCTGATTGATCTGGAAGGTGAAGTCATCTTCCCCTTCGCCCTGGTTACTGGCCTGTCCCTGACCGGCACCGCCACCACCGCCACCTTCGGGGCGTTTGATCTCATCGCCGGTGACGAACTCTTTGTTACCAGGGAACACCCGCTGGCGCACGCCGCCTTCACCGTGGTGAAAGATCGGTTCCGAGATATCTTTATTCGGGATGCTGACTTCACCGCCCTGATTGATATCGCGGATGCTGCGGGAGTTTACTGCGTCCTCCACGGCACGTTTGATGTGCTTTTTGTAGCGACGCAGAAACCGTTGGCGATTGACTGTACTTTTCTTCTTCGCATTGAGGCGACGATCGATGATATAACTCATACGCGCTCTCCTGCTCAGGCCGGGTGCGTAAATCCCATTACTGGGATTTACGCACCCGGATATACCATTCGGACAGCAGACGAACCTGCTTCTCGGTGTAACCGCGTTCGGTCATCCGTTTCACAAACTCGCTGTGTTTCTTCTGGTCCTCGCTGGAGGCTTTCGGGTTGAACGAGATCACCGGCAGCAGATCTTCGGTGTTCGAGAACATCTTCTTCTCGATCACGGTACGCATCTTCTCGTAGCTGCTCCAGGCCGGATTCTTGCCGTTGTTATCGGCGCGGGCCCGCAGCACGAAGTTGACGATCTCGTGACGGAAGTCTTTCGGATTGCTGATACCTGCAGGTTTTTCGATTTTTTCCAGCTCTTCGCTGATCGCCTGACGGTTGAGAATATCGCCGGTTTCCGGATCACGGTATTCCTGATCCTGAATCCAGAAGTCGGCATAGGTAACATAGCGGTCGAAGATGTTCTGACCGTATTCAGAGTAGGACTCCAGATAGGCGGTCTGAATCTCTTTACCCAGGAACTCGATATATTTCGGCGAGATATACTCTTTCAGGAAACCGATCAGCTTCTCCTGAGTTTCCTGCGGGAACTGCTGCTGTTCGATCTGCTGTTCCAGTACGTACATCAGGTGTACCGGGTTGGCAGCGATCTCAGCTGGATCAAAGTTGAATACCTTAGACAGAATCTTGAAGGCGAAACGGGTCGAGATGCCTTCCATACCCTCATCAACACCGGCAGAGTCTTTATACTCCTGCATCGACTTGGCTTTAGGATCGGTATCCTTAAGGTTCTCACCGTCGTAGATACGCATTTTGGAGAAGATGTTGGAGTTCTCCGGATCTTTCAGACGTGACAGCACCGTGAACTGTGCCAGCATATTCAGGGTATCCGGTGCGCAAGGCGAGTTGTTCAGGGAACTGTTCTCAAGCAGTTTCTCGTAAATACGCACCTCTTCAGACACACGCATGCAGTAAGGCACTTTGACGATGTAAACCCGGTCGATAAAGGCTTCATTGGTTTTGTTGTTCTTAAAGCTCTGCCACTCAGACTCGTTGGAGTGGGCCAGCAGAATACCCTCAAACGGTATCGCAGCCATACCCTCGGTACTGTTGTAGTTCCCTTCCTGAGTTGCTGTCAGCAGTGGGTGCAGGACTTTGATCGGTGCTTTGAACATCTCCACGAATTCCATCAGACCCTGGTTGGCGTGACAGAGTGCACCGGAGAAGCTGTAGGCATCCGGATCATGCTGTGGAAATTCTTCCAGCATACGGATATCCACCTTACCCACCAGACTGGAAATATCCTGGTTGTTCTCATCACCGGGCTCGGTTTTCGCCACTGCAACCTGATTGAGAATGGATGGATAGAGTTTCACCACCCGGAACTGGCTGATATCACCGCCGTATTCGTGCAGACGTTTAACCGCCCAAGGAGACATCAGACCTTTCAGATAGCGGCGGGGGATACCGTATTCCTCTTCCAGAATACCGGCATCTTCCTCAGGATTGAAAAGGCCCAGAGGTGATTCCTGAATCGGGGAGCCTTTGATCGCGTAGAAAGGAATATGTTCCATCAACGCTTTGAGTCGCTCGGCCAGTGATGACTTACCACCACCTACCGGGCCCAGCAGATAGAGAATCTGTTTCCGTTCTTCCAGACCCTGAGCTGCATGCTTAAAGTAATCGACGATCTGCTCAATGGCGTCTTCCATGCCATAGAACTCATGAAAAGAGGGGTATCGCCGAATCATCTTGTTGGAGAAGATTCTACTCAGTCTTGGGTCACGGGAGGTATCGATCATCTCCGGTTCGCCGATTGCAGCCAGTAATCGTTCGGCTGCACTGGCGTACGCCATCGGATCGTTTTTGCAGATCTCCAGATACTCCTGCAGGGAAAACTCCTCTTCCTGTTTGGAGTCGTATCGTGCCTTATACTTTTCGAAAATACTCATATGCCACCTTCCTGTATCTTTGCTCTTGCAAGCGGGGTAGCCTTGCCACCCCATCTGTCTTTAAGGGCTCATAACATGATCTCTCTTTTTTTCCCTTCCTTTAGTCTAGTCCAAGCTGCGTTAGCCGAAAGGAAATAACGGACTTTTTTTCTCCGCAAAAGAAGAATTAACTGATTGATTTTTTAGCTAAATCGTCTATCACAGCACGAATGAAGCGTGCTGCTTCTCCGCCGGTTGCTGCACGATGGTCAAAGGTCAGCGACAAGGGCAGTACCCGGCGAGCCACCACTTCTCCTGCTACGGCCATCGGTTGCTCCCGGATCACACCGGCTCCCAGAATTGCCACTGTGGGCGGAACGACTATCGGGCTGGCGTAGCGACCGGCAATGGTGCCGAAGTTACTCAGGGTAATGGTGCCCCCCTGAAGTTCTGATGGCGGGATGGTGCGATTGATAACATCTTCCCTCAGCCGATCCAGACCATCACGAATATCATCGAGATCCCGGTTACCAATATCCCGGATCACCGGTACGAACAGTCCTTTATCGGTATCGACCGCCACCCCCAGGTTGATCTTGCTATGCAGACGTCTGGCAAGTTGCTGACCGTCAAACCAGGCGTTCATCGCAGGCTCAGCCTTACAGCCTGCGGCAACCGCATGGATCAGGCGCATAGTGATGTCTTCACCCTCTGTCCAGCCATGGATATCGACATCCTCACACAGGGTGACCGGAACCACTTCAGCGTGGGCCAACGCCATGTTTTTCGCCATCTGTTTACGGACACCGCGCAGTGGTTCTGCTTTACCGTGAGTCCGGTCGGCACGGGCAGCCCGTTCAACATCATCCGGTGTGATCTGGCCATTGCGCCCACTGCCTTTTAAACCGCTGGTATCCACTTCCAGACGGTTAGCCAGCGCCCGGACTGCAGGCGTCATCTGTGCCTGATGCGCAGCGGTACTGGGCGCGGCTCCGATAAAGAAGTGGTCTTCGCTGGTGGACTGAGCATCGCTTTTCAGTTCACCGACCACCGTACCGGAGTCATCTTCTTCGCCGGCAAACTCGATCAGCGGTTCGCCGGTGTGGATGGTATCGCCCGCAGCACCGAACAGGTGGGCAATGGTGCCATCCTGCGGTGACGGGATCTCGATAATGGCTTTGGCGGTTTCCACGCTGACCAGAATCTGATCGGTGGTGACTGTATCCCCTTCGCTGATATGCCATTCCAGAATTTCAGCTTCGGGCAGACCTTCGCCCAGGTCCGGTAGCTTGAAATACTTCATGCGAACTCCAGTGTTGTCTGTACCGCTTCCATGATGTCTGCGGTATTCGGCATGTAATGATGCTCCATACGGTAGTAGGGCATCACAGTGTCGTAGCCGGTTACCCGGGCAACCGGCGCCTGCAGACTGAGCAGGCCTTTTTCGGCAATAGTTGCGGCAATCTCTGCCCCGACAGCACCGCTGCGGGGGGCTTCGTGAACGATCACACAGCGGCCGGTCTTGGCAACTGAAGCCAGAATCGTGTCGTGATCGATCGGGTTCAGGGTGACCACATCGATCACCTCGCAACTGACGCCCTGTTCAGCTAACTGGTCAGCTGCCTCAAGGGTTTCCTTGATCATTGCGCCCCAGCTTACCAGCGTAATGTCAGAACCCTCACGCAGGGTGTAACAGGTATCCAGGGGCAGCGCCTCACCGGTGTCTTCGACCGGTTGCGCATTCAGTCGGTAGATCCGTTTCGGTTCCATAAAGATTACCGGGTCAGGATTGCGCATCGCCGCCAGCAGCAGACCGTAGGCACGTGCCGGAGACGAGGGTATGACGACCCGTAATCCGGGAATGTGAGCAAACAGTGCTTCGGTACTTTCAGAATGGTGCTCCGGTGCGTGAATCCCGCCACCAAAAGGGACCCGTACTACCATCGGGCAGCTCAGGCGCCCCCGGGTTCGATGACGCAGACGGGCAGCGTGACCGATCAGATGCTCCATGGTCGGAAAGATAAAGCCCATAAACTGAATCTCCGCTACCGGTTTCAGGCCTTGAGCGGCCATCCCCACCGAGAGTCCGGCAATCATGGTTTCTGCCAGTGGCGTGTCCAGTACCCGTTTGATACCAAATTCTTCCCGCAGTCCCACGGTTGCCCGGAATACGCCGCCGTTGACGCCGACATCTTCACCGAGGACCACCACCGATTCGTCGCGACGCATCTCTGATTGCAGCGCCAGATTCACCGCTTCTACCATCGTAATTGCATTACTCATGACGATTTCCTCCCGGTTGGGCATTGCGGATCAGGCGCTGGCGCTGTTCCTGCAGTGCTTTGGGTAGTTCGGCATAGAGGTAGTCGATCAGATCTTCTACCGGCTGCTGTGGCATCGCCAGGTACTCATCCACTCCGGCCTGAATGATCTGATTAACTTCGTTCTGCCAGGCCTGTTCCTGTACTTCGTTCCACCAACCCTGCTGATGCAGGAAGGTCTGCAGCCGTTTAACCGGTTCTTTTTCCCAAGCGGCTTTGAGCTCCTCATTAGCGCGGTAACGGGTCGCATCGTCGGCGGTAGTATGGTCTGAGAGTCGATAACTCATCGCTTCTATAAGCGTTGCGCCTTTGCCTTCCCGGGCGTGTTTCAGCGCCTCTTCGAAGGCTTCATGCATGGCGATCACATCGTTGCCGTCAACCTGTTCGCCGCGAATGCCTGCACCGATCGCTTTCTGCGCCAGTGTCTGGGCACCACATTGAATGCTGCGCGGTACGGAGATCGCCCACTGGTTATTATTGACGACGAATACCACTGGTAACTGCCAGGCACCGGCGACATTGAGGGCTTCCAGGAAGTCCCCCTTGGACGTCGCACCATCACCACAAATAGTGACCGCGACCCGTTTCTCACCACGGATCTTGAACGCTGTGGCTACACCGGTCGCATGCAGAGCCTGAGTGGCGATAGGTACTGCGTTGGGGAAATCCTGAGCCATTTTGACTGATGAGTTGCCCCGTTCATCGCCACCCCAGTAGCTGAGCATGTCTGAAAGGGCCAGACCTCTCAGCATCTGCAGGGCGTGGTTCCGGTAATAAGGCACCAGCACATCGTCGGCCAGCATCAGATCGCCAATAACGGCATCGATCGCCTCTGATCCCAGTAAAGATGCGTAAGTCCCCATCTGACCGGTACGCTGAAGGGCGATAATCTTGTTATCCAGCTGACGCGCCAGCACCATATTGCGGTAATAGCGCACCAGTGTGTCCGGGGACTGAGCCCAGGACGGCAGCTCGTTCAGCGCATGGCCTTCGTCGGAAAGGTAGCTGCGGTAGTGAATCTGAGCCTGATATACGGTTTCCATGATTAACCTCCTGCTGTTCAAGCCGCTTCATGCTGGGTACGGGCTGCCGCTTCCAGAATGGCTTCGGCGCGCTGATCGGCTATCAGATTAGTGGGTTGGTTATCAGCTCTGGCATGCTGGTAGAGCTCATGTAGCGATTCATCAATGGCGAGTATTTTCTGCTGAATCACCTGATCCTGATAATGCGCGTGCTGTAGTGCGACAAAGATCAGCCCACCGGCATTGATCAGATAATCTGGCGCATAAAGAATGCCCTGTTGATGCAGTGCCATACCTGAGTCATCGTCGGCCAGTTGGTTGTTAGCAGAACCGGCTATACAGCGGAACTGTAATTGCGGCAGAGTCTGCTGATTGATGATGCCACCCAGTCCACAAGGGCAGAACAGGTCGGCTTTAACGGCGTAAATCTCATCGGGACTGACGGCTCTGGCGTCAAATTCTTTTACCGCCTGCTGTACACGCAGCATGTCGATGTCGGTCACTGTCAGTTGTGCCCCGGCCTGATGCAACAGACTTGCTACAGCGTAGCCAACATGACCTAAACCCTGAATAGCAACATGAATGTGATTCAGATCATCAGTGCCATCCAGAAAGCGAATACTGGCCCGAATTCCGGCAAAAACGCCCTGGGCTGTGGAAGGTGATGGATCTCCCATTGCGCTGGTGCAGGTGACGTAAGGCGTACTTTCAGCGATATTGTCCATGTCACTGACCTGAGTGCCGCTGTCCATGGCGGTGATATAGCGTCCCTGAAGGCTATCGACAAAGTGGCCAAAAGCCCGCATCAGTGCGGCACGGTTCTGAATGTGGGGCGGTTGAATAATCACTGATTTGCCGCCACCGTGGGGTAAGCCTGCCAAGGCGGCTTTGTAACTCATGCCCTTAGCCAGCCGTATTGCGTCATTGATAGCAGCATCCGTTGATGGGTAGCCGATAAAGCGGCAGCCACCGATGGCCGGGCCCCTGAGGGTATCGTGGATGGCGATTATTGCCTGTAGGCCGGTCTGTGGATCCTGACAAAAGTGCAGATCCTGTAAGCCGGCGCTTCCCATTTGTTCAAACATGTCGGGATCCTCCGCACGCGTCTTAACTCTGGAAACAACCTGAAAATTTCTGTTCTTTATAAAACAAATACGACCAATCTTTTGGATCGGCTCACCTTTTGGATAGCACAGTCCCCAGGAAAGTTCAGGGACGAAAACAGCGAACAGGAGAGAGCAGGGTAGCTTCTTGCTGGAATTTTATTCATGTTGCGGTGCGTTAAATTCAGTGCTGGCAGGGGCTGGAAGAAAGCCCCCTGGTTTCATGCTGATTTACAGTCAGAGGCTGAAAAAAATATCTGAAATTCTGCCTTGCTTTCAGGGTAAAAAGTGCTACTGGCAGAATTATAGGGGGCAATCAGTGAGTAATACTTAATGGTCCTGCAGACAGGGGCTTCAGTTTCTGCCGTTGAGGCCGTTAAAATGTTGAATTGTTAGCCGGTTATTACGCTGAAACTACAGTAATCCGGCGAAGCTGGGTATAATCGATCTCTAATCCTACTGATATCTGAGCAGCTGAACTTAGAACATGAACAAACACTCTGCTGATTTTCTGAAGAAGCCGTTTCGCAGAACGCTGTTATCGTTACTGTGTGCTGCGTTGCCACTGATCTCAGTGGCGCAGGATAAAGTAAGCGATATTGATCAGGAAACCCTGTTGCTGGCCAGTCTTGGCGATCTGCAGCAGCATCAGGTCGGTGGTGCCGTTGAGAAGTTACGTACGCTGGTGAAAGAACAGCCGGACTTTAAACTGGCACAGCTTATCTACGCAGACCTGCTGGCTTCGCAGAGTGGTTCGCTGGTTGCAGTTGGTAATAATGGTCGCAGTGATCAGAAAACCCTGCAGGGGCTTATTAATGAAGCCCGGGCACGACTCAGTATAGCGCAGTATAAGCCAGAGCCGGGTACTATCCCGGGCAGTCTGCTACAGATGTCAGATGATCAGGAACATGTGATCGTGATTGATACCAATCTGTCACGCCTTTATCTGTTTGAAAATCAGAGCGGGCTGCCGGTGCTGATTAAAGATTACTATGTGTCTTACGGCCGTGGTGGTGTGGATAAGCGCAAGCGGGGCGATCTGCGTACTCCGCTGGGCGTGTATTTTACGACCGGCCGTCTGACTGACGAGGAGTTACCGCAGCGCTATGGTACCGGAGCGTTGCCGATCAACTATCCTAATGCCTGGGATGTCCGGTTGGGCAATACCGGCAGTGGTATCTGGGTACACGGTTCGCCAAAAGATACTTTCAGTCGTCCACCGCAAGCCAGCGAAGGCTGTATCTCGCTGAGTAATGGCCACTTCACCGAGCTGGATGGCATTGTGGATTTCGAGTCCACCCCGGTTCTGATCGGCACTCAGTACGAATGGCTGCCACAGGAAGAGTGGGCTTCTAAGCGCGAAGCTTTCCGTCAGGTTGTTGATAACTGGCAGCAGGACTGGGAAAGTCTGAATAATGATCGTTATCTGGCAAATTACTCATCGGGTTTTGATAACGGCAGTATGAATTACAACCGCTTCGCGGCGCATAAGCGTCGGGTGAACTCCAGTAAATCCTTTATTGATATTGAAGTGAAGGATCTGAGTATTTACCAGCACCCGGATAAACAGGATATGTTTATCGCGACATTCACGCAGACCTACAGCAGCGATAATTACAGTGGTACCGATCTGAAGCGCCAGTACTGGATTCAGGAAAATGGTCGTTGGAAGATCGCCTATGAAGGCCAGCCGCATCGGGGTAAGCCTTAAGAGCAGAGCCGATCCGAGCGACAGGTTCAGACACAAAAAAACCGCCATTGGCGGTTTTTTTGTTTATACACAGTAAGTATTGATCAGAGCGTCGTCTCGGCGGCGATTTTCCAACCGTCCTGCTGCTCACTGAAAATCAGTGTTTTATAAACAGTATCCTGATAAGTATTAGAGCGGTAATCCTGACGGAATACAGTTCTGATACGGCCATCGTCCATTTTTGCCAGCGAGATGTCAGACACTGTTACCTTGATGAATGCTGGTTTTTTCAGACGCTTATTGCGGCCCTGACGCCACTGAGTGTGACTGATTTCCTGACTTGGTGAATAACCGTATGCGTAATAGTTCAGGTAGGCCAGCACGTCCTGGCTGGACCAGGCTGAAGCCCAGCCATTAATCAGTTGTTCGATATCGGAGCGGGTGTTGTCATCGAGTACTTTAACCGCTGCAGCTGCGACCTGTTCCGCCTCCTGAGCATCTGGTTGTACTTCTGATTGTTCCACTGTCGGGTTTGAAACAGTGCTTACAGACTGTTCAGCTATCTGTTGTTCTACCGCCGGACTGTCGTTCTCAACGGTTTCGTTGCTGGCCAGAGCTGTTGATTCTGGTTGCTGTGTATCTGCTACAGCGTTTTCATCTTCGTAGACCGGTACAATGCCTTCGGAGACATCACGTTCTTCAATCACCAATTCTGCTGTTTCAGCAGGTGCAACCGGTGCGGTACTTTCTGGTTTTGCAGCCGCTGTTGCGGGAGCAGAGCTGACCGGAGCAGCAGCGATCGCAGCGGGTTCAGCTGCTACCGCCTGAGGAATAGGGTTTGACTGATAGACCTGATCGAGAATAGCCAGTCTGGCACGGGCCGGTGCCTGGCTGTTGTCCAGGTCCAGAGCACGATTGTAGGCCTGGGTTGCCAGAGCGGCGTAAACAGACTTCAGGTTCTGCTGGACCTGGGCATAGCTGGGATGAGTCTCAAATGCCTGTAGCAGGGTTTCCACGGCTTTTTCATTGTTTCCCTGACGGGCATAAACGGCTGCCAGGTTGTTGTAAGGCTCTGGTGCATCCGGATACAGCTGAATCAGTTTAGAGAAGATATCAGAGGCTTCAGTCAGCTTATTCTGATTCATCAGCGAGACGCCATAGAGTAGCCAGGCATTCGGGTCTTTCGGGTTGCTGCTCAGATAGGTATTGACCCGGTCAAATGCCCCCTGATAGTTACCTTTTGCCTGCAGAACTTTCGCTTGTCTGAGTTCTTCGGCCAGCAGTGCAGAGTTGGTCTCAATCTTGGCTCGCAGGTCGGCAGAAGTGGGCTGAGAGGTTTTCGACTGTGGTCCGACTTTCGCCTGTTCTTCATCTTCAAGCCAGCGATTCAGTTCGTTCAGTTTGGCATCAATATCGGCCTGATCGGTTTTGATCTGAACCGCTTTATCGCAGGCGTAATTGTTTTCAGATCCGGCGCTGAGACAGTAGCTGCTGTTATCCGCAGCGTAGGAGGAGGCGTTGTAGCTCAGCAGACCAATGGCTATCGCCAGTGGGACTTTTTTCATCGCTGTTGGATATAGCTGTCTGAACTTGCTGAGTGTTGCCATGCGAATCTGTTCCATTTCCCGGTTGTCTGAGACGAGTTGATACTGCGAGTCGAATACTGCCGTAGCGCTCGATTATAACTGGAAATCGACCTAGGGTAAGCCCTGAATAGTGATTCCGGGCAGCGAATCACGATGCGGTTGCAGCAGATAGGTGGGCTGAGTGAGCAAAGTAGAGTCTGTGTCTGTTGGAAATAGGTGTCAGGAGGCCTGCAGGCAATAAAAAAGGAGCCCTTAAGGCTCCTTTCTGAAACAGTTTTTACTACAGGTTTTATGCCTGTTCGCGTTCAATCGCCCGGTAAGCGATATCGTCGCGGTGGAACATACCGTTCCAGTCGATCTGCTTAACCAGCTCGTAAGCACGTTGCTGGGCTTCGGTAACACTGTTACCCATTGCTGTGGCGCACAGTACGCGGCCACCGCTAGTGACGATCTGACCGTCTTTCAGCGCCGTACCTGCGTGGAATACCTTGGTACCTTCTGCAGTCGCTTCGGGCAGTGAGATAACATCGCCCTTAGCATAGCTGCCCGGGTAACCGCCTGCCGCCAGAACAACACCTACAGCAGAGCGCTCATCCCATTCCGCAGTGGTCTGGTCCAGTTTGCCATCCAGTGCTGCGTTGCAAAGTTCAACGATGCTGGATTTCAGACGCAGCATAATTGGCTGGGTTTCCGGATCACCAAAGCGGCAGTTATATTCAATCACTTTCGGTGTACCGTCAGCAGTGATCATCAGGCCTGCGTACAGGAAGCCAACATACGTGTTGCCTTCTTCAGCCATGCCCTTAACGGTTGGCAGAATGACCTGCTCCATGATGCGCTGATCGATCTCTGGTGTCACAACCGGAGCCGGGGAGTATGCACCCATACCACCGGTATTCAGGCCAGTATCGCCATTACCGACACGCTTGTGGTCCTGGCTGGTAGCCATCGGCAGTACATTGGTACCGTCAACCATCACGATAAAGCTGGCTTCTTCTCCTTCCAGGAACTCTTCGATCACGACGCGGTGGCCCGCTTCGCCGAAGGCATTACCGGCCAGCATATCTTTCACAGCGTCTTCAGCTTCTTCCAGGGTCATCGCAACGATAACACCTTTGCCAGCCGCCAGACCGTCGGCTTTCACCACGATAGGCGCGCCTTTTTCACGCAGATAAGCCAGTGCTGGCTCAATCTCGGTGAAGTTCTGGTATTCAGCCGTCGGGATCTGCTGGCGTTCCAGGAAGTCCTTAGTGAAGGCTTTGGAACCTTCCAGTTGTGCAGCACCTTGGCTCGGGCCGAAGCAACGCAGGCCTTCGCTGGCAAAACGGTCAACGATACCTTCAACCAGTGGCGCTTCAGGGCCAACGATGGTCAGTGCAACAGCATTATCTTTAGCGAAAGCAACCAGTGCGTCCTGATCCATCACATCGATGGCAACGTTTTCCAGTTTTGGTTCAGTGGCGGTACCGGCGTTACCCGGAGCAACGAAGACTTTCTCAACCTGGCTGTCCTGAGCTGCCTGCCATGCCAGAGCATGCTCACGACCGCCGGAACCAATTACTAAAATGTTCATATCTGTACCTTATGCTTTGTACTGTATGTTCTGTATTTCCGCTCTGTGCTTTGTAAGCGTTCAGCGCAGAAAACAGAAAAGCCTGCCGCTACAGAGCAGGCAGGCTTTCGGTGTTTTGCTTAGTGGCGGAAATGGCGCATACCGGTGAAGACCATCGCCATGCCATGTTCGTTAGCGGCGTCGATCACTTCCTCGTCGCGCATGGAACCGCCTGGCTGGATAACCGCTTTGATGCCGGCAGCAGCAGCTGCATCGATACCGTCGCGGAACGGGAAGAATGCGTCAGATGCCATGACAGAACCCTTCACTTCCAGACCTTCGTCTGCCGCTTTGATACCGGCAATCTTGGCGCTGTATACGCGGCTCATCTGGCCGGCACCGATACCGATTGTCTGGCCGTCTTTAGCGTAAACAATCGCGTTAGACTTAACGAATTTAGCTACTTCCCAGCAGAACAGCAGATCACGGATCTCCTGTTCAGTTGGCTGTACCTGGCTAACGATTTTCAGGCCCGTAGCATCGACCATGCCCAGATCCTGATCCTGAACCAGCAGGCCGCCGTTAACACGCTTGTAGTCAAAACGACGGGCACGGTCAGCAGACCATTCACCGCACGCCAGCAGACGTACGTTCGGCTTACCTGCAACAATGTCGGAAGCTTCCTGAGTCACGCTTGGCGCAATGATTACTTCAACGAACTGACGATCAACAATCGCTTGTGCAGTGGTTGCATCCAGCTCGCGGTTGAATGCGATGATGCCGCCGAAAGCAGAGGTTGGATCGGTCTGGAATGCTTTGTTGTAGGCTTCCAGAATGTTTTCACCGATCGCTACACCGCATGGGTTAGCGTGTTTAACGATAACGCAGGCAGGCTCTTTGAATGGCTTAACGCATTCCAGAGCGGCATCGGTATCAGCAACGTTGTTGAAAGACAGTTCCTTACCCTGCAGCTGACGGGCAGTGGAAACACTGGCTTCAGCCGGGGTCGATTCAACATAGAATGCTGCTTTCTGATGCGGGTTCTCACCGTAACGCATCTCTTGTGCTTTAACGAACTGGGTGTTGAAGGTGCGAGGGAAGTCCGCTGGCTCTTCTTCAGTGCCGTCGGTGATAGCACCCAGGTAGTTCGCGATCATACCGTCGTAAGCAGCGGTGTGTTCAAACGCCTGTACCGCCAGATCAAAACGAGTTGGATGAGTCAGACCCTGCTGTTCGTCCAGTTCTTTGATGATACGGTCGTAGTTGCTGGCAGCAACAACGATAGCAACGTCTTTGTGGTTTTTCGCTGCAGAGCGAACCATGGTCGGACCGCCGATATCGATGTTCTCGATAGCCATTGGCAGATCGCAGTCAGGGCGAGCGATAGTCTGTTCGAATGGGTACAGGTTAACCACCACCATATCGATCGGCGTGATGCCGTGCTCAGACATGATCGCATCGTCAGTGCCACGACGGCCCAGAATGCCACCGTGTACTTTTGGATGCAGGGTTTTCACCCGGCCGTCCATCATTTCCGGGAAACCGGTGTAGTCGGAGACTTCGATTGCCGGGATATCGTTATCTTTCAGCAGCTTGTATGTGCCGCCTGTGGAAAGAATCTCAACGCCGCGCTGGCTCAGTGCCTGGGCGAATTCAACGATACCTGTTTTGTCGGAAACACTGATCAGTGCGCGACGTACCGGAGTGATTTTCTGCTCTGCCATGGTTTAATCTTCTGCGTCAGTTAAATGAAGGAATCGGGTTACAGCAAACCGTACTGCTTCAGCTTCTTACGAAGTGTGCCACGGTTCAGGCCCAGCACTTCAGATGCTTTGGTCTGGTTGTCGCGGGTGTATGCCATTACCGCTTCAAACAGAGGGGCCTCAATTTCAGACAGCACCATCTGGTAAACATCGGTCACCGGCTGGCCGTCAAGCTGGCGAAAGTAGTTGTGCATGGAGACCTGTACGCTGTCGCGCAGTGTACGTTCCTGAACATCGATGTTTTCTGGTGCAGTTACTTGTGTATTCAATGTATTGTTATCCACTTGCATAAACTCAAAAATGAACCGTCGCTCAAGCTGCTTGTTCAGCCTGTTCCAGGGTATCGAAATAAGCCCTGATAGCATTCTGTTGCTGTGCGGTTTCTTCTAATTGATTAAATTCTTTACGGAATTGCTCTGCGCCCTGCTTGTTCTTCAGATACCACCCCACGTGCTTACGCGCGATCCGTACACCCAGATAGTCGTCATAAAAACGGTACAGAGACTGGGTGTGGTTCAGCAGAGTATCGCGCACTTCGCTGACAGACGGTGGAGGTAGTAGCTGCCCGGTTTTCAGATAATGAGAAATCTCTCTGAAAATCCACGGATTCCCCTGAGCAGAGCGTCCCATCATCACGGCATCGGCACCGGTGTGCTCGAGAACCTGACGGGCTTTTTGTGGAGAATTGATATCACCGTTAGCGTATAACGGCAGATCAATTGCTTCACGAATGCGGGCGATGGTGTCGTATTCCGCTTCCCCTTTGTAGCCACAGGCGCGGGTACGGCCATGCACCGCTAATGCCTGGATACCTGCATCTTCAGCTATTCGTGCAACGGTGACGCCATTACGATGATCAGTATCCCAGCCGGTTCGGATTTTAAGCGTCACCGGAATGTCGACAGCAGCAACAGTCGCCTGAAGTATTTCAGTGACCAACTGCTCATCTTTCAGTAGCGCAGAACCTGCTGCTTTATTGCATACCTTTTTAGCCGGACAGCCCATATTGATATCGATAATATGAGCGCCGTTGGCGGCATTAACACGGGCAGCTTCTGCCATCATTTCAGGGTCGCCACCGGCGATCTGAACAACGCGAAGATCATCGTTTTCGTCTTTTTGCAGACGATAGCTGGATTTGCGGGTATTCCAGAGGCGGGTATCGGCGGTGATCATTTCGGAAACAACCATTCCTGCACCGAGCTGTTTGCACAGCTGACGGAACGGGAGGTCGGTTACACCGGCCATCGGTGCCAGAATAACCTGACTGTCAATGGTGTGATGTCCGATCTGAAACATGCCCCAACCCCGAATTTAAAGAACAGGCAGCCCTGAGAGCCAGTAGGGTTCCCGGTTAACTGCTGCTTGGAAAGGCGGACAATAATACCCTTTCACTGCCTGACCGCCAAGGGATTTTTGATGGTTTTTTGATCATTATAGGTGTTGCATTATAAGCAGAAAATGCTATGGACTCTGGCTTTGACAGTGTTCAATCCTGCGTCAGGGCGCATTGCCAGAGAATCAGAGCAGACGACCGAACAGAATTTCCTGCCAGCGGTTGTTGGTTGCTTCGGCAGCGATGCGGGGTTTTTCCAGGCGGGCTTCATAACTGATGGCACGCCGGCCCGGATCGAGGATGTCGAAGCTGATCTGTACCATCTGTTGAGCAGGCATCTGCTGCAGGTTCAGCTCTCGATTATTGAGGTAGTTTTCCGGTTGAAACAGGCGCTGACTGATCAGTTTACCTTTGCGGTCTGTAAAAGACAGACGCACCGCAGGGTAGGGCTGTGTTACCGGTGCGATATTCTCAATCAGCAGGCTGACACTGAGGGCACCCTGATACTGGGTATGTTCCTGGATCACCAGTTGTCGGGTATCAATCTGTTGCAGATCGATAACCGGTAACAGCTTGCAGGGCAGATGCTGGCAGGCTTGTTGATAGGCCTGTGTAAGTTCCGGCAGCGCCGATAGCGGCTGGCGATTAAACCAGAGTAGCTGACCACAGAACAGTATCACCGCGAGTAAAACCAGCGTGACTCCTGTGAAATTCATACCGCTTTTCGTCTGAGTGCTACGGATCATGACCGGTTCCGCTCTGACAGCGGTGAATGGCCGGGTCTGTTCCGGATCAGGAACAATTGCCGTAGGAGGCTCAGTTGCCGGTTCTGCAGCCAGTGGCTGATCGGTCTGGCGCAGCGTTTCTGCGACGCTGTTGGCCAGTGGGTCTGTCCATTGCAACTCTTGCTCCGGCGCTTCTGTTGAATTGCTGTCTGTAGCAGCGGGTGTCTGCCCGGCGTTCGCTTGTGGTGCTTCTGAGGGGCGTTCCTCTTTAATGACTGACTGTACCGGTTGTTCCAGCTCTGTATTATCGAAGCCCGGATCAGGACTGCTGTTCAGTTGCTCAGCCAGCAGCTCATCGGCAGCCTGATCGTTGGCACGGTCTTCATCTTCGTTCTTGTTATGGGATGTACTGATAAAGGAGGGGATATCTATCGCCTCAAAAAGCAGGTCTTTATCCGCGGCTTCCGATACTGACTCGACGGGATCTGGCGAAGAGGTGTCTAACGCTTCCAGGGGATCCGGGATATTGTCGCAGCGATAGACTTCAGCGTTGAATACTTCAAGGCAGGCACCACAGCGCACCTTGCCGCCGGCCAGCTTCAGCTGGCCTGCGGTTACCTGAAACCGGGTGGTGCAGGCAGGGCACTCTGTAATGATATATCGGCTCATAGTCGCTAAATACTGCTTTCCCTGTGACGGCGGTTGAGTGTTATCCCTCGGTTATCTGTGTCTCAGTGCTTACGACCGGTAATGCGGATCCAGCCCTCTTTTTCTGCTACAGCATCCAGAGCAAAGTCGCTACCGTAAGCGTTACGGATCTCTTCTTCCTGCTCCTGTAGCAGACCTGACAGCACCAGTTGGCCGCCACTGCGACACAGTGCAGTCAGTGTTGGTGCCAGTTCAACCAATGGGCCAGCCAGAATATTGGCAACCACCAGATCAGCCCGATCCTGCGGGGCTTTTTCTGGCAGATAGACCTGCAGGCTGGTGGCTGGAAGATTGTTGCGTTTGAGGTTTTCCAGGCTGGCATCCAGTGCCTGAGGGTCTATATCCACGGCAGTAACATGCTTTGCACCCAGTAACAGTGTTGCGATACCCAGGATGCCGGAACCACAACCGTAATCTACTACCTGTTTATCATCGAGCTCCAGACCGTCGAGAAACTCCAGACACAGCGCTGTGGTTGGATGGGTACCGGTGCCGAATGCCAGACCGGGATCAAGCATCAGATTCACTGCATCCGGGTTAGGGACTTCCTTCCAGCTAGGGCAGACCCAGAGGCGAGTACCAAACTGCATTGGATGGTAGTTGTCCATCCATTCCCGTTCCCAGTCTTTATCTTCTAGAATCTCGGTTTTCATCGGCGGGAACGGTTTACCAGGGAATAGCTGGTTGTGGGATTCGTGCAGGAACTGTTCGGTTGCTTTCAGATCATGGTCGGCAGAGAACAGTCCGGTCAGGACAGTGTTACTCCACAGTGGCGTGGTGCCCAGATCCGGTTCGAAAATAGGCTGATCTTCACGATCCTGAAACGTTACCGCAGCGCAGCCGGAAGCCAGAAGCAGGTCTTCGTACTGTTCAGCGTTATCAGGAAGTACATCCAGTTTGATCTGTAGCCAGGGCATGGGGTGTCCTTAAAAAGTTATGTAACTCAGTTATAGCAGGAGGAATAGACGAAAAAAAGCCTCCGTGAGGAGGCTTTTTAAAAGAGAAATCAGGCAGATATCAATCCAGACCCAGTTTCTTCTCCAGATAGTGGATGTTCACACCACCTTCGGCAAAGTTCGGATCACGAACAATATCCTGCTGTAGTGGGATATTGCTGCGGATACCTTCGATCAGCATCTCATCCAGTGCGATCTCCATCCGTTTCAGTGCGGTTTCACGGTCTTCACCGAAAGTGATCAGCTTGGCGATCAGAGAGTCGTAGTGAGGAGGAACGCTGTAGCCGCTGTAAAGGTGGGAATCGACACGTACACCGATGCCACCCGGCGCGTGGAAGTGTTCCACTGTACCCGGTGATGGCATAAAGGTCTTAGGATCTTCGGCGTTGATACGGCACTCAAAAGAGTGACCCTGCAGCTTCACATCTTCCTGTTTGATGCTCAGTGGCAGGCCGGAAGCGATACGCAGCTGTTCCTTAACGATGTCGATACCGGTAACCATTTCAGAAACCGGGTGCTCTACCTGAACACGGGTGTTCATCTCGATAAAGTAGAAACGACCGTCTTCGTACAGGAACTCAAAGGTACCCGCACCGCGGTAGTTAATCTCGATACAAGCGTCAACACAGCTTTGCAGAACCTGGGCGCGGGCTTCCGGATCCAGATGTGGTGCAGGAGCTTCTTCCACAACCTTCTGGTGACGGCGCTGCAGAGAGCAGTCGCGGTCGTACAGATGGATAGCGTTACCCTGACCGTCGGACAGTACCTGAACCTCAACGTGACGTGGGTTTTCCAGGAACTTCTCCATGTACACGGTACCGTCGCCAAAGGCTGCTTTAGCTTCAGCTTTGGTAACGAAAATAGAGTTCAGCAGGGATGCTTCGGTGTGCACCACACGCATACCACGACCACCGCCGCCGGCAGCAGCCTTGATGATCACCGGGTAGCCGATGCGACGGGCAATCGCCATCACTTCGTCAGCGTCTTCCGGCAGCTCGCCGTCAGAACCCGGTACCGTTGGTACGTTGGCACGCTGCATCGCTTCGATCGCAGCTACCTTGTCACCCATGGTACGGATAGTGTCGGCTTTAGGGCCGATAAATGCGAAGCCGCTCTGCTCAACACGCTCTGCAAAATCAGCGTTCTCAGCCAGGAAACCGTAGCCCGGGTGGATACCCATTGCGTCGGTGACTTCTGCCGCTGCGATAATCGCAGGAATGTTCAGATAACTCTGCGGTGACGGCGCCGGGCCGATACAAACCGCTTCATCTGCAAGGCGAACATGCATCAGATCGCGATCCGCAGTGGAGTGGATAGCAACGGTCTTAATGCCCAGTTCCTTACAGGCCCGGAGGATACGCAGTGCGATCTCACCCCGGTTTGCAATAACTACTTTTTCTAGCATGTCTCAAACCTGTCGGTGAATAGCTTAAACGATAGTAACCAGTGGCTGATCGAATTCAACCGGCTGACCGTCTTCTACCAGAATTGCTTCAATTACACCGGACTTGTCAGCTTCGATCTGGTTCATCATCTTCATCGCTTCTACGATGCAGATAGGATCGCCCGCTTTAACGGTCTGGCCAACTTCTACAAACGGAGGAGAGCTTGGAGATGGAGAGCGGTAGAAAGTACCAACCATTGGTGAGTTAACCTGATGGCCGCTCATCGCTGGTGCAGCTTCTGCTGCAGGCGCAGCCGCTGGAGCTGCTGCCGGTGCCGCTACCGGCGCTGGTGCTGCAACAGCAATAGGAGCCGGCGCTGCAACAACGCTGGAACCACGGCTGATACGTACAGACTCTTCGCCTTCTTTGATCTCGATTTCGTTGATGTTGGATTCTTCCAGCAGCTCGATCAGCTTCTTAACTTTGCGAATATCCATGCTAGTGAAATTCTCTATTAATTCAGATGTTAATGTGACTCAATCCGCGTGATCGCAGATTGTAATGCAAATTCGTAACCCTGGACGCCGAGACCGCAGATCACACCAACCGCCACATCCGAAAGATAGGAGTGATGACGGAAAGATTCGCGGGCGTGCACGTTGGAGATGTGAATCTCTATAAAGGGGATAGCAACGCCCAGCAGTGCATCGCGCAGGGCGACACTGGTATGTGTGAATGCAGCCGGGTTGATCAGTATAAAGTCGATCTGGTCTTCACGGGCCTGGTGAATCCGGTCGATCAGAACGTGTTCAGCGTTGCTCTGCAGACATTCCAGCTGGTGACCAGACTGCCCGGCCAGAGCGATGAGGCGTTGCTCAATATCCTGTAGGGTGTCGGCACCGTAAACCTCTGGCTCGCGGGTTCCGAGCAGATTCAGGTTTGGACCGTTAAGTACAAGAATTTTCGCCATTACTTTTTAGCCTTAGAATTTAGCCTTAAAAAGTGCCTCAATTGACGCATGATCGCGACCAAAGGGTATTTGAGACTGATTAGTTTGCCGGAAAAGGAAATCACTGTAAACATTTTTGCTATTTATTGTGTTTTGTCTTCAAGATTGCCGACGTTCTGTATGCTTTCTGATCATAATGTAACTATGGTTGTAGGGTGGTCTGGTGCTTTTTCGGTATAAAAACAAGGCTTTATAGAACCCTTTTTAAGGGAATCTCCTGATTCCATAGTACTGAGTTTAAGGTTTTAAGAAAGTTCACTACAAGATCGAAGATTTTTAACCCTGAAAAGCCTTTAAATGTCCCGTTTTCCGACAATTTACCTAACTTTACAGCTGCGCCAATTGACCCTTCCGGTAAAATCCGACATATTGCGGTGCAATATGCACGTTTTATGTTCAGTAAAGGATAGATGATGGATCAGTTACAGCGTTGGTGGTTTATGTTCTGGGACAAACTGGTCGCGACCACCGGTGCCAGCCGGATCGTGCGGTTACTGTCAGTGGTTATCGGGGTATACCTGCTGGTGTCTGTGGTACTGGGTATCTGGTGGAGCTTTGAGCCGGATCCTGTTGAAGTTCAGCCGATCACAGTGCAGACCGCTGAGGGTAAAGAGCAGGTGGTAGTGGGTTCTGCAACGGTATCAACACTGATTATGCTGACTGAAACTCTGCTCGATAAGCCGGGCGGTTATCTGTCTAACGATCGCCTGCCGCCGGGTATCTGGCTGGATAATATTCCTAACTGGGAATTTGGTGTACTGGTTCAGGCCCGGGATATGTCCCGTGCTATGCGCAAAGACTTCAGCCGTTCCCAGTCACAATCCACCGAAGATGTTGATCTGAAGGAAGCTGAGCCGCTGCTGCACTTTAATAACAACAGCTGGCTGATTCCCCGTACGGAAGGTCAGTACCGTAAGGCAACTGAGTATCTGCGGGCTTATGAAGCGCGCCTGGTTGATCCACAGCAACAGGATGCTCAGTTCTATGCCCGTGCGGATAACCTGAATGGCTGGCTGGCCGATGTATCTACCCGCCTGGGCAGTCTGTCACAGCGTCTCAGCGCCAGTGTAGGTCAGCGTCGGGTTAATACTGATCTGGCCGGTGAGTCTGCTGCTCGTCAGTCGACTGATGCCGCCGGAGAGCTGGAAGTGAAAACCAGTTGGATGGAAATTGATGATGTATTCTACGAAGCCCGTGGTACTTCCTGGGCGCTGATTCATCTGCTGAAAGCGGTAGAGATCGACTTTGCTACCGCATTGGAAAAGAAAAATGCGCTGATCAGTCTGCGTCAGATTATCCGTGAGCTGGAGGCTACTCAGTCGACTATCTGGAGCCCGGTGATCATGAACGGTACTGAATTCGGTCTGGTCGCTAACCACTCGCTGGTGATGGCGTCTTATATCTCCCGGGCAAATGCGGCGATCATTGATCTGCAGACGCTGCTGGAACAGGGCTAAAGGTAAGCGGACAGGAAAAGGACAAACCAATGATTCGGGTGGTATTTAACCAGAAGGGTGGCGTAGGGAAATCAAGTGTCAGTACCAATCTGGCGGCAATCAGTGCCAGTAAAGGACTGAAAACCCTGGTGGTGGATCTTGATCCCCAGTGTAATACCAGCCATTACCTGCTCGGTGATCAGGTGAATGAGACCGAAGGAGATATCCGTGATTTCTATGAGCAGACTCTGAGTTTTCAGGTGCGGCCAAAAGAGATCACGGAATTTATTCACCCGACGGAATACGACAATCTGGATCTGTTGCCATCCAATCCGGAACTGGGCGACCTGCACGCCAAGCTGGAAGCCAAGCATAAGATTTATAAGTTGCGGGATGCGTTGCAGAAACTCGACCAGTACGATGCTGTGTACATCGATACACCGCCAGCGTTTAACTTCTATACCCTGTCAGCACTGTGCTGCGCTGACAGCTGTCTTATTCCGTTCGATTGCGATGAGTTTTCCCGTCAGGCTTTGTACAGCCTGATGTACAACGTTCAGGAAACTCAGCAGGATCATAATGATAAGCTGCAGATTGAAGGCATTGTGGTGAATCAGTTCCAGCCCCGGGCGAAGGCTTCGAGGATGATCGTGGAAGCACTGCTTGAAGATGATCTGCCGGTGTTGGAAAACAAGATATCTTCATCGGTGAAAATGAAAGAGTCGCACAATGAATGCCGACCGCTGATCTACTTCGCGCCTAAGCACAAACTGACCCAGGAATATCTGGCGCTTTTTGATGAGCTCGTATGATGAGCTCGTATGATGAGCTGAATAACGGCTAATCAGCGCCTCATACTTTCTCGAATTCTTCCGGCCACAGAAACAGTGTGTGCCAGTGTTCATCATCTCCGGTGCCGAAGTTCTGACTGACTTCGGCACTGTCGTATTCGATACTCTCAATCCGGAATGTCTGACCGAGAAAGGTGTTAACCACCTGTTGCTCTTCTGCAGGAAGGTCTGTCACCGGCAGTGATAATACCCGGATAGTATCGCCAACTCTCACTGGCACGCCGTGCTTGTCATTAAGAGTATCTGTCATCGCTTTTACTCTGAAATTGCGCTCAGATCGAGCTTATATCCGGCACTGTAGACCGAGTTGATCGGTGATTGCTGGTTATCACCCAGAGTCAGCTTAGCCCGCAACTTGCGTACATGGCTGTCGATAGTACGGTCACTGACGATACGGCCGTCGGAATAGATAAGATCCATCAACTGATCCCGTGACAGGATCTGACCGGGGCGACGCAGTAGCGCCTCCAGCATCCGGAATTCGATCACCGTCAGACTGATCTCCCGTCCCAGCATAGCTGCGCTACAGGTGTCCTCGTTCAGAACCAGAGGGGAAAGTAGCTCGTCTGAATGCTGGGGGGCAGTGGCTTGTTGGCGTCGCAGTACCGCTTTTACCCGCGCCACGACTTCACGAAAACTGTAGGGTTTACAGACATAGTCATCAGCACCGGATTCCAGTCCCAGCAGACGATCAATCTCTTCGGTGCGGGCGGTTGCCATAATCACCGGAATGGAAGCCTCTGTGCGTAACTGCCGGAGAATGCTAAGACCATCCTGCTCCGGCAGCATCTGATCCAGCAGGATCAGATCCGGCTGATGTTCTCTGACCCATTCCAGCACGCCACCGCCAGAGTAGAGGCAGTGCACCTCAAAGCCGTCCTGCTGCAGATAGTCCCGCAGCAGGTCCGCGACCCGTTGCTCATCTTCGACGACCAGTATCTGTTTATCCTGCATATCGATTCTGCTTCCTGATCGTTATTCTTGTGCCTGTGCTGGCAATTCAATGGTGAGACTCAGACCGCCCTGTTCACTCTGGCTCGCACTGATTATGCCGCCGTGTGCCTGTACGATATTCCGGCAGATCGCCAGACCAATGCCAACACCGCCCAACGCCCGGTTGCGGGATCGTTCCACCCGGTAGAGTCGATCGAACAGACGGGGCAGGTCGGTATACGGTACACCGGGCCCCGAGTCTGAAAAGACCAGACGGTACAGATCTGCTTCACTGCTCAGTGTGACCGACAGACTGCCCGGCTTGTCGGTATAGCGCAGGGTATTGGACAGAATATTATCGAATACCTGAGCCATGCGGTGCTGATCAGCCTGTATCGGACTGGTATCCGGCAGTTGTACATTCAGACTGATCTGCTGCTCGACCAGCTGACCGCGGAACTTATCCACTGACTGGCTTAGCAACTGATGCAACTGACAGCTTTCCCGTTCCAGTTGGATCGCGCCGGGTTCCGACTGCCACAGGGCTTTCAGGTCATCCACCAGGTGATTGAGTCGGGCGACGTCCTGACTCAGCAGTTCCAGCGTGGCCGGAGTCACTTCACGAATCCCGTCACGCACTGCTTCAATCTCACCACTGATCAGTGTCAGCGGGGTTTTCAGTTCGTGGGAGATATCCTCGACCCATTTG
>JAOXSA010000054.1 GCA_025800245.1 Amphritea sp. | reverse complement strand
CGCCGACAGTACCAATCGCACCATCACCAAGGTAGTCCATAGCGCCGCGTCAATGACGCTATTGCCGATTTAAGAAACAGGGAATGCTCGTGGCCTGTGGCTCGATAAGATTCGTGGGAGGCGCGCCCTCGCGGCGATGGTCTGGTTCAATGCCAACCTGTCACAGCAAGGACGCCGCTCCCAGATGAGTGGCGAGCGGCAGATCACAGTATAGATGTTTTTGTGGGAGCGGCTTCCAGCCGCGATGAATGGTGTTCTTAACCCGTAAATTAATCGGGGCTGGAAGCCCCTCACTACAAATCGAACTTAAGCCAATGGTCACTGCTTTTTCGAGCTACCAGCGAGCATTGCTTGCAATGCGGTCGGGCAAGTCACGCTCGCGTGACGCTCCAGCCACAAGTTACCGGATTCCTTATCGGCACGAAGACATGCCTCGCTACACAACTATTTCAAACTCCGCAGTGTTTTTTTTCGCTTTTTCGAGCTACCAACAAGGCTGGCTTGCCAGCCGTTCCAGCGAGCATCGTTTACGATGCGGTCTCGCCACTCGCGACGGCTGCGTCGGCGCTACTGCTTCATCTCTATAATAAACTGATCTGACGCTTTGATAGAGCGCTGCATCTCCGCCAGCAGGCGGTTGATATCCTGACGGATACCGGCGTATTCGCCTTTAAGAGAGCCGATAGCGCGGGCATTGAGGTTATGCTTCAGATACAGGGTGTTATCCAGCAGGGCTGACAGGACCGGCTGCATTTTCGCTTCCGCTTTTTTCAGGCTGCGATGCAGGGTTTTGTAGCGGGCCCTGGTATCCTGCAGCGAACGGGCACTCTGGCTACGCAGCTTAGCGCTGGTGTACTGATCCAGTTCATCTTCCCATTCATCGAACAGTGCTTCCGACACATCTTCTACTTTGCGGATCTGGTCGCTTACCGCTTCGGCGGCAGCCGCGCTACGACCATATTCTTCCTGCAGATTTTCGTAGACTTCAGCCAGTTCACCACCGTTGAAATTAACCACCGAACGGAACTGCTCCAGGGCGCTGACAAATTGCTGCTGGGCTTCATCCTGCGCATCACGGGTATCCTCTACCCGGTCAATAAGAATATCCCGTTTATGGATGCCTACCTGTTCCATCGCCGAGTAGTAGGCGCTCTGGCAACCATTGAATAACGGCATAGCCACCAGCAGGACGCAGGTCAGCGTAATGTTTTTCATCTTATTTCCTTTAAAACTCTGGTCAAAAACCAATACGGTGAAATGAGTGTATCAGGCCGCTTTATAACGGCGAATTAACGTGAATCTTACTGATTTTATGATTTTCATTCAGCGCCAGACAGATGTCCGCTCTGTCCGGCAGCTCTTCCAGCATGGTGCGGGTAAGCCGTTCATAATGCTGAATAAAGCGCTGAATCTCATCTTCATTCATGATGCGAAGATGCTGGGTGGGTTGCTGGGTGTCGTAGATATACTTAACCCGCTCTGCCAGTTTCTTCTCCTGCTGGGAGCGCCACTCAAACACCGACTCCATACTGGGTACCTTCAGCATAATCAGCACATCGACCATGGCAAACAGGTCTTTATAAGCCCCCTGAAGCTGCTGATTCACATAGTTGCGCCATGCACCATCCGGGTCCTCAGTCTGTTCCAGATCGTTTACCGGCGTCTGCAGTGCCTGTTCATCCTGAGGCACAGCGCCCACACACCAGCCTTCCAGTACAATAATATCGGCATCGTCATTCCATTCCTGCCACAGAGCTGGCGGACAGCGGTCATCAATGGATTTATCGAACACCGGAATCTTTACGCTCTGACCAGTACTGGCAAACTCGCCCTTGAGCCTTTTCAGCAATTCGATACCCAGCTCAACATCGTGAGTCCCTGGCACGCCTCGGGTCTTCAGCAAGGGGTGAACCGCATCTGCCAGCTGTTCCCGGTCACTGCGGGTTTTGTAGAGATCATCGATCGACAGACCCACAACCTTCAGATCGAAGCCCTCTTCAAGGATCACTTCCAGCAGATTAAACAGCGTGGATTTACCAGCCCCCTGAGCACCATTGATACCGACCACCAGCGGACCATTCTGGCGTTTCTTTCGCTCCACCAGCCAGGCCCCCAGCGGCACGTAGATGGACTCGAGCAGTTCCACCAGCCCGATATCAACCTTGAGGCTCTCCAGTGTCGAGGCAAATGCTTTCTCAACACTATTGACCGCCTGACGACGTTGCTCGGAACTCAGACACAGTTGATTTTCAGGCCAGCGGGTTAGCAGATTCATTCAGTTCCCTCTCAGACACGCTCTAGTTACGGTTATTACGCAGCCACTGTAGCACAGCATTGATCTGTTCCGGTTCCATCAGTGACGGTGCGTGGGGCATACCGGGTATCTGATACAGATCCAGGTCCGGCTTATACTCACGCATCTTCGCGACGGTATCGGCGGTAAGCACATCGGACTGATCGCCCCAGATCAACAGCTGCGGGCAACTAACCTGCTGCCACACCGGCGTCAGATCAACATCCTGATGCTGATTTTCACGGGTGGCTTCAGCAATACGGGGATCGTAGTGCAAAGTATAAGCATCACCTATCTGCCGGTGGCCGTACTGCACCAGATGCTGCCACTGATAGTCCGTCAGCCCCTGATAGGCGGTGTAGGTCTGACGCATATATTGCTCCAGCTCCTGCAGTGATTCGAACTGCGGTTCTCCCAGATAAGCGGCAATGCGCTGTAACGCCTCACTACTTACAAAACTGCCCACATCGTTCAGAACCAGTGAACGGATCGGATTATTAGGCAGCACCGCCAGGCACATTCCGATAATTCCGCCCATGGATGTACCGATCCAGTCCACCTGATCAACATCGAGACGAGCCAGCAGTGTGGTGATATCACTCATATATCGCGGGATATCGTAGGGTACACCGGCAGGCAGCCAGTCGCTGGCACCCCGGCCAACGATATCCGGACAGATCACCCGGTAATCTCTGGATAACGCCAGCGCCAGCGCGTCAAAGTCCCGGCTGTTACGGGCCAGACCGTGCACACAGACCAGTACCCGGTCATTATCGGCACTGCCCCATTCGTGATAAACCATTCGATGAAAGCCCTGTGGATTCAGAGCCATAACTGATCCGGTTCGCACACCTGCCTCCTTTCATCCAGAATCGATGCGACAACGTAAAGCTAACATCTGGTAAAGAATTGTAAAGCGACGGGATTTATCCACACAGCCACAGCTGTATGTATTATGATTCGCTTATATAGTCTGCATCAGGCTACAGTGAACCAGGGCCTGTTAACACTATTTTCATGAATACTGTTGCTGCTGAAAGAGGATCTATCAAGGCGCGAGAAGTGCCGTTTGGTTACTCCAAACAAGCGACGAGCAACGCTGAGAGATACACTTTCAGCCGTAACCCTCCGGGCTGGTGCAATTTTACCCCTTAGCGGTGTTGAAATATGCTTATTTAGAATAACTAAACACCGCATATTTCGCCTTGCTAAGACGCAAAATTGCCTCCAGCAGTGATTATTAAAATAGTATTAACAGGCCCTGACAGGCTCTGATACTTCAATAGCGGTTCTGACGATGGATTCTGTAATGACCGAACAGTCCCCCACTTTTTATCAACGGCACAAACGCTGGATTCTGCCGATTGTGATTCTGATGATCGCAGTAGCGGTTTTTGCCCTGCTCAGAGCGACGAAGCCGGTAGCGCCCTCACGTCCGGTAGCGGAAAAGGTGTGGAATGTCCGGGCACTGGCAGCAGAACATATTGCCGCCAGACCTCAGCTGACCCTGTTCGGCCGTATCGAATCTCCGGACAGCAGTACTCTGTCATCATCGGTTACTGCCCATGTGCTTGAGCGTCACGTCGCTGAAGGCCAGCAGGTTGAACAGGACGACCTGTTACTGCAACTGGACGACCGGGATGCCCGCCTGATGCTGACCCAGCGCCAGGCTGATGTGGAACGGATCGAAGCACTGATCGCCGCGGAGAAAGTCCGCTATCAGGCAGATCTCCGGGCCCTGAAGATCGAACGGGAACTGGTCACTATTACCGAGCGTACTCTGGAGCGCTATAAAAACCTGAGCAGCCGTCAGGTCGCCAGCCAGAATCAGTACGATGATGCCCTGCGCACCAAGCAGCAACAGTCTCTGTCGCTGAACACCCGTCAGCAATCGATTAATGATCACCCCAACCGCCTGGCACAACTGCAGGCTCAGCTGAAACAGGCAACGGCTCTACGGGATACTGCTGCACTGGACCTGGAGCGAACTCAGATTCGTGCGCCATTCCCCGGCCGGATCGCCAGTATCAGCGTCGCAGCCGGAGACCGGGTTCGCAGCGGCGATGCGCTGCTGAATATCTACAATACCGATGCCCTGGAAGTGCGGGCGCAGATCCCCAGTCGCTATCTGCCTACAGTGCGTAATCAACTGAGTAACCAGCAGACCATCAATGCCAGTGCACAGCTGGACGGTGAAGCGGTTGAGCTGGAACTGGAACGACTGGCTGCAGCGGTCGATGGCGGCCGGGCCGGTATCGATGCATTGTTCTCGATCAGCAGCGACTATAAAGGCGAACCAGGGCGGGCGATATCAATGGATCTTCTGCTACCTGCTGAACAACAAGTACTGGCATTACCGCCTCAGGCAATCTTCGGTACCGACCGGATCTACACTATTATCGATGATCGTCTGACCGCCCAGACCGTTGAGAAGGTCGGTGATACCCGCAATGAACAGGGACAGCCGCGGGTACTGGTTCGCAGCCAGACTATTCCATCCGGCGCGCAGATCCTGATCACCCAGTTACCGAATGCGGTTTCCGGGCTGTTGGTAAAAGTAGCGGAGTAACCCATGAAACAGTATCAGGGACCGCTACAGAACCTTACGGCACTGTTTACCGAGCACAGAGTGGCTGCCAACCTGTTGATGCTGCTGATGATCCTGGCCGGTATCTGGGGGCTGAAAAAGCTCAACACCCAGTTCTTTCCATCGTTTGAGCTGGACGTAATTACTATCTCCGTGCCCTGGAGCGGCGCAGCGGCCGAGGACGTCGAGCGCTCCATCATCGTACCGATTGAGCGGGAGCTTAAATCGGTCAACGGCATCGATTCGCTGTTTTCCACCGCCGTACAGGGTTCCGCCAATATCCGCCTGGAACTTGAAGAAGGCAGCGATGTGGCGTTCATTCTGGATGAGGTGAAGCAGAAAGTTGATGGCATCACCAGCCTGCCCACCGATTCAGAACAACCTGTGGTGCAGCAGATTATTCGCTACGAGAATATCGCCCGCCTGCTGATCACCAGTCCCGATGCCAGCCAGCAGGAGCTCCGATCACTGGCCCGCCAGTTCGAGCGGGAACTGCTGCAGCGGGGTATCCGTAAGATCGACTTCATTGGTATGCCGGAGGAAGAGATCGCTATCCAGATCTCTTCCGGTCAGCTGCACGAACTGGAGATGAGCCTGGCGGATGTCGCCCAGGTCATTGATCAGCGCAGTGTCGATCTGCCTGCGGGCACCGCCGCCAAGGGCGATGGTTCCCGTCAGGTGCGCAGTCTGAGCCAGCAGCGGGATGTGGAAGGCTTCAATCAGCTACCTCTGCTGACGGAAAGAGAGGGGCGTCTGGTGCGCCTTGGCGATGTTGCTGATATCGAATGGCGCGCTCAGGATGATCAGATCTACCTGACCTACCGGGGTCAGGCGGCGATTCAGCTGCACCTGCGTCGTACCGAGGCGGACGACACACTACAAGCCGCCGGTATTATGCGTGACTGGCTGGAAGAACGCCGCCCTACACTGCCGCCCGGCATCGAGCTGATCACCTTTGATGAGCGCTATGTGGCGATTCAGGACCGTATAAATCTGCTGGTCAAAAACGGTCTGGGCGGCCTGATTCTGGTTATCGCCACGCTGTTCCTGTTCCTCAATGCCCGGGTGGCGTTCTGGGTAACCGTCGGTATTCCGGTCTCCTTTATGGCCACACTGGCGGTACTGTACGGTATTGGCGGCAGTATCAATATGATCAGCCTGTTCGGCATGATCATGGCGCTGGGTATCATCGTCGATGATGCCATCGTGGTGGGTGAAGACACACTGACTCACCTGCAGATGGGAGAGCCAGGTCTGCAAGCGGCCATCGGCGGCGCACACCGGATGCTCGCGCCAGTTATGGCCTCATCCCTGACCACCATTGCCGCCTTCCTGCCACTGCTACTGATCGGTGGTGTGATCGGTAATATTCTGATCGATATTCCCACGGTGGTGATCTGTGTAATCGTTGCTTCCGTGATTGAATGCTTCCTGATTCTGCCCGGCCATCTGCATCACAGCCTGCATCGGGCCGAAGATCTGCACCCTTCCAATACCCGGAAAAAACTCGATGCCGCCTTCAATCACTTTAAAGAAGTGCGTTTCCGTGGCTGGGTCGAAAAGGCGATTGAGTTCCGTTGGGTCACTGTGGCCGTCGCCGTCGGGGCATTTATTATCGCCATCGGTCTGGTCAGTAGCGGCCGGATTAAGTTCACTTTCTTCCCGGCAGTAGAGCTGGAAACCCTGAACGCCAACATCCAGTTCAGCGCCGGGACCGGCCCTGAGCATGTTGAAGACTTCCTGCAGCATCTGGACACTACTCTACGGGAAACAGAAACCGAACTGGGTGGCAATCTGGTCAGAATGGCACTACAGATCCATGGCCAGACCAATGCCAGTCGGACCAGCCAGGGCTCAAGCAGGGGCGACGAATTCGGTGCGCTGTTCGTTCAACTGAGCCCAATCGACAGCCGTGATGTGACCAACTCGGAGATCATCAGAAGCTGGCGCAGCAAGATCGTGCAGCCTGCCGGTATCGAAAAATTCACCATCGACCTGAACCGCTCAGGCCCGCCGGGTAAGTCTCTGGAAGTGAAACTGGTCGGCACCGATGTCGAACGACTGAAGTCAGCATCGCTGGAGGTTCAGGGTCTGCTGCGTCAGTACAACGGTGTCAGCAACGTCGATGATGACCTGCCATTCGGTAAGGCCCAGTTGATCTATGAACTCACGCCAGCAGGTAAAACCGCTGGCCTGACCCTCAACACCGTTGGCCGTCAGCTAAGAGCAGCCTTTGATGGTCAGTTAGTACAGCTGTTCCATCAGGGCGAAGATGAAGTAGAAGTCCGGGTAGTACTGCCTGACAACGAACGGGATCGACTCAGTGCACTGGAGAATCTGCCGATTCTGCTACCCGATGGCAGCACCGCACCGTTGGCTAACGTAGTGCAGTTCCGCGATAAGCAAGGTCTTGATCGACTACAACGGGTCGACGGCCAACTGGCCATCAACGTCACCGGAGATCTGGACGAAGCAGTGGCCAACGCCAATGAGATCATCGCGGATCTGCGTGAAGGTAAAATCCAGCAGGTCACTTCAGAGTACGGTATTCAGGCCAGCTTTGAGGGGCGCAATAAGAACCAGCGAGAAACCCTGGCGGATATGCAGCTGGGCCTGCTAATCGCCCTGCTGCTGATCTTTATCATCCTGTGCTGGGTATTCTCATCCTACAGCTGGCCACTGGCTGTAATGCTGGCGATCCCGCTGGGCCTGACCGGTGCGATTGCCGGTCACCTGCTGACCGGTCAGAGTCTGACCATTCTCTCGCTGTTCGGCTGTTTCGGCCTGTCGGGGATTGTGATCAACGACTCCATCGTACTGATCACTTTCTATCAGAAGCTGCGCAAAGCGGGCATGGGCGTTCATAAAGCGATTGTGGAAGCGGCCTGTCAGCGTCTGCGTGCGGTATTGCTGACCTCCCTGACCACTATTGCAGGCCTGACGCCGATTCTGTTTGAAACCTCGCTGCAGGCCCAGTTCCTGATTCCGATGGCGACCTCCATCGTCTTCGGTCTGGCCTTCGGCACCCTGCTGATCCTGCTGGTTGTTCCGTCACTGCTGGTCATGCTGGAGAACGCCAAGGGCAATGTCAGAAGCTTACTGGGTAAGCCGCAATTGTCTGAGAAGTCGTTGAGTTAGTTAATATATGTTCGTAGCTAGAACGGCGAGCATAGCCCGCCTTGCTCGACCGCATCATAAATGATGCTTGCTAGTGGCTCGAAAAAGCGAAAAACACTGCGGAGTTTCAACTAACTTGTAGCGAGGCACTCCCTCGTGCCGATATATGATCGTGGCCAGAACGGCGAGCATAGCCCGCCTTGCTCGACCGCATCACAAGTGATGCTTGCTAGTGGCTCGAAAAAGCGAAAAACACTGCGGAGTTTCAATCAACTTGTAGCGAGGCACGACCTCGTGCCGATATATGATCGTGGCTAGAACGGCGAGCATAGCTCGCCTTGCTCGACCGCATTGCAAGCAATGCTTGCTAGTGGCTCGAAAAGCGAAAGACACTTCGGAACTTTAACTAACTTGTAGCGAGGCACGACCTCGTGCCGACAATTCATTTTTAAGGGCAGGAAATGCAGATCAGCGCAGTTGTTGCTCGACATAGTCACCGATAATCTGCTCGCTCTCTTCGCTCAGCTGAACAAACTTCAGGCCAAACTCATAGCGGCTCTGCGACAGACGCCGGACATGAATCACCCGACATACCTCGCTCAGCTCCTGAGTAAACAGAGAAAAAGATATCAACTGCTCGGCGGCAGCCTGTTTGACTTCTGAACCGAGGCTCAGCAATCCGGCCAACTGATCATCACCGGAGATGAGTAAACCAGCCAGACTGATATTCAGAATACGGCCATCCTGATCGGTGCCGGGCATCCCCACCCTCGCTGCCAGATCGGCCTGAGCACGGGGATATAAGCGACTGTCTCTCAGTATCATGTAACGCTCTTTCACAACAGACGGTTACACCTAGATTAAGATGCAAACGTCCGTTTGTCACCCCTATCCCCCGAACCACCGCACTTGTAACAACCCGTTCTGCGCAGTAAATCGCAAACTCTAGTTATAAGACCGACCAGAACCCTATATTCTGATCAGCTTTTTTTACAGCGGTGAGGGGAAAGTGCTACAGCTATATTTAGAAATTAAAATTATCTAGCGGGACCAACTCTATCTAGAAGGCCTGAGTTATAGTCGTATTTAAACCGCCAATCCCAATGACCATCTACTACTTCGTCCCCTCCGCATATAATAGATACACCGTCTTCAGAGCTCGACAAATAGCTAAAACTAAAATTTTCAGGAGACATTATTTTATCCAGCTCATTTCCTTGTGAATCAAGGATTATCAATTCTTCAGGATATGAATCAATATTATTAAGAACAAAAAGTATATTCCTATCCTCGTCCAAAGCATAACTATCCACATCTGCTGAAAAGCTAAGGAAATGGGATGGACTCCCTCAACCCCGGCACCTTGTGCCACATTGAAAGGTGAATAATCAGTCGAACCGAAGGAGTCCACCATGAAAAGTATACGTATCGGCCTGGATTTAGCCAAAAATGTCTTTGAAGTTTTCGCTGTTGATCAGCAAGAGAAACTGATTGTACGTAAAACGCTTAAACGCCCCAAAGTACTTGAGTTTTTCGCGCAGCAAGAACCCTGTATCGTTGGTATGGAGAGTTGCGGCGGTGCGCACTATTGGGCCAGAGAGCTTCAGAAGCTGGGTCATAAAGTCCGGATGATGGCCCCGCAGTTTGTTGCCCCTTATCGCAAGAGTGATAAGAATGACCGCAACGATGCTGAAGCAATATGTGAGGCCGCAGGGCGGCCTAATATGCGCTTTGTTCCGGTTAAGAGTGAGGAGCAACAAGCCATTTTAACAATTCATAGAGCACGCTCATTACTGGTTGCAGAGCGAGTTGCTTTGGTCAATCAGATTCGTGGATTCCTAACTGAATATGGCATTGTTCTACCCCAAGGCCGACTACATATCAGATCGCGATTACCAGAGATCCTGGAAGATGCTGAAAACGGGTTACCCTATTTGGCACGAGAGGTTTTCTCGGATCAATATCGCAGACTATGTGAGCTAGATCGAGTGATAGACGAGTATGATCAGAAAATAAGGTCGCTGGCCAAGTCACAGGAAGTCACCAAGCGACTAATGGAGGTCGAAGGAATCGGTCCGATTACCGCGACAGCCATCGTTGCATCAGCAGGCGATCTTCACGATTTTAAGAATGGTCGTCAGTTTGCTGCCTGGCTGGGCCTCGTACCACGGCAGTACTCATCAGGCGGCAAACAACGGCATGGCCGAATCACAAAACGCGGAGATTCTTATCTTCGAACGCTTTTGATCCACGGAGCAAGGGCCGTGATTCGATTTATAGAGCGACGTGATGATGCGAAGAGCCGTTGGGTGAAGTCACTGATAGAGCGACGAGGTGTAAACAAAGCCGCTGTGGCGTTAGCTGCAAAACACGCCCGAATTATTTGGTCGATGTTATCGAATGGGGCAAGGTATAAATTGGCACCAGCAGCCTAAGTTTTAAAAAATAAGGTAATACAAAATTAGTAGCAGAATTGCGAGAGTTGATTTGATGGCATAACAGGTTGAACCGACGTCAGCAAAACCTGAGTTCGCAGCGGGTCTTAGAGACCGATAAGGAAATGAGGAGCTGACGGGCGGATTCCATCAGGGTCCGAACCGACAAAAGGTTCATAAAGAGACCGGATACAAGCGTGCAGTCAAACCTAGTAATGTCGACGATTTACTCTTGCAATAACGGGGGAGTCCATACAAACTGCGGTTCTTATTAAGGGCTCAGACCATCAATTGCGAACTGAGCCTTGCATCTGTAGGTTTCATGACCGGCAGAGCCCTCACGGGACTTGCTCGCAGACTCCTTAGATCAATCCGCAAGGAAAAGTTCGATGATTTGACGGGAACAGAATTGAAAAAACCGCTTAAAGCGGTTTTTTTGAACAATCGATTATCAGGTAAAGCTTATTACTCTGATTGGCACCAAAGTAAAGCATCATCAAAGCGACGAAACACCTTCATCGCCCATAATTCATCCGCATGCCCCTGATACATCCGGCACATACCGAAGGCCACATCGGTATCCGCCACCAACGCTACCCGCAAACCAGGATTAATCTTCCAGTTGATAATATCTTCATGGCTAATTCGCTCCATTGCCACCTGATCCAGCTGAATCTGCGTCACCGATTTAAAACACCAGATATGATATTTACGCTGCGGATAATGCGCGTTGTCAATAGTCTCTGCACGCGCCTGCAGCATATCTTCTGGTGTAACAACCCCTGAGAAAGTCAATACAGCCCACTCTGCGGTCTGCTCAATTGAATCAATCATTCTGTCACCCCAGTTATTCAACCACCTCGTTCGACTGCATAGTTCAAAGCCTCGGCAAGCTGCTGCTGTTTAAATGGTTTCTGCAATAAAATCAGATCGGTATCAAGACTGTTTTCATGAGTTAACACGTCATCGCTGTAACCAGACATAAAAACGACCTGCAAATCCTTACGAATCTGCACCGCCTGCTCAGACAGTTCTCGGCCATTCATACCACCAGATAACATAACATCAGTCAGTAAAAGCTTAATTTCTGTATTTTCCCGAAGACAATCAAGGGCCCGCTCCCCATCTGCAGCAGCAAGCACTGCGTACCCCAAAAGCTGAACCTGAACAGTGATCACTTCGAGCAAAACCGGATCATCCTCAACCAGAAGCACAACTTGCTTTTCCCGCTCATCCACAGACAAGGGAGGCTCGACCACCTCACTGCTGTTAAAACAGGGCTTTACTGCCGGGAGATACATTATTACCGCGGTGCCTTTTTCTTTCTCACTGAGTATTCGGGCACAACCGCCCGATTGTTTAACAAAGCCGTGCACCATCGATAAACCAAGCCCAGTCCCCTGACCAACATCTTTAGTGGTAAAGAATGGTTCGAAAGCCCGCTCCAGAACCATCGGCTCCATTCCCTCTCCGTTATCCAAGATACTAATAGTGATATAGTCAGCTTTCGGAAGGCCTATATCTTGCGCGGCTTCATCATCCACCCATATATGGCTGGCTTCTATTCTGATCTGTCCCCCATCAGGCATCGCATCGCGAGCATTGACAATCAAATTAACAATGGCTGTTTCAAGTTGATTCGGATCTACTTCACACAGCCAGTTCTCACATTCAACCTGCAACGCAAGACCAATATTCTCGCCCAGCATTTTATGCAGCATATCTAACAAACCAGGAAGCAATCTATGCGGATCAACGGGCTCCGGCCTGAGAGCCTGCTTACGAGCAAATGCCAGCAACCGCTGAGTCAAATTCGCGCCCCGGTCAGACGCATCAAGTGCTGTATTGATCAACCGCCTGACTGACTTATCCTGAACCTGGTCCAGCGCCAATTCCAGACTACCGGTAACAATTGCCAGCATATTATTGATATCATGGGCAACTCCACCTGTCAGCTTGCCAATGGCATTCATTTTCTGAGTCTGGCGCAGCTGCGCTTCGATTCTGATCTCATCAGTAACGTCATCAAACGTGAAACAGAGACCAGCTTCAGGCAACAAATAGCGCCTTATCCGTACGGAACGACCAGTCGAGGGAATATTCATCAAATCCGTCCAGTAAGGCTCTTCGCCCGAAAGAGCCTCAACGTTCTGCTGCGCCAATTGAGACAGATCTCCCAAACCGAATACTCCGGCCCTGGCAAACTCAAGGTAGAGACTGTACAACTCTGCGCCATGGTGCAGTGCCGCTTTATGAGATATGTCCATCTCAGCATAACAGGGATTCCAAATCTCCAACTGCAATGCATCATTATAGATCGCTATCCCCTGTGTGACCGTATTAAATGCGCGATATATAAGCGCCACCACTTCAGGCTTAATAGCTAAAGAAGTATCTTGTTCCTTCAAATCAGCCCCCTCAATAAAATCACCTGTCAGGTACTGCACAGACCGACGCTCTGTCTGTTAGCAACTGCACCACCTGCTCAGGGCTCATTGGCCGACCGGTAAAATAGCCTTGCACCAGATCACATTTTAACTCTCTAGCCAGCTGTAAAGCGGATTCCGATGATACCCGCTCAGCAACAACCTGCATGCCCAACTCTTTCGCCAGCATTACCGATGCTTTGACAATCGCTTTACACTCTTTATCAAGAACAGCGCCCTCAACAAAGGTACCGTCAATTTTCAGTTCGGAGAATGGAATTCGCACCAGTTGAGCCATTGAAGAATAACCAGTGCCAAAGTCATCAATGGACAGAACGACCCCCTTCATTCTTAGTCGGGTCAGGATATCCAATGATTTAACCAGGTCCGTCATCAATGCGGTTTCGGTAACTTCGATGGACAAGGACTCCGCTGGTATACGGCTTCGCTGCAACTCTTGTATTACCCGCTCCGGCAAAGTGAGATCGCTCAGAGTGTAAGCAGACATGTTTACCGACATCTTCACGTGCAAGTCTAAATCTTTAAACAGCGCCAACCAGGCCACAGCCTTCTTCATTACCAGCCAGTCCAGATCTGCTATCAGCCCTGCTTTTTCTGCCATAGCAATAAAAATCAGCGGCGAAATAGGACCTATTCGCTTATGCTCCCAACGCGCCAGGGCCTCAAAGGCTTGTATTTTCTGATCGGAACAACGCACCTGAGGCTGGAATACCACACTGATATCCCCCTGTTCAATTGCCTCTTGAAGCTCATTTAAAGAAGGTAGCTCTACCGGTAATTGATGCGCTGTGATGCCAACATCTGCATTCTTCACCTCAAGCAATACCTGCTCAAGATCACTTCGCCGGAAAGGTTTTTGCAAGACGCCTTTGACATGCAGGCCAAGCTCTCCTGCAAGCTTTTGGGCAGATTTCAGAACAATGCTGTCACCACCACTGATCAGAATGATATTTCTTGGGGGAACATTATCTGCCATATAACGTAGCAGCTCGATACCATCAATACCGGGCATATAGAGATCCAGCACCAGAACATCGATGTCGGCAGAGTAATTTCGAAGGAAAGCCGAGGGCGACTCGGTCGACTGTACATCAAACTCAAGTGCTCCTGCCACAAAACTGATATAGCGGCAAATATCCGGCTCATCATCAAGGACGTGCAATATCATTTTACGATTTGATTCATTCATTGCGTGATTCCCGAAGAGCTACTTTCGTAGAGCATCAATCCATGAAGTCTCCTTGTCCTAACTCTAATAACACATAAATGTAAATAATAGATAATGAATAACCATACCGGGCAACTTAATCCCTGGTCAAGCGGCGACCTTCCCTCTGACTTGTAATCAATGTGCAGAGACAAAAAAACCGCATCAGATGATGCGGCTTTTAAAAGAAGTGACGAATAGCTCAGACACTATAGGTGATGGACTATAGATGATGCACCTGATCAATCTCATACTCGACACCACCGCCAGGCGTTTGCACCACAGCGATATCGCCCTCTTCTTTACCAATCAGAGCACGCGCGATAGGAGAGCTGACGGAGATCTTGCCGTTTTTGATATCAGCTTCATCATCACCCACAATCTGGTAACGCACGGTGTCATCGGTATCCATGTTGATAATTTCAACCGTAGTACCGAAGATAACCTTACCGGTATGTGGAATCTGAGTGACATCGATCACCTGAGCCGAACCCAGCTTACCTTCCAGCTCCTGAATACGGCCTTCGATGAAACCCTGCTGCTCGCGGGCAGCATGGTATTCAGCATTTTCTTTCAGGTCACCGTGCTCACGGGCTTCGGCAATCGCGGCAATAACCGTTGGACGCTGAACCGTTTTCAGATCGTCCAGTTCTTCCCGCAGGGCCTTTTCACCCTGCACAGTCATTGGGACTTTTTGCATCTCGTACTTCCTTAGTGCAGGTCTTGCAGACGACGTACGTCTTTCTCTTCGCCGTACTGCATCGCCATAGTCATTGCTTCAGCACCTGCCAGCGTAGTGCTGTAAGGGACTTTGTGCTGCAGCGCAGACTGACGGATCTCAGCAGAATCAGCAATTGCCTTACGGCCTTCAGTGGTGTTGATCACGTAGGCAATCTCGTCATTCTTGATCATATCAACAATGTTCGGACGACCTTCCATCACCTTATTAACCACTTCAACGCTCAGACCGTTCTCTTCCAGCAGTGCCGCAGTACCGCGGGTTGCGACCAGAGTGAAGCCCAGCGCAACCAGATCTTTTGCCAGAGATACAGCACTCTGCTTATCAACTTCCCGAACAGAGATAAAGGCCCTGCCTTTCTTCGGCATTACTTCACCGGCACCCATCTGCGCCTTCATGAAGGCTTCGCCGAAGGTTGCACCGACACCCATTACTTCACCGGTAGACTTCATTTCCGGCGACAGGATCGGGTCAACACCCTGGAACTTGTTGAACGGGAAAACAGCTTCTTTCACATTGAACAGTTCAGGCACGATCTCTTCAGTAAAGCCCAGCTCGACCAGAGTCTTGCCAGCCATTACCTGTGCACCGATCTTCGCCAGAGAGACACCGATACACTTGGAGACGAACGGCACAGTACGGGACGCACGAGGGTTAACCTCGATCACATAGATCTCACCGTCCTGATACGCCAGCTGAGTATTCATCAGACCAACAACGCCCAGTTCCAGTGCCATCTTACGCACCATTTCACGCATGTCGTTCTGCAGTTCTTCAGACAGACTATACGGCGGCAGAGAACACGCAGAGTCACCGGAGTGAACACCCGCCTGCTCGATGTGCTGCATGATCGCGCCGATCACGACAGTTTCACCGTCACATACGGCATCGATATCGACTTCAACCGCAGCATTCAGGAAGCGATCCAGCAATACCGGCGCATCGTGAGAAACCTGTACTGCAGTATTCATGTACTGACGCAGTTCCGCTTCTTTGTATACGATTTCCATCGCACGGCCACCCAGTACGTAAGAAGGACGTACAACCAGCGGGTAACCCAGTTTTTCAGCTTCAATGATCGCTTCTTCCAGAGAGCGTACAGTAGCGTTTTCTGGCTGTTTCAGACCCAGACGCTTCAGCATCTGCTGGAACTGCTCACGGTCTTCCGCACGGTCGATCGCTTCCGGAGAAGTACCGATGATTGGTACACCCGCCTGCTCCAGCGCCAGCGCCAGTTTCAGCGGCGTCTGACCACCGTACTGAACGATTACGCCTTTAGGCTGTTCAACGTTAACGATCTCCAGCACGTCTTCCAGCGTAATCGGCTCGAAGTACAGACGATCAGAAGTATCGTAGTCGGTAGATACGGTTTCAGGGTTACAGTTAACCATGATGGTTTCGTAACCGTCTTCGCGGGCTGCCAGCGCTGCGTGTACACAGCAGTAGTCAAACTCGATACCCTGACCGATACGGTTCGGGCCACCGCCGATAACCATAATCTTGTCACGGTCAGAGGCATTCGCTTCACATTCTTCCTCGTAAGTGGAGTACATGTAAGCGGTGTCGGTTGCGAATTCTGCCGCACAGGTATCAACACGCTTGAATACCGGACGGATATCCAGCTTCTGGCGCTGTTTACGCACCTGTTTCTCAGACACACCCAGCAGCGTCGCCAGACGGGCATCTGAGAAACCTTTACGCTTCAGACGGAACAGCGCATCTTTATCCAGCTCAGACAGCGCCATTTCAGAGACACGCTGCTCATCTTTGATGATGTCTTCAACCTGTACCAGGAACCATGGATCGATACCGGACAGTTCGTACAGTTCTTCAACAGACATACCCAGACGGAATGCATCGCCCAGGAACCAGATACGCTCAGCGCCTGGCTGCTTCATTTCGCGTACGATATCGGCACGCGCGTCTTCGTTATCCAGATCAATGATCGGATCAAAGCCGGTTGCACCGACTTCCAGACCACGCAGGGCTTTCTGCAGAGATTCCTGCTGAGTACGGCCGATCGCCATCACCTCACCCACGGACTTCATCTGAGTGGTCAGACGGTCATTCGCTTGCGGGAACTTCTCGAAGGTGAAACGAGGAATCTTGGTAACAACGTAATCGATAGCCGGCTCGAAAGATGCTGGAGTTGCACCACCGGTGATATCGTTCTGCAGCTCATCCAGGGTGTAACCGATCGCCAGCTTCGCCGCCACTTTCGCAATCGGGAAACCGGTTGCTTTAGACGCCAGTGCAGAAGAACGGGATACACGCGGGTTCATTTCGATGATGACGAAACGACCGGTGCGTGGGCACTGACCGAACTGTACGTTGGAACCGCCGGTTTCAACGCCGATCTCACGCAGTACCGCCAGAGAGGCGTCACGCATGAACTGATATTCTTTATCCGTCAGGGTCTGCGCTGGAGCCACGGTGATGGAGTCACCGGTATGTACGCCCATCGCGTCAAAGTTCTCGATGGAGCAAACGATGATGCAGTTGTCGTTCTTATCACGCACAACTTCCATCTCGTACTCTTTCCAGCCGATCAGGGATTCGTCGATCAGCAGCTCGCTGGTTGGCGACAAGTCCAGACCACGCTCACAGATTTCGATGAACTCTTCTTTGTTGTATGCAATACCACCACCGGTACCACCCATAGTGAAGGATGGACGGATGATGCAAGGGAAGCCCAGCTGATCCTGCACCTGAAGCGCCTCTTCCATGCTGTGCGCAATGGCAGCACGAGGACATTCCAGACCAATAGATTTCATCGCTTTATCGAAGCGATCACGGTCTTCAGCTTTATCGATGGTGTCAGCGTTCGCGCCGATCATCTCAACACCGAACTGTTCCAGAACACCTTCACGTTCCAGGTCCAGTGCACAGTTCAGCGCAGTCTGACCACCCATTGTTGGCAGCAGAGCGTCAGGGCGTTCCTGTTCAATAATCTTGGCAACTGTCTTCCACTGGATCGGCTCGATGTAAGTGGCATCAGCCATCGCCGGATCGGTCATGATAGTTGCAGGGTTGGAGTTCACCAGGATAACGCGAAAGCCTTCTTCGCGCAGGGCTTTACAAGCCTGGGCACCGGAGTAGTCAAACTCACAGGCCTGGCCGATAACGATAGGGCCCGCACCGAGGATCAGGATACTTTTTAAGTCCGTACGTTTTGGCATGTGTAATTAACCGATCGAAATTTAGTAATTCATCATCTCTGCCCGGGAGTGACTCAACCGGGCAGAACGTTTAGCTCAGGCTTTACGCGCTTCAATATCGCGGATAAAGCGGTCAAACAGCGGTGCAACATCGTGCGGACCCGGGCTCGCTTCAGGGTGACCCTGGAAGCTGAATGCCGCACGGTCAGTACGCTCGATACCCTGCAGGGAGCCGTCAAACAGAGACTTATGCGTCGCACGCAGCGTCGCAGGCATAGAGTCTTCATCTACCGCGAAACCGTGGTTCTGGCTGGTGATCATCACCTGCTGAGAATCCAGGTCCTGTACCGGGTGGTTGGCACCGTGGTGACCGAACTTCATCTTCACTGTTTGCGCACCTGAGGCCAGAGCCAGCAGCTGGTGACCCAGACAGATACCGAATACCGGCAGATCAGTTTTGCAGATCTCCTGAATCGCTTCGATAGCGTAATCACATGGTTCCGGGTCACCCGGGCCATTGGACAGGAATACGCCGTCCGGATTCAGCGCCAGCACATCCGCAGCCGGGGTTTTCGCCGGCACAACCGTCAGACGGCAGCCACGCTCAACCAGCATACGCAGGATGTTGCTCTTCACACCGAAGTCGTAAGCAACGACGTGGTGCGGCAGCTCTGCTTCAGCAATGTCCTGATGACCTTCAACGCGATCCCAGGTGGTAGATGTCCAGCTGTACTGCTCGGAAGTAGTCACTTCCTTCGCCAGATCCATACCTTTCAGACCCGGGAAAGCTTTAGCCGCCTCCAGAGCCGCTTCTTCAGACACATCATCGCCAGCCATTACACAGCCAGCCAGTGAGCCTTTTTCACGCAGGATACGAGTCAGTCGACGGGTGTCGATATCTGCGATACCAACAATATTGTTAGCCTTAAGATATTCATCCAGAGACTGCTGGTTACGCCAGTTGCTGGCAACCAGAGGCAGATCACGGATAACAAGACCGGCAACCCAGGTCTTGGAGGACTCTTCATCCTCTTTGTTTGTACCAACGTTACCGATGTGTGGATAAGTCAGGGTTACAATCTGACGGCAGTAGGATGGATCCGTCAGGATTTCCTGGTAACCAGTCATGGATGTATTGAAAACTACTTCACCGCTGGACTGGCCATCCGCGCCAATCGCTACTCCCCGGAAGATGCTGCCGTCCTCAAGGGCCAGAATGGCTGGTCTTGTCAATTTAACCTCCCCGCTTAGAGCGAATACCTAAACAGAATTAATAATCGTAAGTTGCAAAAAAGCGAGGTAGAACAAACTGCCCACCTCGCTTTTTTGTAGAGAATTCTTTATCGCACATTTCCTGCATGCAAACGGCCATATTCTAGATGATCTGTCGTCACTTGTCTATGTTGCATACATCCACAAATTGGGTAACAGACCCAACCCTGCCTGATACCATTTAACATTCCTGAAATATTTACCGACTATAAATAGCGCAACTCCCCAACCCAGAGTCTGGCTCTATATTATGAATATATCCCGCATCAATCTTATTGCTGCTGGCACTCTTCTATTGGTTGTTATCAGTCTGGCCACAGCGATGATCTGGTCACTGGCTCAGCTGGATAGCAGTTTTGACAAAACCCGTGATTACAACAACCTGCAGACTGATATTAACGAGCATGTCAGCAGGACAATTCTGATCTATCTGAGCTCAGGTAACGCCACACTACTTACCGACATCGATAATGCACTGACTCAGCTGATCACTGAAGACGACAGAGTTGCAGCGTTGACGCAGGCTGATCAGCCAGACCTGCAGGACATTCTTACCAATCTGCAGTCAGATGCACTGTATAAGCTTCGCGAAGCAGGCAAACTGAAAAAGCCTCAGGAGCTGCTGATAAACAACGAACGCGAATTACTGGGCGCACTGAGCCAACTGAGGGAATACAGCAGCGAGGGTGCTTCATCTTTCAGTACATTACGTCTGAAGTATGAAAACCTGATCAGCGATATGCAGACGGTTGTCCCGGCACTTGCCCACAGCCGGGAAAGCTACTTCTCCAGTCAGCCCCGTAATCGAACAAATATAGAGCACAACCTGAACCGCCTCGCGGAGCAGGGAAAAACACTTGAGCAACTGCCCCGGTTTGGCATTTACGCTGAAGCGGAAAACGATGGCCTCCAGTCACTGCTTGGAAACGACAGCGATAGCGATGCAGAGGAGCAGGAAGAGATCGGTGACCTGCAGATTCAGGAGATTAACAGTCTGATCCGACGCTACACCAAAGAGCTGAGCAATATCGAAAAGCTCTATGACCAGAAGCAACAGGCTATTGATACCGCAACTCAGGCAATCAATACCCTGACCGGAGAACTCGCAACGGTTCAGAATCAGCTGCAGGAACAGTATGACCAGACACGCCAAAGGGTCTATATACTGCTGATAATCTGCATCGTCCTTATCATAATCACCGGCACCATCATGGCTCTGCTGAATACCAGCCTCAGTCGTTTCATCAGCCAGACCTGTCAACAGCTGAATCAGCTGAGCCAGGGAGAGCTACTGACTGCCGATACCAACAGACACCGCGTGGCCGAACTTCAACAACTGACGGATTCCATCGCCAGCCTGAACAAGTACTTTGCCGAACTGATCACCCGGATACACAGTGAAAGCACCATCCTTGACCAGTTGGGCCGGGATCTGAACAGCAGTTCCGCCACACTTGAGAAGATCGTATCGGAACAACAGACCTCGACTCAAAGCGCCTCAGTGCAGGTCCAGCAACTGGGAGGCTCTTATCAGGAAGTCGCTCAAAACGCGGTTAACACCTCTGAAGCCACCCGGATGGCAACAGAGCTGGCGCTGCATGGCGTCGAAGAGATGAATAGTACCAGTGACAGTATCCAGCGCCTGGCAGACGAAACCGCATCCACCAACGAAACACTGCAACAGCTGAAAAATGACGGTGAGGAGATCGGTGAAGCTCTGCATATCATCCAGAGTTTTGCAGAACAGACTAACCTGCTAGCGCTCAATGCAGCCATTGAGGCTGCAAGAGCCGGAGATAGCGGCCGGGGCTTTGCAGTGGTCGCCGACGAAGTCCGCAACCTGGCAGCGAATACGGCGAATGCCGCAAGCAACATCGAACAGATTATTGTTAAGCTCAACAGCGCCATTGACCAGACCTCCAGCCGTGTCGAAATGCAGCAGGAGCTGGTGCTGACAACGGTTGAGCTGGCGGACAACGCAAAACAGCGCGTTGACAGAATCCGCGCATCCATCGATGAAATCAACAGCATGAGCACCATGATCGCAGCGGCGACGGAAGAGCAGGCCGCCACCACGTCCCAGATTTCCGAGATTATCAATATGACCGTTGAACAATCTCAGCGTTCTGCCGTCGAAGCTGAGAATAACAAGCAGTACGCTGGTAAAGTCGATCATACCGGTAATAACCTGATGCAGCTGCTACAACAGTTCAGTAAACAAAGGTAAAGATCGTCGACTATCAGTGTATTTCTGCTAAGGTGAACCCTATATTTCTCTGCCGTAGATGTATCGCTAAATGACTGATCTGCCACTCTTAATTGCTGGACCGATTGCTCGTCGCCTGACCGATAAACAGCTTTGCCTCTGGCTGGTTACCAGCCAGAAGATCGAGCCTACAGTCGATCTGTCAAGGCAACATGAAACAATAGCCGTCCAATCGAATATCCGGGAACTGCAGGTAGGTGAAAGAGCATTCACTTACCTGATGGAGCTCAATTTTGAAGAAGCGCTTCGCCCGGGAGATATTATCAGCTACGACCTGCTGTTTAAGCAGGCCAACACATCCACTTCGCTACTGCAGCTTAACCCTGAGTTGCTTTACGGCGAAGAGAGCAGACTTACTCTCTGCTATCAGCCGCACCTCAATTCAGTACTGCACGGCTCATGTCGCAAGCCTCATCATCCGGGCACAGATGCCCTGGTCGTGGCTGATCAGAGAATAAGTCAAATGCCTGCAGAAGAACGTCCCGCGCTACTGATAATGTCAGGCGATCAGATTTATGCAGATGACGTGGCAGGGCCAATGCTACACAGCATTCATCAGGTAATTCGCATGCTAGGCATCCCCGACGAACAGCTGCCCGGCTCAACGATACACAATGCATCAGAACTCTACAGCCACGCTAATAGCTATTATGCCAGGGATCAGCTACTACCGGATGATAAGCCCGCTGGAGATGTACTCAGGCGACTTTTCCAGGGTGTTCGCAAGCCTATATTCACCAGTGACTCCGCGCATAACCACCTGATTACTTTTGGTGAAGTATTCGCCATGTATCTTCTGGTCTGGTCGCCGGTATTATGGCGCCATCTCGACCTTAATCGTCCTGCTGCAATCAATGACGAACACCATGCCCTGTATACTCAGGAACTCAACGAGATAGAGCAGTTCATAGATGGTCTGGACCAGGTTCAGCGACTGCTGGCGCATATTCCCACCTATATGATGTTCGATGATCATGATGTCACCGACGACTGGAACCTGACACGAGGCTGGGAAGAAACCGCCTATGGCAACCCTTTTGCCCGCCAGATGCTGGGGAACGCCTTGCTTGGTTACTGGCTTTGCCAGGGCTGGGGAAATAATCCAGCCGCATTTCCCGAAGCGATGATCAATCGCTTCGGGGATACACTGCAGAACATGGACACCGGCAGTCACCAGCAACTGATCACCGAGATTCTGGAATTCGGCCACTGGCATTACACGGTGCCGACATCCCCCAAGCTGATCGCTCTGGACACCCGGACTCATCGCTGGCGCTCAGAGAGTGATGCCAACAAGCCATCAGGACTGATGGACTGGGAAGCGCTATCAGAACTGCAGAACGAACTGATTGATGAACAATCGGTACTGCTGATCTCGCCCGCGCCGATCTTCGGGGTAAAACTGATCGAAGCGATACAGCGGATATTCACCTATATAGGTAAACCCCTGGTGGTCGATGCTGAAAACTGGATGGCACATCCAGGATCCGCCAATGTTATCCTGAATATATTCCAGCACCCAAAAACACCTGAGAACTTTATCGTTCTATCCGGTGATGTGCATTATTCATTCGCCTACGATATCCGCCTGCGTTCAAGGCGATCCAGCCCGGATATCTGGCAGATCACCTGCAGCGGCTTCAAGAATGAATTCCCGGAAAAACTCATCCGAATCTTCGACCGACTCAACACCATTCTCTATGGTTCAAAGTCACCTCTCAATTGGTTTACCAAGCGTCGTCGCATGCGTATCCGCGCCCGAAGAGTCTCATCCAATCCCGAGCAACGCCTGAATCTGGGCAATGGCATCGGCTATCTGGAATTAAGCCTGTCAGGCAGGCCAGAAAAGATCGCGGTATGGATGGCGGATGAAGAAGTGGAGTTTATAAAGAAGTCGTAGCGAGTGGCGAGTGGCGAGTGGCGAGTGGCGAGTGGCGAGTGGCGAACATCATTCAATAATGTAGGGTGCAATAGCGCCAGCGTATTGCACCAATAACCTCTGATAAGTGGTGCGTTGTAACACCCCTTACATGACTCGACAAGATTTCGTGGGAAATAAGATGGACCCACCTCCTTTGTGCCATGCTTAACGCATTAAGCCTGGTTCGGCATCTAAAAGAGAGGGTCCATACATGAGTAAGGTTAGCATCATTGGTATCGATTTAGCTAAATCTGTTTTTCAATTAGCG